>CALHVV010000023.1 GCA_938036915.1 uncultured Candidatus Saccharibacteria bacterium
CACCACCACAATGACAACCTACACACGGACAATGCAATTTAATAGTCGACGCCAGAGCACCTGGAAGCGCAACCGTAACACCGTTGCTTTTGCTTCGGCTATCAAACTTGGGCCAATCACCCATACAGTGCTGATTGCCCTCCTTATCACCATCCTTGGCTTGATATATCTAGCGCAGGCAACGCATACGGTCAGCTATGGCTACGAGGCTAGCAAGATTGACGACAAGATCTCTGCTCTGAGTGAGCAAAAGAAGGACCTGGAGGTCGATAACGCTCGTCTAACCGCCCTCAAGGAAGTGCAGGGTAGTAGTGTGGCCAAAACGATGACAACACCAGCCAATACAGCGTACGCCAGCGAGTAGCCCATGCTGCAGCGCCATCTTGCTACGCCACGCGCTCAGGCGCTCGCCGCTGTGCTCGGCGGGCTACTTGTGGTGTTTGTGTTGCGCCTGGGGTATGTGCAGTTGCTGCAGCATGATTACTATGTATCGCAGGCTGATAGCGAGCAAGTCAAACAATTTCGTCTGCGCGCCCAGCGCGGTGAGATATACACCATGGATGGTACTACTCCCGCCAAGCTCGTCATGAATGAGACGGTCTATACCGTGTGGGCCGACCCGATGGCCGTGACAGATGTAGATAAGATTGTGACGGTCCTCAACCAGGTGGCTGGTGGTAATGTGCGTGAGAATTTTCGCCAATACATCACGCGTAAGCCAAGCCGCTACCAAGTGCTTGCCACCAAAGTGAGCCGTAAGCAGGCTGAACTTATCAAGAAGGAGAATCTCGCTGGGGTGGGCTTTGATGCGATGAGCCAGCGCGTCTACCCAGAAGGCCAATTGGCCAGCCAGGTGCTGGGCTTTGTCGATGCCGAGGGTAAGGGGAAGTATGGCTTCGAACAGGCCAATGATGATAAACTGCGCGGCACGGATGGGGTGCTTAAGACAGTGACAGATATTCGCTCAGTACCACTAACCATTGGCCGGACGAATATCAACCAGCCTGCTAAGAATGGGACCAACATGGTACTGACGATCGATCGCAACATCCAAACGAGGGTCGAGCAAGCGCTTGTCGATGGGGCCAAGCGCAGCGGTGCGACTGATGTCAGTGCTGTTGTGATGAACCCACAGAATGGCCAAGTCTTAGCTATGGCCAACCTCCCCACCTATGACCCGTCCAACCTGAAGACGATCAAAAGCGTCGCTGCACTCAACAACAACACTATCACCACGCCATATGAACCGGGTTCCGACATCAAGACATTTACAGTGGCGACAGGTATCGACAAAGGGGTTATCACGCCGCAAACGACGTACAATAATACCGATAGCATCAAGGTAGACGACATCACCATTGGTAATGCTAGCAAAGGCCAGACGGGCAATATTACTATGCAGCACGCCCTCAATTGGTCGCTCAACACTGGTATGGTCACCGTTGCACAGCGCTTGGGCAATGGCAGCTACATCACTCGCCAGGCGCGCGACACGATGTATGATTACTTCCACAAGCGCTTTCGCCTTGGGCAGCTGACGGGAGTGGAACTCGCTGGTGAGGCTAAGGGTAATATCGTGTCGCCCACCCAGCAGCAGGGCAATGCAGTGCGCTACTCTAACATGTCCTTTGGCCAGGGGATGGATGCAACGATGCTGCAAGTCTCGGCTGGCTTTAGCGCCATTATTAATGGTGGAACGTACTATAGCCCCACCATCATCGCAGGGACGATTGACGACAATGGCACCTTTGCCAAGGCGGCACGCAAGGCCTCGTATGCTCATGTTATCAAGCCGCAGTCATCTACTACTGTGCGCGAAATGGTACACCAAGCGCGCCAGGCCTTTTATGCGGGTGGTGACCGCGCGGGGTTCTACATTGGCGGCAAGACAGGTACATCGCAAACCATCAAGGATGGCAAGTATATTTCCAACCAAACCATCGGTACCTACCTCGGTTTTGGTGGGGAGGTTGGCAAAACGCCGGCGTATGTTATTATGGTGGAGGTTTCGGGCAAAGGGCTGAATATGCAGGGGGGTCAAGATGCTCACCCGATTTTCACGGATATATCTAATTGGTTGCTCGACTATATGAAGCTCGAGCCGAAAGGACACACACCATAATGAACCTCACCACACTCGTTCGCGAGCTCAACGCGACATTTCTTCTCAGCGTCGCGGCCTTTTTGCTGGCGATGGCCCTCACGCCGCTCTATACCTACTTTGCGTATCGTTATAAGTTCTGGAAAAAGCAGCGGGCCGCGAGCACAACGGGCGAGGAATTGACGGTCTTTACCAAGCTCCATGCCGATAAATTTACGCGCAATATCCCCACTATGGCAGGGATGGTTGGTATTGTGGCCATTGCTGTGGTGACGCTGGGGTTTAATCTCGACCGAGCCCAGACCTGGCTCCCACTGGCAGCATTGCTTGGTGGTGGGGCAGTGGGGCTGCTGGACGATGTGATCAATATCAACAGTGAGGGCTCGGCAGGCTTGCGTGCCTGGCTGAAGTTCTCAATGATCGCGGTGATGGCGGCGGTACTGGCCTGGTTCTTCTATGTTAAGCTGGGCTATACAACAGTGCATGTGCCGTACCTTGGCGACTGGCAGCTGGGCCCGTGGATCGTCCCGCTCTTTATCTTTGCGGTGGTGGCAACTGGCAACGCGGTGAACATTAGCGATGGCTTGGATGGCCTGGCTGGTGGACTGCTGGCAGTGAGCTATTGCATCTTTGGGGTGATTGCTTTGCTGCAGGGGCATTTGCAGTTGGCAGGCTTTTGCTTCACGGTGGTGGGGGCGCTGCTAAGTTATCTGTGGTTTAATATCTATCCAGCACGGTTTTTTATGGGTGATGTGGGGAGCTTCGCCTTTGGGACGAGCCTGGGCGTGGTGGCGATGCTGACGAATACGCTGTTTTTGTTGCCCGTGATTGGTGTGCTGTTTGTGGTAGAGGCGGGCTCGAGCCTTATTCAAATCCTCAGTAAGAAGTTCTTTCACCGCAAGGTGTTTATCTCGGCACCAATTCATCAGCACTTCCAAGCAGTCGGTTGGCCGGAGGTAAAGGTGACGATGCGTTTCTGGGTGATCTCTTGTGTAACGGGTTTTATTGGCTTGATGATGGCGCTGGGTGGAGGACACATCTAGAATGGTTGCTGCTCGCCGCACCCGTGCTGCTCACCGATCGACCTCGGCTCGGTCGGCTCAGCTAGTGCGCCGCGAGCAACATACCAGGCGCAATGCTGCCACTGCTTCATCCACTACTGTACCACGGTTGCACCGGCCGGACTATCAGATTATCCTCTGGGTGGGGCTGCTCATGCTGCTGGGTTTGGTAGTGATGTATGCCATTGGCCCGCAGCGTGCCAATGTGCTCAATGCGGCGCACAACACCAACTACTACACCGATGGCTATTTCGCCATCAAGCAGACGGTGAGCTTGCTGCTATCAATTAGCGCCTTTGTGGGGTTGTCGCTCGTGCCCTTTGCATGGCTGCGCCAGAAGGCGGGTACGCTGCTAGCGAGCGGTTTTGTGCTGTGTGCGCTGTTGTTTGTCCTTGGTAATATGCTGCATGTCTCGGCGATTGCTCAGTGTAGCCTTGGGGCGTGCCGCTGGTTCTCGCTGGGGCCACTGGGGAGCTTCCAGCCGGCCGAGATGCTGAAGTTTGGCATGCTTATCTATATGGCACTCTTCCTTGGCACACGAATGCGTCAGGGGGTGATAAACGACCTCCATCAGACGATCATCCCCATGGTAATTATGATGTGCGCCGCGCTCTTCTTCGTGATATTTTTGCAAAAGGATATGGGCACAGGCCTGGCGCTCACTGCCATGGTGGCGTGTATGCTGGTGATGAGTGGTATGAGCTGGCGCTGGCTGGCCTACCTAGCGGCGGGCTGTGTGGCACTGGTGCTACTGCTTATCGTTATCGCGCCGCACCGCATGGAGCGGGTGGCGACCTTCTTCCAGGGGGATGACCACGCCGCCAGCAGCAATGATGATGGCTACCACATCAAGAATGCGAAGATTGCGCTGGGTACAGGAGGGCTATTTGGCCTGGGTATTGGCAACAGTATCCAAGCGACGGGCTATCTCCCTGAGGCGATTAATGACTCAGTCTTTGCTATCATTGGTGAAACGTTTGGCTTTGTGGGGGCAGTAGTCGTGCTGGCGCTGTTTGCAGCGCTACTACTGCGCTTGCTGCGGATTGCCGAGCGTTTGCCTGATACAACAATGCGCCTGGTGGTAGCTGGGGTCTTTGGCTGGCTGGGCGCACATGTTATGCTAAATGTAGCGTCGATGATTGGAGTCTTCCCGCTGACGGGTATTACGCTGCCATTGCTGAGCTTTGGTGGCACCAGTATGGTATTTATTGCTGGTGCGCTTGGTCTGGCTTTCCAATTATCACGCCAGGCAGCTTACCAACCAATCAACGAAAAGGAGACCTCTCATGAAGCTACTGGCAGTCGGCGGTGGATCGGGCGGGCACGTTACGCCGGTCGTCGCCGTCATTAATGAAATCGCAGCCCTCCAGCCCGATGTGCAGGTGACCTTCGTCTGCGATAAGGCCTTCGCTAGCCAGTCGCGCGGGCTCATGCAGCGCGCTGCGGTGCCAGTGCGGGTGCGGACAATTGCTGCGGGCAAATTCCGGCGCTACCAGCACCTCAGCGTGGTGCGCCAGTTGCTTATGCCGAGTATTGTCCTGGCGAATGTATGTGATATCTTTAAGATCCTGGCTGGCGTATGTCAGAGTCTCTGGCTGGTGCTGCGCTGGCGACCAGATGTGATCTTTGCCAAAGGGGGATTTGTGTGTTTGCCGGTCGGCATTGCAGCGCGCTGCCTGCGCGTGCCAGTGGTCATCCATGACTCCGATGCTCGCCCTGGCCTGACCAACCGCGTGATGGCGCGCTGGGCGGCGGCGATTGCCACGGGCTGGCCACTCAAGCATTATCACTATCCAGCATCGCGTAGCCGCTATGTGGGGGTGCCGATTGGCGCTGATTTTCGCCCACTCACCCCAGCGCAGCGGCAGCAGGCACGGCAGACCTTCTCGCTTGATACACACAAGCCATTAGTTGTCGCTACCGGTGGCGGTCTTGGCTCGGCCATTATCAATCACGCGGTGCTGCGCGCTGCTGATGAGCTGCTGGCTGCTGGCATGCAGGTTTATCTGGTGGCGGGTAAGGGCAATTACGATGCCGCCCAGGCTAAAGCGCCGCAGCACCCCGATTTTCACTGCGTACCCTTCGTTTTCGAGCATATGGCGCAATTGCTCGGTGCAGCCGATGTCGTAGTATCACGCGCTAGTGCCACCTTCACGCAGGAGCTCGCTGGCCTCGCGCAGGCAGCTATCTTGGTGCCGGCTCATCACCTGGGCGACCAACGCAAAAATGCCGCCATCTATGCTGAGGCTAAGGCTGCTCTGGTCTTGCAAGACGACGCCTTAGAGCAGAGCGATGCCCTTAGCCAGGCCATTCTTACCCTCGTGCGCGACCCTGCGCAGCGCCAGCAGCTTGCTCAGCGTCTCCACACCTATGCGCGCCCCCACGCCGCCCGCGATGTAGCGCAAATGGTAGTGGAGACGGCTCGGTGTCAGAAGTAGGATAGGTAAGACCAGAACGCACATATCACCCCGTCAAAATGACGGGGTTCTTCACCACTTGAGAGCTCAGTGATCAATTAATTTGGCTGGCTGGTTTGATGGTCAGTAGCCTTTGCCAACAACCAACCATCTACGGTATAATGGCCTGTAGCATCATGGGCTTTCGCACAAAACAAACACCACCACCAGCGCGCCGCCGAGCTGCCAAAAACAAGAGGGAAGAGCAGCTCCAACGCACCGCCTACACCTACCGGCGTAACCGTACACTGACTGGTAGCTTGGTGAGCCGTGTCTCGAGTGCGGGCGAGTCTAAGGCGCAGCTGCGGTCGCCGCGTATGCATGCGCATGATTTGCGCCGGACGCGCCGCCATGTGGCATTGTCGCTTGGAGTGGTAGTGGGGCTGCTGGCTGCAGTGTGGTTTGCGCTTGATAACGTCATTGCGACACCAGTTATTGCAGGCAATCTCACTAGCAACCATCAGCTCTACCAAGCCAAGATAAATGACTATCTCACTGCCCATCCGCTAGAACGTTTTCGCTTTGTGCTCAATACTAGTCGGCTGGCGGCCTATCTCCAGACGCATGATTGCCCCGAGGTTGCTACAGTACTCCCAGCCACGCAGCAAGCTGGCCTGGGGCGCAGCACTATCACTCTCGCTATGCGCCAAGCGGCGGTGGTCTGGACGGTTAATCGCCAGCAACTCTTTGTTGATACCGAGGGCCACGCCTTTCGCCGCGCCTATGGGCCGCGGCCAAGCATTGAAGTAGTGGACGACAGTGGTATTGGTACGCGTAATAACCAAGTCGTCGCGAGCAACCAATTCCTTGGCTTTATTGGTAAAGTCGTTGGTGCCGTCCGCCGCCACCAACTCACCGTCCAAAAGATCACGCTGCCAGCTGGCACGACGCGTCAAATCTATGTCTGGTTTACAGGGGTGGAGTATCCTGTTAAGTTCTCAGTTGATCGCTCGGCTGGCCTGCAGAGCGAGGATGCCGCCCGAGCCATTCGCTATCTGGCGCAGCACCACATCACTCCCAAATATCTCGATGTCCGTGTCAGTGGCCGAGCGGCGTATCGGTAAGGAACTGTTGATAACAAAAGTGCTAGCCTTGTAAATAGTGTGGATATTGAGATATCCGCTTTTTATAGGTCCTTCATCTATCATTGATGGGGCGAAAATCGATTGTCATGAGTAACACCCAGAGGATGATTAGTTTTGACGTAAGAGTCCGACATCCTGATATTCACGAGAGGTATTAAGCTATACACCTTTCTGAAAATGGAGCGGCGTAAGAGGAATTAATGTGAGAAGTTACTGGGGTTATAAAGCATCGGTTTCGTCGCTAACTGTAGCACATCCAGCAAAGGGTAGGGGAGATGCTTTGCAAAACAAGAACAAATTTACAACACTTTACATAACAAAACACAAAAATGCAAATAATATATTATTTATACTACAAAATCAACAAAATGCAAAAAGAGTAGGGGAGATGTTTTTTGCGAAAAAGTCAAATCATGATATTGTATAGTATTTTAACCTCAGTCAACCCAAGCAGGGTAGAAAACATAGCAAAAATACTAAGCACACAAAATGTCAAACAACGCAACCATGGCTCAGAATCTGTGGGGCTCGGGTTAGTATTAGTATTGGTATGACGTCAGGCAAACACGAGACCGGAATACGTATGTCTAGTTCTGCGGCCAAGCTCATTTGTTCGATATCGAGCCACTGCACAGACAAGTTACAAACCTTGCGCAACAAACAAACACATTCACACGAACAAACGTACATAACTTTGCACGCATGAATGTTCATGAACATATGCGCCGTGTGTTCCCTCCAATAGAACAAGCGTGTACTTTTACCTTTGCAGGACATATAAGTCCACGGCTCTATCCTTACTCTCCCCATTGGATGGCGCAGATATCTTAAGTGAACCTGCTGAACAAGAAGCAAGATCGATCAATAATCGAAGATCTATACCGGATATGCGTCTTATGCTCATAAAGCCCACATAGTGCCAAACCCAGCTCAATTTCAGCCATATTTGGGGTCGAATCAACATATGCGTCGTAAAAGGATTATTGTGCGAAGTTATATTACACTCCTAAAGATGATCAATGATACATCTTTTGCATCTACCCCACTGCTGCATGGGTGTGGATTATTGTGCACGCGTGGATTTATGGCACGTTGCAGCTTATCATCCCCTTGTCTAGTAACGCTGATGTTTATGCTTATGCTTTGCTTCTGGCTGCTACTTTGCTGTGCATGATTGCTTGCTTTATTGTGTGATATACTAATCGGTACTGTGGGCTCGTGAATGTCTCAGCATATTTGGATAGCTTATAGTTAGTCAAATCTAGGCTGTGTGCTGCTGTTTGGCGGTTAAGGCAATGATATGTATCTGTAAGGACAAGTATGACTAAGTATGACTCTCTGGCTAACCTTGAGGGATATATAAGCATAAGAACCGGAGGTAAGCAGAGAGCTACAGCTGAGGTGAGGTATGTCACGAGAACACAGCTCTCGAATATGAGCTTATCAGTGGTGGAGACTGACAGAATGAGACGAAAAACAGGGGTAGGGCGGTTGCTGGGAATTTTTGGCGAAAGGGTGGCAGACTCCCCTGCCTTGCCCTGCCCTTTTTGATTGCTGGCTGCTGCGCTTTTGCTGTGCACTTGGGATCCTTCTGTAAAGGAATAGATGTAAGAGGTATATATGAGTAGATTGTGGCTGCGGCGGAATTATCTTGCACAAAACGGTCGATAAATAAGCCTATATGAGCGCAAAATCACACGCAGATATCCGCAGTCATCATGTGTACACGATATTTGTCCACGAGGCAAATTACCTCTGTTGTAGCTGAGTATATGTGGTGTTCGGGCCGGGAGGGGAGGCCACTTCCCTGCTGATACTTGGTCTAAATACACTATAAGCTACAGTACTTCCCTGTCTTCTTTTTTGAGCGTGGTGCACGAAGAGAAGCTTTGATAAATCAGACCTATGTGAGCAGGCAGAGCACCCAAAAAATAAGAGACGAAGCTCTCATTGCTCCGTCTCTTATTGGTCTGTGTGCTGTATGCCGCGTGTTTTTTAGAGCTACGCTGCTGCGACCGCCTCTGCTTGCTCCTTGGGTGGTTCGAGGGCGTAGGTGGCTTTGGCGACGCGCTTGAAGAGTGGTTTGCTTTGGAGATTAAGAAGGATGGTGGTCTCCTTGACCTGGCGGCTCTTGAGGACGCGCTTGACGATCTCGTCGCGGTGTAGTGGTCCACCCTCGTCGCGCAAGATACCAGCAATGATATCTGCCACAGTACCTTGGCTATAGCCCCAGATGTCGAGCGCATAGATGCCGCGGCCGATGAGGATGAAGCGCTTGTCTTTGATGAGCTCGTTGTGGATGGCTTGCTTGGTGACGTTGCGGCGCTTGAAGGTGCTCTCCTTGATGCGCTGAGCAATCTCGCTAAAGTGTAGTGGCTTGCCTTCGTCTAGTAGGACGACGTAGATCTTGTCGCGGATATTCTTGGGATTAACAGTTGGCCACTTGCTCAGACCCCACATGTCTTTGAGGTGGGCCAGCTGGGTAGAGAGGCTGGCGAGGCCGCGCACTTGGTTGGGGTTTTCGTAGGTGAGTTGGTCATGCAGCGCTTCGAGGCTGATGGGCGCACCATGCTGCTTAATGGCGGCAACGATCTCATCCACACGGCTCCGCACCGCCTTCTCATCGCCGTATTCGGCAATGGCCAGGCCTTGGTGGTATTTGTCGGTCTCGTTGATGGGGGTGAGGCGGGCCGACACTTCGCCGATGAAGGCAATGTGGGCGCGCTGCTGCACCGTAGGTGTCTCGACGTCTAGCAGGCGCTGTGTGATGTCTGAGACGCGCCCAACTCGGCCATTCTCGGAGAGGTCGCGGATGATGAGGCGCTCGGCGTCGTGCAGGCCCTCTAGCTCGCCTGCTTCGGCGGCAAGCTTGAGGCGCACCACGATAGCCTTCTCGAGCTGACGGACACGCTCGCGCGTAATGCCAAGCAGCTCGCCGATCTGCTCGAGCGTCTCGCGGCGCTCTTTGAGGCCAAAGCGACGCACGATGATCTCGCGCTCGCGGTCGTGTTCTTCGCCGACTGCATCAAGGATGGTAGCGATCGACGCGGCAAAAATTTCGGTTGGTTGTTTGGTTGATTGGTTCATGATTCGGTTCTCCATTTCCTTCTCAGTTGTTTGCGAATGCCCACTCGCACTTCTTACATTTGATTATAGAATAATAGGTGATATAAGTCAATCGTTTCATCATAGAACTATTATAGCACACACTTTACGCTTATGGTAAACAATTTTTTGAGGCTTTTCATTTGCAAGTGATGTGGCGAGCATGACGGGGCAGTTGACGGGCTCGCAGCAATGCGGGCTGGCATAGAAAAACCAGCGGCCGATACAGAGGAGCCGCTGGTATATGAGAGGTCGCCGGGCTAGGCGGTGCGCTTCTTGCGTGTGGTGGTGGTGCGAGTTGTGGCCTTGCGCCGGCCCCGTTTGGGTGGTGCGGCGGCCAAGATTTCGCGGGCTTGCGCCTCATCCAGAGTTGTTGGATCAGTATCCTTGGGTATACGTGCGTTGGTCTTGCCGTCAGTCACATATGGCCCCCAGCGTCCCTTGAGGATTTTGATAGCGCCAAAATCGGCGATGTGCTTCTCTGCCTCGGCCTTGAGCTTGGCGGCGTAGAGCACGCGAGCCTCGGCCTCGGTAATTTCGCGCGGGTCGTGCTCCTTGAGGCTCACGTAGAGCTTGCCTACCTGAATATACGGCCCAAAACGCCCGACGTTTGCCTTGATGGTCTGACCATCCTCGGTGGTGCCAACAGTGCGTGGTAGTTCGAAGGCCTTGAGAGCTTGCTCGAGCGTGACGGTCTCGATGCGCTCACCCTTGGGGAGTGGCGCAAACTGTGGCTTAGTTGTCTTATCATCGCTACTGCCTAGCTGTAGCATTGGCCCAAAGCGCCCAAAGCGGGCGAAGATCGGCTTGCCAGTCTTGGGGTGGGTGCCAACCTCGCGGTGAGCACCAACGGTGCTGCGGTCGATGTCGCCGGATTTTTCGATGAGCTCATGGAAGGGCTCGTAAAATTGGCGCAGCATGGCATTGCGCGCAAGCTTGCTGGCAGCGATGTCATCGAAATCGGTCTCGACGCGGGCGGTGAAGCCATAGTCAATGATGGGGTCGAAATGATCAGTGAGAAAGCCAGCAATTAGCTCGCCCGCTGGGGTAGGCAGTAGCTTGCCACGGGTAGCACCAGTTTTTTCTTGGACGATGCGACGAGTGACGACAGGGGTATTATCGCTTGGGATCTCGCCCGTACGCTCCAGGACGATGACATCGCGTGGTTCACCCTCACTCTCACCTCGCTCGGCATAGCCACGAGTCTGGATGGTGTTCATGATGGTGGCGTACGTGCTGGGCCGACCAATACCAAGCTCTTCAAGCTTCTTGACGAGTGTCCCCTCGGTATAGCGCGCTGGTGGGCGAGCAAAGACCTGCCGTGCCTCGGCCTGTGTAAGCTCAAGGGCAGTGTGCTGGTTGACTGATGGCAGGATGGTCGAATCCTTACCGCCATAGACGCGCAAAAAGCCATCAAACAGCACTGTCTGACCCTTTGCCTCAAAGACGAGTGTTTTCTCGGCCTCGAGCTGCGTGCTGTCGATGCTGATGGTAATGGTGGTGTTCTCTAGCTTCGCAGCGGCCATTTGGCTAGCCAGGGTGCGCCGGCGGATGAGGTCGTAGAGCTTTTGGTCGTAGCTGCTGCCAGCGACGGACTCGCGGGCGACGTCGGTCGGGCGGATGGCTTCGTGAGCCTCTTGGGCACCAGCCGATTTGGTGGCGAAGGTGCGGCTGTGTGAATAGTCGGCACCAAAGTGCTGAGTAATGTATGTACGGCTTGCGGCAATGGCCTGACGGCTGAGATTGACACTATCGGTACGCATATAGGTGATGAGCCCCTCTTGGTAGAGTTTCTGAGCACTCGCCATGGTAGCGCGGCTGCCCATGCCGAGCTTACTATTGGCCTCCTGTTGGAGGGTACTGGTGGTAAATGGCGCAGCGGGGTTGCGCGTGCTCGGTGTCTTGGTAATGCTGCTAACGGTGAAACGAGCGCCACTCAGCCCCGTCAAGAAGTCGTGGGCGGCTTGCTCGCTGTCAAAGCGCTGCTTGAGCTCAGCCTTGAGCTCCTCACCATCTACGACAAAATGCGCCGTTACGCGGAACTGTGCACTACTCGCAAAGTCGCGAATCTCACGCTCGCGCTCCACAAGCAGGCGGACTGCTGGGCTTTGCACACGGCCAGCTGATTTGCCACCCGGCACCTTGCGCCACACCACAGGGCTTAGCTCAAAGCCCACGATGCGGTCGAGGATCTGCCGTGCCTGCTGCGCCTCCACGAGCTGCATATCCACAGTGCGAGGTTGCTTGATGGCTGCCTCGATGGCGGGCTTGGTAATCTCGTGGAAGGTAATGCGCTTGGTGTGCTGTGGGTCCAGGCCAAGGACTTCGCACAGGTGCCAGGCAATCGCCTCCCCCTCGCGGTCTTCATCGGTTGCAAGCCACACATTATCCGCTCCAACCGCCTTGACGGCCTTCTTGAGCTCGGTAATGACCTTCTTCTTATCTGGATCGATCTCGTAGACGGTCTTGAAGTCGTTCTTGATATCAATCGGCGGCTGCCCATCCTTGGTCTTCTTGGGGATGGCGCGAATGTGCCCTACGCTCGAGAGCACCTGATATTCCTCACCCAGGTAGCGCTCGATTGTCTTGGCCTTGGCTGGGCTCTCGACGATGACTAGTTGTGTGTGTTTGCTCATTGATTATCTACTCGCTTGTTATAGTTATATGCTTGCTGTTAATCTATCTAATCAAGCGCCTATGATACCGCAAAGTAGAGTGGAATGCAAATTGGGTGCATCTTGAGCCGCAACACTTCACCATCAACTCTCTGGACAACTCACTGCACAAGAAAATATATGGAGGTTAGTTCGGATACCCTCTCCCCCTCCCTGGCTTATAGGTAGGGGTATTGCTGATAGCGCGGAAAATATATAAGAAGTCTGGCTGTCGATAAAGAATACTACACGAATCATCAATCGCATTACCCACGCACGCGGCGTTTGCGACGCATACGGGTGTGAGGTTGCCGTGGTGAGGTGTTTGCTGCTGAGGTAGACTCGGTAGATTTGCTGTAGTCTTTGGCTTTGGCATAGTGGCCAGTGAGATAGTCCTTCGCAGCGGCAATACCAAGGACAGTACCTGCAGCAAACGACCCTAGTGCTGCTACACCAGCATAACGCTCAAGCTTGCTCCCTTCAGGAGCGAGCGACTTGAGAAAATAGGCAGCAATTGCTATATTATCTGCTGCCATACTGAGCTTGCCGGATTTTGGCGTACGGAAGGCTTCATCATTTGTGAGGCCATGGTAGACGGTCGCGCCAGCATTGACGGCATTCTTAGTGGCAATTGTTGCTAGAACTGATTTGGGTACAACATGGGTTTTGCCTGCTATTGCACCAATCACTGCCATACCGAATTTGTCGCAAAAAGCATCAAACCCCGCACCAAGGTCACTTTCTTGGTTAAGGCCTCGTGCTGTTAGGCCATCTGCTAAGTCACATGTACGACCGCCAAGTATCATGAGTGCGCCAATGATCTGGCCAGCTTTGTCGTTCTCCTTTGTTGCAGTGTCAAATTTCTGAGCACCGGCAGCTACTAACCCAAGCCCAGTAGCCGAGATGGCATTTGGCACAGTAGGAATATCTCTCATGTGATATTCGCGTTTGCGTCGTCTTGGGGGCTGCTCTGCTGTCGCCATAGTATATGGTACTGTACCATAATACTAAGCCAATGTCCACTGGTTGGCACCAAGTGAGCGGATAACGCCGTTAATCTCCAGCATCGTCAGGGCAATGGTAAACTCGCTGATGGGCGTGCCTAGGCGGCGCTGCATTTCTTCGCCGTCGCGCAGGCCTTGGCGCAGCAGCTTGATGATGGCAGCCTCGAGCGGTGTACTACCCAGCGGCAGAGTGGCATTCTCGCTCTGCTGGCGCTGGGGCGGTGTGATGGTCATAACGGCGAGGATATCGGCTGGGCTGGTGGCGGGCAAAGCGCCCTGCTTGAGGAGGTTATTGCAGCCCTGCGAGAGTGGGCTGGTGATGTTGCCTGGCACCGCAAAGACGTCCTTGCCTTGCTCGAGTGCATGGGCGGCAGTGTTGAGTGTGCCACTGCGCTCGGCCGCCTCGGTAATGACGACGACGTCGGCTAGGCCAGCGACGAGGCGGTTGCGCTCGAGGAAGCTCCAGCCGCCAAAGCGGTAGCCATCTCCTGCTAAGTGCTCTGACACCACTGCCCCACCCTTAGCAACGATGTCACCCGCAAGCGCAGTATGATTAGCCGGATAGATCCGCGGCAGGCCATTACCCAGCACAGCAATCGTCGTGCCACCCACTGCCACGCAGGCCTGATGTGCAATGCTGTCGATCCCGAGAGCGAGCCCACTGATGATGATTACCCCTTGGCGGGTCAGCTCGCGGGCGAATTGCTCCGTCACTTCCCGGCCATAGCGCGTAGGCCGGCGCGACCCAACGATCGCCACGCTGGGGCGGCGTTCCTCGGGCAGTGTACCGAGGTAGTGAATCTGCTGCGGTGGCTTGGCAATATGGCAGAGTGGATTGAGGTATTGGTGGGCTTGTGGTGTGGTGTGATTGATCTGTTGCATGATTTGTGCTGAAAAGTGTTGACATTTTGTCAAGCGGGTGCTAGTATCATAAGTGATTGATTGAGCGCAAGCTCGTTCAAGTACCTTATACCCCCTATTTTAACATAGTTACCCCAGTGTTTTCACGAAGGTAACGTGTTAGGTTGCACACAATCTGTGCTGTAGTTATCTACCCTCCACTGCAGCACCGTTAGACAGGGTTGTGTGCTTACTAACCCCTTTGTCCAGCGGATCTCGTATGTGTGAGTAGATCACGTATACCCTGATTGGGTGGGACGAAGGGCAAACCAAGCGCTCATAGTGATGCCCACCCTTACTATGAGCGCTTTTTTGTTGGGGTGAGTTGGTGATGGTCTAGTCGCGCATTAGTTATTTTAAGCTGATTTACTTTGGTGCGCGAAGGTGCTGTGAATTGCTCTGGTTTGTGACATGCGCTACCAAGGCAAAGATAGCTGGTATCTGTGGTAGTAGCCACGATCCTGGCGGATTTGCCCTGCTTGTAGAACTTACTGCAGGGACTGTGAGGCTTGCATGTAAAGGTTTAATAAAAGGCCTTCTCCGCGCTGCTATGCTCTCTGGCGCAGCTTGTGTGTTGATAATTTTTCACCCTCAACTACATACTTCTCAATGAGAAAAACGAGCATCGAGAAGTATAGTTGCTATAGCAACATCGTGGCTTGCGATGGGCGCACGTATGTGCGCGGCACAGACAAGTAGAGGTGCAAGCCGAAACGCTATGTGATTGACACACGCTTACACCAGGCATACCTATATAGCCCAGCACGCACAAAATATATGGCTGAACAATACTTTTCACCATGTTTTTCTCTGTTATTGCGCAGCGAACTTATTATTTATTCAAGTGAGAGATATGCAAGAAAACGCCGTTATACGCTAGTGAGCACTAGAGCTGAGCTGTGTCGCTACGTGTTGGCTGCTTGTCTGAAGTAGCGTTTGGATCGACATAGTACTTGGGAATGCTATGAGCCTGGTTTTCTGGCTCTTCCCAGTATGGGCGTGGCTTATCGGATGCATACAGATTGCTTCTACTGGTGTTTGAGGTTGTGCTCTGCTGTGCTTCGTCTTGAGCAGCCTTCTCTGTGACGTCTGGGTTGGTGACAAGGTCTTTAGTGATTGCTGAGTCAGTGACAGTGATGAGCTGGAGACCATACTCTTCAATCTCTTCGTCAGTAATATCAAGGTTGTAATGTCTTAGCTGTTGTGACGATAGGTTGGCTACACTACCCTCCACGACGAGACCGCCTAGCTGGAATTCATATGGGTTATCTGGGTTATTCTGTACAAAGAGTGGCGAACCCTGCCCTGTGCGGTCTGCAAAGGCTTCTTCTTTTGATGAAGATGTTGCAGTCGCAACAAGAAATGTCTTGGTATGGGCAGCATCGTTGTATCCAACGACAAAACCAGACGCAACGATCGGTTTACCAATCTTGCGCTCGTTATCTTGGCTGCCATAATTGACGACAGTAAGTGGCTGCTCAAGGAGGTCGTCTTGAGCAATTGTCGTAATGACGCCATTTTTTACTTCAAGCGACATCTGGCGGCTTGTTCGGCGATAGGCGTGGTTCTCATTTTTTTCAGCAAGAGTCAGAGCGACAATGTGCTTGCCAGAAGAGCCAGGCATCGGCATGGTACAGCCGCCGTTGGGATGAAATTCTGACTCATTGGAACCTATTGTAATAATACCAATATTGTCTGGAGTGAGATTTTCGAGGTCCTCTGAATTGACAACGGTGAGAATAATGGGATGGCCCTGCTCACGATCGTTTGCAGAGTAGGTGATAACGCCAGAATAGAGCACGTCTGTCTCCCCTCCTGATATTCTCACCTTAGTAGCAGTAAGAGCCGGTGCGCCCTCAGAATAGCCATTTACATCAATGCCACTATCACGGAAGGCATGCTCCCACGCCTCATCTTTAGAACTGAACGGAAGGTCGCTCAGTGTGCGTGTATGGTCGACGGCTGGTTTGTCATGGCCAAGGTCGACGCCGTCGTCTAGCTCAGTGTTACTGCAGGCCGGTAGTGGGTCGTTGCCTGGGTAGAAGTCTGGGAGGCAGCTGTAGGCGCCGTATAACGTTGGAAGAGTTATAATTGCGAGGCCAGCAATGACTTCCTTCCGCTTTGGGCGGCGGTGAGGTTGCTGTTCATTTGGCGATGGTTGTTCTTCTGGGGGTGGTAGTGGTTCGCAATTCTTCTTGACCATAATAATTATTATAGTAGTACATTTTGCATTGTATGACAAATATCCATACTACGTGCAGAGGTAGTGTCTCCTCTGTTTCTCCTCTGTCAACTACTGTTATAAATTTGTATTTAGCCCCGCAAAGCGCTATAATGGCCAAACCATGACAGAAATGGCAGTTCGAGAACATAATTTTGACCCGCATTCTCGGCCAGAGACGCGGATGGAGCGACGACGGCTCCAGCAAGAGAAGAATGCGAAGAATGCGAATTTTGGCAAAAAGGCACTTAGTGCAGCGGTAGGCGCTATAATTGGCTGTATGCCAATGGCTGGCCTGGCCTATGTTGGGCATGCTCGGCAGGAGGCGCAGCGGCCTAATAAACCACTGCCGCCATGTACGGCGGTTGGCCAGCCTTCGTCGCTTGACCTAACGCAGCCTGAGGTGGTTGCTCAGCGTCCGCCAGTGAGCATTGCCGAGGCGTTGGGCGATCATGAAGCGCTCGAGCAGCAAAAGCACGAGGCTTTGCAAGCAGTGCAGCACTCCATCGTCAAGATAGAAGCTCACGCTCATAATATGGCGGAGGCGGGCAGCGTGGATATCACTGGCAGTGGCTACATCATAGCAATGCCAGATGGTCCGCCTATGGTAATGACGGCTGCACACGTGGTATCTAATAAGTATCCTATCCGCCAAGCAGATATCACCTTCCAAACAACTGATGGCCAGACTCATGAGATACAAAAAGGCTGTCATAATGGCGAAGCACCGCCCGAAGGCCAGTGGAGCTCTGGCATGCCTGATGTAGCAGCATTGAGGCCGCATGATGAGCTGCCGGGTAGCTCACCCCTTCACTCTGCAACAGATGAGGAAATAGCGGCAGCGGTACACGCTGGCCAGCCATTCTTTGCAGTGGGCTTCCCTGCTAATGCTCCAGTGGAATGGGGGCAACCGATTGCCGCGCCGCAAGTTGATGTGCTCCTCCCTGCTGGGCAGCGTGGAGCTGATGGCAAGATGGCTATGATCTCGGGCCTTGAGCGGTCGGCTAAGGATGCAAATGATGTTAACGAGCTAGATGATGCCGTTTTGCCTGGTATGTCGGGCGGAGTGGTCGTTGTGCGTACTCCATCTGGCGAGATGAAGGTCGTTGGGATGGTGCAAGCAGTAGCCCAGCCAGCCACTGCTGCCGAGCTCAGTACGTATGGCATTATAGATGACCCAGAGACAGTGCGTGCGTATGAGCCGCGCATTGCCTATCTTGGGAGCCTCACAGAGACGCAAGAGGCGTCTACGAGCCTACAAGCAGAAGACGAGTGGTCGGCAACGAGAGTAATAATGGATCTTGGTACAGTCTTTCGCAAAGATTAGCTGAGAAGTCTATAGAAGGTGAAGCCCTGCCCTATTCTGTGTTATACTAAGTCACTATGAAACATCTCTGGCATTCTCATCACCCTTTTCGTATTTTTTGGTTTTCGGCGCTGCTGACGGTGCTGCTGGGCGGGGCGATTTTGGCCATTTGGGGGTGAGTGGCTTGTGGCTGTTTACCATCCTGGTGCTGCTAGAGGTGACCTTTAGCTTCGATAATGCCGTCATTAATAGCCGCGTCTTGGCGAGCCTGAGCCCACTGTGGCAAAAGATTTTCCTAACGGTGGGGATCTTTATTGCAGTGTTTGTGGTGCGTTTTGTCTTGCCGATCGTTATTGTGATGGTGGCAAGCGGGCACGATTTCTCAACAGTGGTTGACCTCGCGCTGCATAAGCCAGCAGAGTATGGGCACATCCTCCACGCTGCGTCACCAATGATCGATGCCTTTGGTGGGGCGTTTTTGATCATGATTGGCCTAAGTTACTTTATGGACTACAACAAGCGGGTGCACTGGATGCGGCACGTTGAGCCATGGCTAGCCAAAGCGGGGCGTTTTGAGAACCTCAAAGTGTGTGTGATGCTGGCGGTGGCAGCGGTGCTGTACTTCACGGTGGAGCGGCAGTATGAGTCGGTGGTGCTGATCTCATCTATCCTAGGAATCTTGCTGCATATTGGGCTGGAACTCTTTGGCTCGTTCTTTCATGATGACACGGCGCAGTCTCTCAAGGCAAAAACAGGCTGGGCGGCCTTTGCTAGCCTGATGTACTTGGAGGTGTTGGACGCAAGCTTTAGCTTTGATGGGGTGATTGGTGCATTTGCTATTACCAGTAGTATTGTCTTGATTGTAGCGGGCCTCGGGGCGGGTGCCATCTGGGTGCGTTCGCTTACGGTCTATCTACTACGGACTGGTGCACTGGGTAAATATAAGTATCTTGAGAATGGTGCGCACTGGGCCATTATGGCGCTGGGTGTGATGATGATCGCCAAGCTCTTCCATGTGGAGCTGCCTGAATGGGCGACCGGTGGGCTGGGCCTTGTTTTTATTAGCTTAGCAGTCGGTAGTAGCATCCTCGAGGCCCGCGCCATTAACCTCCAGACCGCAACCGCAAACACTGTCCACCACGCCGAGCAACGCCTCAAGCGTGGGGTGAAGAAGATTGTGAAGCACTAGATGTTGCTCTAAACAAAAGCCACAAACTTACTACTGATACATGTCGTCGAGAGATAAAATACACCCGAAATAATGTACTATACTGACGGCTGGTACGTCACACTCGTCGCTGCTATGTCTCCCGCAAGGAATTGCGCAATGAGAGAGGCTGACTGCTCGGCTGCCCACTGTTGCAAAAGGGCTCGCTCATCTGAGGTAAAGTTACTCAAGACGAAGTCAACATCACCGACTTGCTGCCGCATTTTATTGTCTGTACCAAGGCGAATATGCCAAAAGTTCTGCCCAATATGCCGGTGGAGCGACTTAAGTCCGTTGTTACCCGCACTCTCGCCGCCTCGCCTAACGCGAATTTTGCCAAAATCAAGGGCTACATCATCGTGAATAACGAGCACATCGTCGAGTGATAATTTATAAAAATCCATGATTGCTCGGGCTGCGACCCCTGTTTCGTTATAAAATGTGGTCGGTTTGGCGAGGATGACCTTCTCACTGCCGTGTGAAGACTCGGCCAGCTCAGCATTAAATCGGCTCTTTGGGGTAAACTGCACCCCCTGCTCTGCTGCATAAGCGTCGAGGATGATGAAGCCAGCGTTGTGCCGGGTGGCGGCATAGCGCGGGCCAGGGTTGCCGAGAGCGAGAAGTAATTTCATACGTATTAGTATAACATGGATAAGGTTTTGTTGTGGCTGCGCTGGTGGTGCTATAGCTGAACAAGAAAATATATGGAGGCCAGCCACACAGTAGGCGGATAATCGCTGTTATAATCTGGCCGGAACATTTTCGGTTCAGCTATAGCACCGTACCTAGCAGCCTTACCCCTTAGTATAAGACCATAAGATACTCTGTTAGAGCGAGCGGGCAGCCCCATCATGCTATACTAAACCCATGGCCCAGCGCGATAATGATCTTGAATTTAGCCTTAATGCTGCCTTTGATGAGCAGCGCACCCAGCCTGGCCTGGTACCGCTCTACCTCATCAATGGCTCGCTCGGGGCGGGCAAGACGAGCGTGCTGGAGTATCTTTTGCGTCAGCCGGAGTTTGCTGGCTCGCGCGTGATTGAGAATGAATATGCCAACGAGAATGTCGATGGCTACCGGCTAGAAGGCCTGGCGGAGCTTGTGACGACGCTGGCGGGCGATTGCGTGTGCTGTTCGTCCAAGCATGCCTTGACGCGCATGCTGCTGGATTTTTGCCAGTCGTCCCCTGCCCCGGTTTTTATCGAGGCAACAGGGGTAGCACGGACGATGAACTTGGTAGAGAAACTCATCAATGCCCGGATCTTCGACAAATACGAGCTGCTGCAGAGCTATTATGTCATCACGGCGCACGAGATTTTGCACGGTATTGAGCCAGCCCACGAGGTGGAGCTGCAGGCCGCCGACACGATCCTTATTGCCAAAGAAGATCTCCTGCACGGTGATGATCGCACCACCTACGATGCCAAGCGCCGCGCCCTGCCCTACGCGCGGGTGCTGTCTGCGCCGCATGGGCGCTTTGACCTTAGCAAGATCACAACGCCGTCGAGTCTACTCACCTTCTTCGACACCTATGATGGCGAGCTTGCCGTGCCAGACAACCCGACCTATAGCGTCATCGATATGTCGCAGCTCACTGCTACCGAGGCAGCCTTTGAGGCGCTGTGGCTGCAGCTCTTTGCGACGTATGAGCTGCGCCGGCTCAAAGGGTGCTTTATTGATGAGCATGGCGCGCGCCGACATATCGAGGCTACGCCCGAGCAGATTCAGATCACCACTGGCCAGCCTGGCGAAGCGCCCAAGCTGGTTTGCATTGGCACCCACGCCAGCAGCATCACCCGCGATGGGTTGGTGGCGCAGCTGATGATGTTTGGGTAGGGTGATTAATATCAATTGCTAGCTTGGGTGCGAAAACCTCTTGTTTCTTTTCCCTGTGTCGTATTACACCTGTGGCTTGGTACGTTTAGTGGGAGGGCTACCACTTTTTTGGTGCTGGCTGCTGACGGAGTGCTTTATGGATAATTTCGAGATAGAATTTATTCGCTGACCCATCAGTATAGCGGGTCTATAGAGCGAACTGACAAGCAGGAGAATATGCGCAGCAGCGTAGCCGCTGGTAATTCTGGCGGCTTGTCAGCTCGGAGTCTTCTATACTGAGCGAGCATGTTCAAGCTCGCTCAGGGCGTAGAAGTCAAAAAACGGGCAGGTTTCCAGAAGCGCGTCAAACTCGCGCGGGTCATCAACACATACTGCTGCAGTATATGCAGTGAACTCAACGCACGCATACAGGTGCTCACCTGCACTCAGGCAGCTCCTAGCCTGTTTGTAAGTCCAGACGTTATGGAGGCGTCGTCCGACACGCCCGTTGATGACATCGATGCCAGGGTTGTAATAAGTGCCCATGGCACTTCCTTTCTCCTCATCCAGGCGGAGCGCCTGTGTCCCCTCTCGAGGAAACACTGCTCAGACGCCCGGATGGCGGCCAGCAAGATGAGGTTATCGGGCGCTATCATTGTATGCACTACTATTACCTAGACACTAGCGCCAGAGAATCTCACCTTGCTCTATTCTCAACTGCTTGTCAAAAAACACTTTTGGTCAAACACGACAGGTTTGTCAACAAAAGCTAATATATATATCAATAATTGATCACGCCGTCAACCTCTCTCTGCATGATAGTAGCATTATGTATGCTTCGTAGTACACGCTTGTAGGCTTATAATTATCGCTTGGTGGATCTTTCGGCGTCTTTAGCTTGCTTATATGCTTTGGTAACAGGCTCGAGGCCACGCTTGACGCGCTCGCGGTTGGCTTTGAGCTGCTTCTCGTCGCGGAAGGAGAGCTTGATGGGAGTACCAGTGTAGTCGTAGGTGTCGCGGATGCGCCGCTCGAGGTAGCGCTTATAGCTCCAGTGGACGAACTTGAGGTTGCTGCCGTAGATAACGAACCATGGTGGGTTGGTGTCTGTCTGGACGATGTAGCGCAGCTTGGGGTGGGTATTCTTGAGGCCAGCTGGTGGGTGCTTCTGCACAGAGCGCTGCAGGAGGTCGTTGAGGGTGCGCGTGGTGGTCTTTTGCTGGCGATGGGCAGCGATGCCAAGAGCGAGGTCGAATAACTTCGTCACATTCTGGCCTGTAACAGCACTGGTGAAGATGAGTGGTGCCCATGGCGTGAAGTCGAACTGGGCGGAGATCTGCGGGGCGAGTGTATCGCGCGTGTAGGCATCTTTGCCTTCCACGGCGTCCCATTTGCTCACGACGATGGCCATGCCCTTGCCTGCCTCGGCAATGATGCCAGCAAGCCGCTGGTCGAGGGCGGTGTTGAGCTCATTTACATCCATCAGGAGGAAGCAGATATCGGCCTCCTCGATGGCAGCCAGGGTGCGCAAGACGCTGAACTTCTCGATACCCACCTCTTGCTTGCCTTGGCGGCGAATGCCAGCGGTGTCGAGCAGCTCGATGGCTTGCCCCTGGTAGCGCAGGCGGATGCGATTGACATCGCGTGTGGTACCCGCTACTCCAGCCACGATGGCTTGCTGCTTGCCCGCTAGTGTGTTGAAGAGGCTGGATTTGCCCACGTTTGGCCGGCCGATCAACGCAATCTTGAGTACATCGCTTGGCTCGGCTTGGCGCTTCTCTGGGATGTGTTGGCAGATCTCATCCAGCGCATCACTAATACCACTGTTGTGCTCGGCACTGGTGCGGATGATACTCTTGATACCAAGACGAAGAAACTCACTAGTAGGCAGACTGCCCCGCAGGTCGGTTTTGTTTGCAATGAGAATGACAGGCTTGCGGCTCTTGAGGGCGGTTTTGGCGACGCGCCGATCTTCATCGCTGGGGTATTCAGTGCTATCCACGACCACGAGAATGACGTCGGCCGCATCGGATGCATCGGTGATTTGCTCTTGGATACTTGCCTCAAACTCGTCTTCTGCTGGCTTGAGGCCGGCTGTATCGACGAGCCAGAACTCATGCCCATGGTAGGCTGCCTTACCCACCACCCGATCGCGCGTTGTGCCAGCCTCGCGCGCCACGATAGCCTGCTGCGAACGCATCATACGATTAAACAGCGAGCTCTTGCCAGCATTGGCACGCCCGATGATTGCAACGGTAGGAAGTTTGGTCGCCATAATGCTCTCATTATATCATGAAAGTGCGCGAGCGGATTTGCAGTGCCCTACTGCTCGGCCACGTTCTGCCACTTACCTCGCGGTAATTTGCCTAGGCTATAGCTGCCAAAGTGCGTGCGGTGCAGGCGCGTGACGGTGTAGCCCAGAGCGGCGAAGGTGCGGCGGATCTGGCGGTTGCGGCCCTCACTCATGCTAATGTGCCACTCGGTGCGACTATCGGGTCGAAGACGCGTGAGGATGAGCTGGCTGGTGCCATCGGCAAGCTGGATGCCGTAGTCGCTGATCATCTGTTGGTGGAGGGGTTCGAGTGGGTGGTCGAGCCGGACGTGGTATTCTTTGACCTTGGCAAATTGTGGGTGGGTCATGCGGTAGGCAAAGTCGCCGTTGTTGCTGAGCAAAAGCAGGCCCGAGCTATCGGCATCGAGCCGGCCAACGGGCTTAAGCGTGTGCAATTCTGGCGGCAAAAGGCTATAGATGGTGGGCTGTGACCCCTGTTGTTTGCGCGAGCAGACGTAACCGACTGGTTTGTTGAGCATGATGGTGTGGTAGGCAACCTGCTTGGGCAGTGGCGCACCCTTGACTGCTACCAGGCTGCCTGGCTGGAGACGGGCACCGAGCACAGCTACCTCGCCATCAACCACGACATCTCCAGCGGCGATTAGGTCATCCGCCTGGCGGCGCGACAGGCCCAGCACAAGAGCAATGTGTTTGTTAAGGCGAGTAGTAGACATGCTTCTATTATATCACCCAGGACGTGCTGGCCGAAGGCTCGGCTCTGTGCCGCTGACTCTCTCGGCTAATGCTGATGGGTATGATGCGACCACGGCCGAGTAACCGCTGAGACAATGCTCCGTGTGCCGCGGAGAGCAGCCTTGCCAATGGCACGAATGCATGTGAAAAGTGGGCTATGTTTGACTTCTGGCACAACCAGTGGGTACTCAAGCGATGGATGCTGGCGGCTATCGGCTTGTAGTGGATCATTGCATCGCGTAGCAGGGCCAGTGACAGGGTCATCGGTAGGTTGTTCATGGAATGGGTAGTCGAATGGTGATCGATCGGGCATAACAGACTCCATGCAATGATGATTACCTAGTATAGCACGCGTGAAGCGATATGGATACGCTTTTTAGTGCGACCCGGCCGATGATGGTGTTGCCCGCTCAGTCTCTTCGAAACTGAGGTTGTCGTGGCTGTGCTGTATGGCTGGGGCTGGACGCGAAGGCGCGGCTTCTGGCTGAGGCGCTGATGCTGCATGATGAGTGATTGATGGTTGCCCTGCTGCGGCGTTGACGGGCTGTGCTGGAGCAGAATGCGCTGTAGCAACGGGAGCTGGGCGGATGGCATCGTAGAGTGGATGATCGACTGGTGAGACCGACGGATGAGCGGCTGCACTGCCCTGGAGCAACGCCGCGGCTAGTGCATCAGACGGGTCTGCAGCAATGGCTTGTGTGCTGTGCGGCGCAATGGCTGCACTATCAGCAGCAGGATGAGCTGGTGAATCCTCGTGATGCTCGTGGTGAGCAGCTGGTGGTTGAGCTGCGGCGACTGGCGCAGTATGGCTTGGCGCTGGTGCGTCGTATGTTGTGGTGGTTGGTACTGGTGGTTCAACTGGAGCTGGAGTCGGAATGGTGTCCATCTGCTCATTAAGGTTGGCCACGGCGTCTGATACGAGCTGGTTTTGGCTTGGCTGGTAGGCAGCTTCACCAGTGTCTGTCTCATCATCGGTTTGCTGCGTGCTCATGCGCAGAGCTTCGGCTAATTCGGCTTCGTCGTCGGCTGGAGTGTGGGTGTAGTGAGCAGGCTGGCTCGCCACAATGTGGTGGTGCACATCTGGAATACCTGATGGCGCTGTGCTATGCGGCGCAATAATATCGTTAATGAGTGGCTGCGTAGCGGGAGCATCGCTGGCTGGCGGTGTGTGCAGATGTGGAGCTTCTGCTGGGCTTGGTGCGCTATTAGCAGGGGCTGGGTGTTCATCATGATGTGTGACGATCTCGGCTTCTGGTGCCTCTTCGGTTGGCGGCAAGGTGAATGGCTGTGGCGTAGTGGGCTCGGCTGGCGGCTGCGGCGCTGTGGGCTGTGGAGCACCATTGGCGGCGTCCAGCTCGTCGTCTATTAAGCTGGCATAATCTGGCCTCGGCATAGAAGACTGTAGCGGGTGGATCACTCGCTCGCCCAGGCTGGCTGGCCGCGGTGTGGAGAATGGCGCTGTAGGCTGTGGCAGTGTGGCAGGCTGGGGCTGGCTGGCTGGTGCGCTGGGCTGAGGTTCAGGAGTAGCATGCGCTGCTGGCCGGTGGCTCACCCCTGTATCACCAAGGACGTCGTGCACGGCGCGCACCACATCTTCAATCCCAACCTGCGATTTGACGAGGTAGCGGTCTGCTCCCAGTGCCTCGCCGCGCATGCGCTGGTCTTGGCTGGAGAGTGCCGTCATGATAATCACCTTGATGCCGCGCGTCTCGGTGGTGCTACGCAAGATATCGAGCATGTCGAAGCCACTAATCTTGGGCATCATCACATCGCTGATGATGAGCTGCGGACGTTCTTTGATAGCCATGGCGAGTGCTTCTTCCCCATCGCCAGCCGACACGATGTCATACCCCTCGGCCAACAGGCGTACTCCGTATATTTCGCGCAGGCTTTTGTCGTCTTCGACAAGCAGAATCTTAACCTTTGTCATATCACCCTCTATTGTACGCAATTATCAGCAAAAATACCATAGTGCTTGTGGTTTTTTTGAGAGAAAGTGATAGAAAGAGCCGCCTCAGTGGTGGTGTGGGCGCACAATTGGATTTGCATAGAGAGATTGGAAAAACATACCTGAAGGCCAGTGATGAAGCGAAGCGGGAGCGCTCTGTGTATATCTTCGGCATGGGTACTGTGAGTCTAGCTATAAGTATGAGAGGTTTGGAGGTTTTGGGCCCAGATACGTAACTATTGACTATAAATCCATACCGTGGTATTATATTGTCCCTAACAGAGGAATATGAATATGACAACAACACAACAAATGCGACACGCTGGGGCGCGACACAAAAGTGAGAAGCCAAGCTGGGTCACGCGTTTTGCAGAAAAATTACAATCGCCCGAGCAATCCTCGCGGCGTGAGAAAGTTGCGCGAGCATTGGGGATGCTGGCCACCATTGGTGCGACTCTAACAGCCGCAACAGGTATTAGTCTCTATCATGACAGTGGCAATATGGAGCCAGTGGGCAACCTGCTCAACCCAGTCGCTGAGCACGTGATGACGACAGATAAGAAGATTGCTGATGCTGATGGACTTTCAAATATTATTGCACTTGAAGGCCGCCAGGAGGAAGAGACGAGGATGCATTGGGTAGCGCGTGGTACGGAAGCGATGGCCTTTAGCTCTATCACGCTATATCTGCTCAATGGGCGAACACGCAAATCTTCACGCAAGAAGCCCTAGTTGTAAGCGTGTAGCAGCCTGGGGCTTTGCTTACTCCCCTTCTCCCTTCTCGCTTTTTGTTGCAGGAGGGGCACTAGTAGCAGGTTTTAATATAAAAGAGACCGGTATTGTGGAGATATATCGGCCTCAGCATTTATGTCTGGAAATAGTTACACGAGCTACCGCACTGCCCGTGGTGGCGCAGCAGAGCGCGGCGTGGTGAGGACATCACGGACGCGAGTGGGGCTGCGCCGGGGCTGGCTGGTGGCAATGATGTGCGCCGTGGGTGATGGTTGTGGCGTAGATGGTAGTGTGGCGCTTGAGGGAGTGGAAGGAGCAGCCTGGGCAACGGTAACAGTGGTAGATTGGACGTTTTTTGCTGTGGGTGGCGTGGCTGCGCGGCTGTTCTTTTGGGATGGGCGCTGGGTGCGAGTAGCTGGGCTTGGCTGTGGCAAAAAGCCTTGGCTCTGGAGTGCGGCCGTGGCAAAAGTTGGCACTGGGCGAGACGGAGCTGATTTGGCGGCTTGTGCTGCTGCCTTGGCTTTGGCAGCAAGGGCGGTTTGGGCATCGCGCTCGCTCAGGCGCGGGAGCTCAAGGTAGAAGGTACTTCCCTGCCGGTATGCACTCTCCACCCACAAGCGGCCACCCATCACCTCTGTGAGACGGCGACTGAGGTAGAGCCCCAGGCCAGTGCCGCCAATCTCGCGCGTGTCCGAATTATCCACCCGATAGAACTTCTGGAAGAGGTGCGACTGATCTTCCACCGGTATCCCGATGCCAGTATCGGCAATGGCGATCGTCACGCGCCCACTACCACCAGTCACATCCACCGTTACACGCCCACTGGGGGTGTATTTGATAGCATTCTCCACCAGATTATCGAGTACTTCACGCAGCTGGTCTGGGTCGACGTAGACATAAAAGGCAGGGCTCAGCGTCCGGCTCGTAAAGGTGGCGCTGTGCTCACCGCCAGTTGTGCCAGGGCGTGGCTTGAAGATAAGTTGGAGCTTTTTGTCCTCGGCCTTGTGGCGCAGTCCCTCTACAATGTCGCTGACAAAGGGGATGAGGTCGATCGCTTCAGGATTGCTCTGCAAGCGGCCATCGTCGGCTTTGCTTACGTCCAGCAGGTCTTGAAAGAGCCGGCCAAGGTGCTCAGCCGAGCGGTGGGCTTTGGTAATGAAGTCGCGGGCGCGCTGGTCGATGGTGGCAGTGGCGGGGTTCAGGGTGAGGCCAAGGTAGCCCTCAATTGACGCTACAGGGGTACGCATCTCGTGGCTGGCGGTGCTAATGAATTCGGCTTTTTGGCGTTCCTCGGCCTTTTCCTTTGTCACATCACGAAAGACGACGATGACTCCACTACCTGGCTCGCTGCTGACGGGCGAAATGACGAGTGAGATGATCGGCGTCTTGCCAGAGCTTGTCACGAGGCGTAGGCGGTCGGTGGTAAGGGGCTGGTTATCGGCCAGGACGGCGGCGATCGGGTCGGTATCATTGGTAATGGGGTCATTTTTGGCGTCGATGAGCTTGAGAACGGATTGGTAGCTCAGGCCTAGAGCATCTTCGTCACCCCAACCCACGAGGCGCTGAGCTGCTGGATTGATGAGCTCTATCATCCCATCTGCGTCCAGCGCCATCACGCCATCGCCAATCGCATTGAGCACGATGTCCGACTTGCCTGCTACCCGACTGAGTGTGGCGGCAAGCTCGCGGTATGAGGTGGTGCGGGCCTCGGCAGCGCGATCATCCGGCCCCCAGAGCAAGCACCCTACCAAGATGGGGAGCTCGCCCGTCAGCATGGCACTGGGGATCATCGTACTTGTAATATGCCCCGCCAGCACTCCCCAACTGAGGTAGGCATTGACCAGCAGCAAGACGAGCGCTAGCCCTACCCAGCCAAAAAACATTGCAAAGACTGCTACCAAGAGCCAGGCTGCAATAAAGGGTGAGCTCAGCCCGCCAGTGCCAACGATGAGCGCGCCTGTTGTGGCAACGGCGCAGAGATACACCACTAGGCTCGCCTGCCCAAGCCGCTGCTGCGGTGGCCAGATGTGAAGCACCGCTGCTACAACCCCTGTTATACCGGCCAAGATAACGGCAATGAGCGGCATGCCAAGCACGAGGTTGTATTGATCCACCCCGCCAAAGTGCCGCCATGCCCACAGCGCCACGATGATGACGGCATAGAGCATACTTGCCTCGCACAAGCGCCGGTGCCAAAACCGGCTGATTTGTTGCACCCCCATTGGTTATCCCCCTTATGCTTTGTGTGTATTATAGCGGATTGCCTGGGCGATGGCAATGGAGTGCTGGCCGAGAGCCGCGCTCGCTGTCAGTCACTTCTCACGATCCGAGTAGTAATTTATTCGCCCATTTTTCTCTACAATGTGCTACAATAGTGCCAGAAAACAAAGGAGGCCATATGGCAAAAAAATCAACCAAAGCAGCGGCCAAAGCAGCCGCGCCAGCAATAACCACTACAAAAACAAAGGTAACAGTATCGACCACCCACAAAAAGACGCCCAAGCAAATGCTCGACATCCTGCTCATCGCAGCCTGCCTGGTGCTGAGCGTCATTGTAGTGGTGCTGAGTATCTCGCACAGCATCGACCCGCACACCGCCATCGTCATGCTTAGCATTGGTCTGGCCTGCCTCAGTGCCTATGTGCTTAATCACGCAGCCAGCCGGTAGAATCCTGCGCTACTACTCTGAATAACCCGCTCGCGATTGGCGGGTTATTTTGCTATAAAGCTGCGACTATACAGAGGAAATGGGTGCGCTGTGTGCTAATACCTAAGGTGCGGTGCTACTTGCCCTACTTGCCCGGCACATACACCACAAGTGTGCCGTCCTTGCTGGTGCTAGCGATGAGATTGCTACGAATAGTGAGGCTGCGCATGTCGGTGGCTTTGATGGTGAGGAGGGTTGTACCATCGGCGACTTTGACGATCTTGAGGCCTTTGCTGCCACTGGCTTGGATGCCGGCAGAGTGGAGGTTGCTGGTGAGGAGGAGTGAGCCATCTAGGCTGACGGAGACGATATTACCGCCGTCAGCCAGGGTGAGTGTGCCACCACTGGTGCGGCTGTAGGTGGCCTGGCTCAGAGCGAAGTCTTGCGTGTTTTGGCTGGCAATACGCAGGAACTCTCTACCCTGCCCATCCACAACGACGCGCGGTATATCTGTAGCGAGAGCCTCTCGGGGGTAGGTTGGCGCAGTAGTGCCAGTGGGGTTGGTGAAGGAGCTGGCGGCTGGGCTGAGCTTGTACGCGCTATTGACAGTGCTGCGGCCGCGTGGCTTGCCATCAAGGCCATAGCTCTCGAAGGTCTCTTGTCCGCTGGATTGGACGGTGTTACTGCCAGCAGTGCCCTCCAGCCAGCCATCGCTTGCCAAGGTGACGTTGCTGGAGCTAGCTGTGCGCTGCACTTCGCGCGTGCCGCTGGCGATATCATACACGGTGATGGTGGTCGTCGATTGGTCTGCAGTGGTCGCCTGGCGTTCGTTTGTGATGACGACACCGGTGGTGGTACGTGAGGTAGTACGCTTGCTGGGCGACTTCTGGGATGGCTTAGCGCCGTGGTCTTTCTCAGTATTGCGGCGACAGAGGAGTTTGTTGCCGCCCGCTATCGTGCAGGTAGCGTTGGGGTTCTGAAAATCGCCACTGGTGATGGGGCGCAGATTCCTTGCGGCGGCGTAGAAGGTGGCGGTGGCGCTCTCGCCAATAATGTCTTGTTGCTGGCTATCTGTGCCGTAATATGTAAGCGTAGTAGGCTGGGTAGCTACAGGGGTAGTATAGAGAACCTTAGCGGTCGCAAGCTCTACCGCGGTAATGACCGAGCGCCCTCGCTGCTGGCTGGCACAATACACCACTCCACGCGGCGTCACACTACTGCAGGTACTGGCTGGCCAAGTAGTGACTGCCTGCTTGCGCCCAGTGTCCCAAATCCGGAGCACTGGTGTGGTATCCTGCGCGCCCTGCCCTGCAATGGCAAGCCGCGAGTGGTCAGCTGTGCTACCCAAGAAGCTCAAGCCACCCTGTCCCGCCGCAAATCGCACTGCGCGCTGGCCTGCTCCATAGCCATTAGCCAGAAACACATCGGTGCGTGATGGCGTGGCCGACACTGCCGATGCCTGCATGCGCTGCGGCGAGGAGAGAAGGGTTACTGCCGCAGCAATGGCCGAGAGCACTACAGTAATGGCCGCCGCAAGCATCACCCATAGCATGAGTGTGCTATGCCGCCGCTTGGCGGGACGCTGGGGTGGGTGCTCTCCCAGTACAGATGTCGGAACGGGCGAAATATCCATAATAACTTTGTTGTATAACGCAATATCGTGTCATTAGTATAGCAGATATCGCTGCAGCCGGAGCGTGATTTTTGGGCGGCAGGATAATGAAGGAGTATTGTAGTGGACAAACCAGCGACTTTTTCGTATAATGGCACACAGCACTGCTATGTGCGCTCGTACGGCCTCATCGTCTAACGGTTAGGACATCAGGTTTTCATCCTGGCAATCCGGGTTCGATTCCCGGTGAGGTCACCAACATAGCTACATTATGATACCTTGCCGAGGCGAGGTGTTTTTAGTTGACAGAACAAGAAATATAGAGACAGCGGTATACTAGGCAGATACTCACTATATATTACTATCGGCCGGAGTATACTCGCTGTGATGGGCTTGCCATGTGAGGGGGAGTTATCTCAATACGCTTGTTCGCTATTGCGTTCTACACAAAATGTAGTATAATCACCACATGACAACAGAGAGAGCAATAGAAGTAACGCACCGCACCCTGCTGAGTATGCAGCGCGGCAAGATGAGCTGAAGCGGTCGCTGGAGCTTGTTTATACAACGGCTGAGAGTACACAGGCACAAGATATGCTTGGTATTCTTGCTATACGCCTAGTGGAGGCGATAGACTATGTGCGATTTCCAATGATTAACCACGATGGCTCTATACAAGAGATTTATCGGTGGGTACAAAAGCCAGTTATTCCGTTAATGGCGCTGCGCCCTGGTCAAGAAGTGCAGCTATCGATGTTAGGCATTACCGATCGACAGTACTTTGGAGCTAAAGAGCAAAATAATATTCATCCGATAGCACAAAATCAGATCACTCGCCACTTTTATAATGGAAAGACATCTGCAGCAAAACATAATGAAAAATTTAGTATAAGCAAGGGTGCTAGTGGATCGACGTATACAAAACGATTCCCAATATTCATTGATCATCATAAGAAAGGTAGTCCTGAGGTTGGAGCCGTGTTTGGTCAGCCTAGTGTAGCAGTCGATTATACTAGTGATAGTAACCCCGAAGATATATTATCTCATGAGCTAACTCATGCATTAGATATACTTGATGACCCAGTATGGCTCATGCAGCGTAACGAACCAAGAGAGAAACATACGTTAAGAAGAGAGTTACGAGGCTATGCCGTTGGTGCTCGAATTAGCCTATTAATTGCACAACGTCAAGGATTGAATATCATTGACGATGAGGAGTACTTTCGCAGCGTAGGTTTGTCTCACCACATTGAGAGAATACGAAACAGAATTAATGGCCCGATTGATTCCCCAAATGCTTTTGATCCAAACGACGAGATTATGCAGACACTAGATAGGGATGGGCTAAGCCGTATGTGGGATAGGAACAAGCGTAACGTTAAAAACGTTAGCCCTCCCCCATCCCCGCAATAATCTCCAGCAATCGCCGTGGGGTGATCTCTGCTTTGATGAGGTAGCCGTCTACGCTGGCTTGGAGAGCGAGGCGGGTGGATTCGTCTTGGTCGAAGTTGGTCATAATGACGATCTTCGTGCTAGCGATGTGTTGCGGCTCGGCGCGTAGTGCCTGGAGGATCTCGCTGCCGCGCTTCTCGGGGAGCATGATGTCGAGCAGGATGAGGTCGTAGTGATTGTTACGTGCTGCCACGAGGCCGTCTGCCCCATCGATGAGCCAGTCTACTGTGTAGCCTGCTTTGCGGAGGCTGCGCACGTACATTTCGCCAATGAAGCGATCGTCTTCGATGACGAGAATTGTTTGAATTGCCATAAGTTCTCTCCTCCTACCTCTGTTATCCCTTATACATCGTGTGGTTTTTTATCCAGCCGCTGCCGCTGGTGATGAGCTGACTGTTGCTGCCATCAGTGATTTTGTCTGCTACGCTGGCGTAGGTGGGGATGGTGATGGTGAAGGTAGAGCCCTCCCCTTCGCGGCTTACCACGCCAATCTGCCCACCGTGCGACTCGACGATCGCCTTGCTAATATACAGCCCAATGCCTGTGCCAGCTACAGTTTCGCGGCTGCGGTGCGAGCGGTAGAACTTGTGGAAGAGATTGCCCATGACATTGGCGGGGATGCCAATGCCGTGGTCTTGCACCTTGATGGCAACGAATGCACCATCTTGCACGGCCGAGACGTGGACTTCGCCGCCTTCGTTGCTATATTTGAGCGCGTTGTCGATGATATTGCTCAGCACCTCAGACAGGCTGGAGCGATCGGCTGCAATGGTGGGTAGCGTGGTAGGGATATCCACCGTGAGCTGGCGACCTTGGGTGGTGGCGCGCAGCTGCATGTCGTCGCGGATGGTATTGTAGATACTAGCCACTGACTCTTCTGCTAGGTGGACGCGGAGGTGGCGGCGGTCGAACTTACTGGCATTGAGGATGTTGTTGACGTAGCCACTGAGGCGATTGGCCGAGACGACGAGCCGCCCCAGCAGTTCATGCTGGTCGCCAGCCAGCGCTGGGCCAACCTCCTCAGTGAGGACATCCAGATAGCCACGAATAACGGTGATGGGCCCGCGTAGCTCGTGAGCGGCAAAGGCGATGAAATCGAGGTCATCATCCTCGGGCTGGTAGAGGGTGGTGCGATCGTGTAGCACCAGTATAACCTCGGCGCTGCTTCCCTTCTCATAATTGGCCGTAATGTCGAAGATACGCCGCCCAGGTTCACCCACCAGCTTGTTTGCAATGCGCAGCCAGGTCTTCTCGGCATGGACAGCGCTGTGGCGGCAGTGTGCGAGCCACTCCGTCAGACCATCGCCTGGCTCGAATAGCAGCTCGAGCTCGGCTGCGCCATCATGGCTCTGGCGCAGTGGGGTGTGGCGGTTGTGGTAGCGTACCTGCCCCTGGCTAGTGAGGATGGCAATGCCAGCACTCGTTTGATCAAGCGCGGCCTCGATCTGGGCAGCTTGTGCGTGAGCCTGGCTCGGCGGGTTTTGGCCAGCTAGTGCGGCCGTTTGGTAGATGTATTGCAGTAGCGGCTTGAAGCCATCGCGCTCGAAGTGTGCTGCATTGGGATTGGGCGGTGTGATGGTGCTGGGCTCGCCTGCTACGTGACTGAGGGCGTGCGTGAGGTCTTTGAGCGGGGTAAGCAGCTGTATGAGCAGGAAAATATTGAGTGGGATACTCGCCAGCACTACCACCATAATGACCAGCCAAAACTGCAGCTGGCTAGGACTTAGGCCAATCATCCACAGCGTGCTCGCCACGAGCCCGGCAATGGTACACTGCATGAGCACACTCGCACCAATGGCATGGCGACTATAGCGTGGCCAATACTGCTTAATAAGGGTGGGTGAACGATGAGGTGGCAATGGCCGGGCTGGGCCTATTGCTGCCACGACACGCTCCCTGTGCCACCAGGTACTGCCGCGATCCATGTCTGGCCGCGGGTGAGAGCGATTGCCTTGCCATTGGTATCGAGCAGCTCGAGGGGGCTTGTGCGGTCGGCCTTGCGCCATATTCCCTCCACTACACTGCCGTTTTGGAAGATAGTTGCTTTGCCTTGGCCAGTGGTGATGATATTTTCGCGAATGCCATCCTCTTGCACAGTGGTCTGCTGGACGGTTAGTGCCACCACAACGCTGGGCGCGATCTGCCCTTCCTCACGATCCAAGCTAGCCTCGCCACCAATGCTACGCTGGTAGGTGTTGGTGTTGGCATCGTATTGGTAGCGCGTGTTGTAGCGGGCGGATTTGCCAAAGTTGATGACGGCCACAGTAGCGGTGGCAGGGTTAGCTGGCTTGCCATCGGCCCGGGCAAGTGCGATCTTGACAACAGACTGCTTGTAGCCTTTGCTGCTATTGAGGTCATCCAGCTGCTCGGCACTAGTATAGACATTGTGCGGGGCACGGCGGTCAGTGGCACGCCAATAGCTGCGCTCATGAAAGAACTGGTCGATATCGCGGTAGGTACCATTGCGGATCTCTTGCAAGGCATGTGAGCTACCCCCCACATGAGCTACGCTGGGCTGGTATGGCGCAAGCCAGTCGATGTAATACGGCCGCAGGCTGCGCACTGGGCCAATCATCGTTGGTTTGTTTTGCTGGTACAGCGCGAGAAAGCGAGTGATGCCTGCCTCGGCAATTGCCTCATACACCACCTCAGCTTGCTTGACGCCTGACTGAGGGCGAGCACTGGGGCTATTCTCCAGCATCACTGCAGTGACAGGCTTGGTGGTGGCCGCTTGGTCGGCTACCTTGAGGCCAGTCAAGGGCGAATAATACACCTCTGGGGCTTTCTGCGTTGCCACAACGGGGGCGGGCTTGGCCTGGCGAGGCTTATTGAGCAGAGAAAATGACGCCATAGCTCCAGCAAATACCACCAATACCCCACCAATCACCATCACGGGCATGCGGTGTTGCCCCACAAAATGCCGCAGCCCCATAAAGTGCCGCCCATGCCGCCGCAAACGCCGACGCTGCGCCCGGCCGCCAAAAGCTGCCGGTGGTGTATTCTGTGGTGAACTCATCTTATGGCCATTATACCATGAGCGGATAGCGATGAATGAGGAATTTTGCGGCAAAAGGCTACCTTGGGCTTGACCACTGTACGGTGTGAGTATTCTTGCCCTTGCCAGAAGCGCACGCTTCTCTGCTTGTACTCTATGGGTAAATGAGTCTTGGTATTTACTTTGTGCGCTGGATCTTTTTGTGGCAGTGGATGGATGACGAGGAATTGCGTAAGAGTTATATGGCGAAGATAGATATCTCGATACCTCGAGCGCATGCGATCAATTACCCAACAAACCCCTTGGCAAATCAGCAAAAATAGCCTACAATGAATAACCATTAACGATAATTTGGGTGAGGAAATATGACACGACGACACGATGGCCCTTTGGCAGGTAGTACAGATAAAGGTGGAAATACCGATACAGTGCCACCGGTGCGACACGATGATGAAGGTCAATCGCCTCAATCGCTGCAACAAGCCAGCAGTGGAGATTGTGTGGGGCAGGTGCGAGAAGAGGTGCGCCAGCCATCGGCTAATGTCATGAGAGCTATGACAGATGCCGCCGTCAAGGGTAGCCTGGGGATTGGTTCGGGCCCGCAGGGTGTTGAAATATTCGCCTCCCCTGTTGCGCGCAAGATAATTAATGGCGCGGACTCCGTGAGCGGTATGGAGCCAGCGCCATCGGTCTGGCTGGGCGACATACCTTCGGCGGAGTAATTGCGCGGCATCCCCTCTCTCGTGGCACGAGCATCGCTTGGCGAGCATAGCAAAGCGCCCATCGCAGCCGGGCTGCTACCATACCAGCAAATAGCATGATATTTTGAGACAACAGTGAGCTGCTGCCTCTGTACCGTTGTAAATAACGCAGCAATAGGGCCTTGACAGATATATATATATATATAATTTCTTTCATATTCTCTCTACAGATAGAAAGGGGAAGAGAATATGTTCCTTGAGATTCATTGCGGTAGACTCTATGTAGACGGAGAGTCGACTGGTTGCGGTGACTACAGCCGTCACGCTGATAAAGCCTCATGGGTGGAAGGTGTTAGCGACGAGGAGAGATTTTCGTTCGCTCTTCATTGGGCATGGAGTGACGGTGAAGTTGATTGGCATGAGTATGTTGACCAACTACGAATTGCAGCGCTTTCAGACGCTCGCAAAACCACAGCAGCAGCACTGGCTGCCAGTATCGGTGGATGCGCATCAGTGTGGTCGCTATCATGGTTGATACTTGTCGTTCCGGCTGTTCTTATGACTGGGTACTACATCCGCTCTATGATCAGCAACTGGCAACGATACAGGACGAGGCACCAGCAATTCGAGAACGAGATTCAAATACATAGATTTCAACTACCCAGTTGTCCGGTGTATACGATGGTTACTTCAATCTGGCCTCTCTCAGAATGCTCGTAAGAGTTTGGAGGCTGGGGCTGGGGCATCTGTTGGCAGGATCAATACTGAGGTAGTTAGTATCCATGGTGAGTCCGTCACTCTGGTTGTTCGTCGCAACCCAGAGCTCATAGAGTTCATTGGTAGGGAGTATAGCGCCAAACTCTCCTCACCTGAGGAGTATCGGCGTCGTGCTTTCGACGTCTTGTATGGTTATATACAAGACGAGATTGACCGCCTTGAGGCTGCTTACGCTGCTGCTAAAGAGCGGTGGCGTATTGAAGCTAAGCGCAAGGCTACTGAAGCGTCACTTCGCCGTTCACGTGAGGAGCGTGAGGCCCTGGTAGCTGCCGAGGCCGACCGCGCTTCGAGAATGTCCTCTCTCCCCTTTATTCTCGGTGAGACCAAGGATGAGGTTATTGGATGGGGATCGCTGTCTCAGGCGATGCTGGAGGCAGATAGTGACTCGACTTGTTCTACCGATCGCAAGGAGCCAAAAAAGGCTTGATATCTCAAGCCTCACGCCGGCCTATGGAATAGCATAGGCATGGCCCTTCTATCCACCGGGCTGCCCGCTTGAGTACCATTGTGTATTCGCGGGCAGCCCCCTACCCCTGTTGTTTCTATTATTTTTTGCTCATGACGCAATTATTTGTTCAAGTAAAAACCGGCTGGGAGAGCCGGTTTTTGTGTTTGGTGTGTGATGCGCAGTGGCGTGTTATTGCCCAAGATATTGCTCTATTCGTGCCAGCGTCCGCTCCTTGCCAAGCAGTGCCAGCGTGTCATTCAGCTGGGGGCTAAAGGGTGCCCAGGTAGTGGCGATGCGGATGAGGCTAAAGAGCACGCCCGGCTTATGGCCAGTGGTCTCGAGGAGTTGATTGAGGGTGTCTTGGATGGCGCTTGGCGTCCACGTATGCTGCTGAGCCAGAGCGGCGTGGGCCGTGGCAAGGAGCTCTCGATGCTGCTCACCCGTCAGTTTGCGCAGAGACTTGTTGGTGGTAATGAGCTCTTCGTTTATAGTAGGCTCTTCGAAGAAGTAGCGGCTCAGCATTGGCAGCTCGGCCAAGGTCTTGAGGCGGTCTTGCACCAGAGCAAGCACCTGCTTTTTGTATGCTTCGCTGGCGGTGGCGGCACTGGCTGGCCAGTAGTGCTCGACCCGGCTGTAGAGGTCATCGAGCGATAGACGGCGAATCCATTGGCCATTCATCCAGAGGAGGCGCTTTTCGTCGAAGCGGGCACCACTGCGCTGGACACGCTCGAGGCGGAATTTCTCGATCAGTTCCTCCTTGCTAAAGATCTCTTGCTCGGTGCCATCATTCCAGCCCAGCGAGGCGAGGAAGTTGAGCATTGCCTCGGGCAAGATACCATCGGTGCGGTAGTCGGTGACGCTCTTAGCACCATCGCGCTTGCCGAGCTTTTTCTTGCCATCCGGTGCCATGATGTGTGGCAGGCAGGCCAATACTGGTGGCTCAAGCTCCAGCGCATCGTACAGGCTGAGGTAGCGTGGAATGCTAGAGATATACTCTAGTCCGCGGATGACGTGGGTAATACCCATCTCGGCGTCGTCGACAATGTGAGCGAAGTTGTATGTGGGGTAGCCATCGGCCTTGATGAGGATGAAGTCGTCGAGTGCTTCTGGCCCAGCAGAGAGCTCACCCATCACGGGGTCGTGCCAGGTGTAGCGCTGGGGTTCGGCCACCTTGAAACGCAGTGGCTGGGTGCCATCCCACTCTGGTGGATTGGTTGGGCGATAGTCGCGGTATAAAAAGGCCTTCTTGGCAGCCCGAGCTTCCTCGCGAAAGCCTTGGACTTCCTCTGGGGTGTAGGGGTCGGCATAGGCGAGGCCTTTGTCGATGAGTTTTTGGGCCCAGCGGTGGTAGATGGCGAGGCGCTCCGACTGATGGTATGGCCCAGCCTCACCGCCAACGCGTGGGCCTTCGTCCCAGTCTAGCCCAAGCCAATCCAGCGTATCAAGAATCAGGTCCTCTGCCCCAGGCACAAAGCGAGCGCGGTCGGTGTCCTCAATGCGCAAGACGAACTTCCCCCCTTGCTGGCGTGTGAGCAGCCACGGAAAGAGCGCCGCACGCACATTACCCACATGAATATACCCCGTGGGGCTGGGCGCAAAGCGGGTGCGAATGGGGGTGGTGTGCGAAGATGGTGTATCAGATGATGTGTCGTTACTCATATGGATAAGTATAGCAGATGAACCACATGACAAAGAACAGTATGATTTTAGTTACATCCTGTGCCTTCTCCTATCACTTCATCCGATGGAGTGTGAAAACAGATTGTAATAATCTGTTTGCAGCCCTAGCAGCAAGAGGTCGATATTTGGGAAATATCGACCCTTATAGTGTTCCTGAGGAGGGAGTGATGGGGGGCAAGAAGATGGTGTTCTCAAATGAGATTCACATACTCGCTGCAATCCGCTCCACCTGCTCGCTCGACAGGGGTGCGTTGCCCTTGATGGTGTAGAGGATGCCGCCATTGACCCATGCGGCGGCATTGTGGGTGCTATAGATAGTGAGGCCACGGCTGGTGGTGGTGGCGAAGTTGCGGCCAAAGCTGGGCAAAACGTAGTTGGCCAGGACAGCGCTGGAATCCCAATCTGACCGGCTCTGCGTGAGAGTAAAGGTGCCTGGGCCAGCGTTGGCGGCGAACTTCATTAAGACACTCCCCTGCTGCTGCGATATGCCGCCCGCCAAGCTATAGCCACTCGGCTGATACGACGGGAACGATGCATTAATGCCAGCCTGAGCGGCGGCCATACGAGTAGCAATGGCAGGCATGTTGTGGTACGTTAGGTAGCCGCCAAAGGCAAGTAGTGCCACCATTGCCCCAGCAATGCTGAGGCGCCGACCCCAGTGGCGCGCTGTTGGCTGCCGAGCTGGTGGCGGTGCGACGCTAGTGGTTGGTTTGTTGGTGCGGCGTTTACTAGCGAAGAGTGTGCGATGTTTGGATCTGGCCGCGGCCGCCGGCTTCTTGCTCTGCTCGGTAAGAACGCTGCGCGGCAGTGTGCCAACGGGGATATTCTCCGTAGTGGTGAGCTCTGGCTCGGCTGGTGGCCACCATACCTCACCCTGGGGCAGTCCAGAAGGCTGCGCCACTAGTGGTTGAGCAGCAAATTCGGCGAGGTTGAGCGTGGGCAGGCCGATCGGCATGGCTGGCTGCGTGGCCTGGGTTTGCGTCTGCCCGACTTGCTCGGTGGCAAGCACGCGTGCCAGTTGTGACGGCGGCGGTGTGTTGTGGCGCTTGGCGGCACTGGGTGGTTCTACCTCTGATGGTACGAATACAAAATCCATACTGCGTGGTGCACTTGGCTGGGTGGGCGTATGCTGAGCGGTGTGGTGTGTTTGGGTGCGCGGCGATGCAGTGGTTGCTGGCTGAACTGAGAGTGGTGAGATCGTCACGGGCTGCCGCTTCCGTAGCTGGCGCGGTGTGCTGGGCTGAGACGACACAATAGGCTGCACTGCCACTGGCCGGTGATGCTTCGTAATGCGAGCAGTCTGTGCTGTGGCGTGATGCGTCGCCACTGTTTTTTGCGGTGCGGTCGTATGTGGCATGGCTGGCTGATGCACGGGGCGCGGCATAGCAGCTTGAGTGGCTCCTGGAGCCATACGTGGCTGGCTCTTTGCAGGCGATTGTGGCGTTGCCTTAGCCGCCTGAGCTGTCTGTACCGCCTTGGTTGCCGGGATCATTTCTGAGATATGCTTCTGAGCCACCTTGGCCGCCGGAGAGCGAGTGCGCGCAGTATGAATAATCTTTAGCTCAGGCCCGTATAGTACAGGCTGCCGCTCTGATTTGCTCGTGCGATGCTGCTTTGGCCTCTGTATATCTAAACCAACGGTCGCTTGCTCAGCTTCCCGCTTAGATACGTGTCCACCATGTGTGGCCGTCGTATGACGCATAGTAATATATCCCCCTTGTTCCCTCTTTGATCGTATAATACTCTAAGCATAAGGGATTTTGCAAGAGGTGGGAGCTGTTTTGTATAAAATCCTCGGGACAAAATAAAATACATGAGCCTGCTGCAAGGTTGAGCTAGATAGGCAACACATCCTACTTCCCTCCAGCCATGGTATAATGTTGTCATGGATACGAAGCAACGAAAGCGACGCCAACGCGTCCATCTGACATTGATCTATAGCATGATGGTGCTGACTGTTCTCTTCACTGTCGTGATTTTCGCTTATGCAATACAGGGGTACCGGCTTAATTGGTCGAGTGGTAAGGTCGTGCAAGGCGGCCTGGTGCAGTTTGATACCCACCCCGATGGCGCCCAAGTGACGGTAGACCAAACCCGCCTCAGCAACGAGACACCTAGCAAACTTACCCTTTCGGCGGGCCAGCGTAATATCACCATCCAGCGCGAGGGCTACCACGATTGGCACAAGACGGTGGATGTGAAGGCTGGTAGCGTGCTGTGGCTCGACTACGCCCGGCTCATTTCCAGTAACCCAAGCCATAAGAATGTCGCGACCGCTAGCGGTGCGTCGAGTGCCATTGCTTCGGGCAATAATCGCTATCTTGCCTTCACTCCGTCTGCGCATAAGCCCACCGTTACCCTGGCCGACCTCAGTGGCGACAATCCACAGACGACAAATATCACACTCGACAGCGCGCACTACACTGCGCCAGACAGTGCTGAGCACCAAACCTTCACCCTCGACTCGTGGGATAAGGATAACCGCTATGTAACGATCAAACACACTTACAATGGCGATAAAACTGAGTGGCTCATCCTTGATACTCAGGGTAGCCACAAGCTCGAGAATGTCACACGGCAGCTTGGCGTGGACATTGCTACTGCCAAATTCTCGCAGGGTGACAGCCGCAAGCTCTTCGTCCTCACTGATGAGGGAGACCTGCGCCAAGCAAGCCTCGGCGACATGACCATTACCGGCCCACTCGTTAGTAACGTGGCTGAGTTTGCACTCTACAGCGATAGCACCGTTACGTACACGACCAAGCTCGACCATACTAGCAAGCAGCGCACTGCTGGCTACCTCACCATTGGCACTACCAAGCCTCGCACCGTCCGCAGCTATGCCGATGATGGTGTGGCGCCACTCCACTTCCGTATCGAGAAATATTACGACAAAGTATACTACGTAATCGCCTACGGTGAGACAGCTGAGATTCTCAGCAGTACCTCGCATGCCGCAAGCGATTCTCGTACGGCAAGCAGCCTCAAGTCTGTCGCCAGCCTCAGCATGCCAGGCGGCATTAGCCATGTCGATTTCTCTCGTGGTGGACACCGCTTCGCCTGTGTGTATAACGATGCGAGCCTCATGACGTACGATCTCGAGCTGCTCAAATCCTCCACCATCAAGCTCCCTCAGCCACTGACGCGCGACATCAACTGGATCGATGGCTATCACTTCACCTTCACGCACGGCGGTGTGCACCTCTACGACTTTGACGGTGCCAACCAGCAGCGCATTACCACCTCGGCGCTCGATCTCCCCGTTGTCCTCTCGCAAAACCAGCGCTACCTCTACAGCTTCGTCAAGACGAAGGATGGCGTGGCACTGCGCCAGACGAAGATCGTGAACGACAACTAAGGGTTACTACAGTCCTCGATAGCACAGACGATAAACTTGTCGTTGTTGAATAGTGTATATAATCAGCAAAATAATTAACAAAACCAAAGAACATAGCCCACCAACCATGCTCAAACTGAACCGGATTAATTACTCAATCCGAGAGTGTAATAGAATGGCACTGCAATCAGATTGAGACACGAGTTTAGTGAGCTATGTTTGGTTGACTAGGAGCCCACTTGTCACATCCGCATCAACTCTTGCCGCTTGAGCTGCTGAAAGCTGAATATTCCAGTTGCGACTATACAAACATGAGGAGTATGCTCATTGGCGAGCTACTCGGCATTGCATATTCTATGAAGAGGATACAATGCTTGACATAGCTAGTAGCCATCTGGCTGTGCGCTTGCTTGTTTCGTCTATGAACATGAGCAAAGTATACATACATACATCCTCGTCTTTATAGACTACTGCACCAACTACCAGAGTAACCAGTGAGAAATATCGCACCTCAAGCGTAGAACCACACTGGTTTATAGAGCCAGCTTACCGTCCCGAAAACAGGTTGCCGACCCGTTGGACAAAGGTTGGTGAGTTGCCTGGCATGGCACTCTTGCTGTTGCTGCCACTGTTGGTAGTGGTTTGAGATGCTTCTTTTTTGGCAGAGGATGGGTCGGGGCTGACTTGCTCGGCTGTGACGAGTAGGCGGTTGAGGTCGGTGCCAAGTGGCACACAGGTGATAAGCGTCATAGTTGGCTTGGTGGCGTTGGTTTGCAGTGCGTGCACATCGGTCGGCTTGACGACTTGTGAGCCAGTGACGGTATAGGTGTAGCGCTTGCCGTTGTAATTAACGTAGATATTGTCACCCTTTTGCATTTGCTCGAGCCGTGCGAAAATAAACTTATACTTGCCATTATCGAGCCAGTCGTTGCTCGAGTGGCCTGAGACGACGAAGTTCCCTACCTCACCAGGCTTCGCATTGGCACCAGGGATGTTGAACCATACCACACCCTTATCCATCGCGGCATTGAGCGAGGCTTGGCTGGCGGCATTGGCATCCCACACAATAGGCACGTCCACCGCGATCTTGGGGATGATAAGCTTGGGATCTGGGCCAACGTTGGTCGAGTCATATGGGCTAATAATATAGCTCTGGGCATCGAGGTCGCCTGGTGAGGTATAGGCCGCAACGTATGAGAAAAAGACTCGGTTGTACTGCAATGCTAAGAATAATACCATAACGGAAATACCAGCTACCGCAGGGATGAAGTGTCGGCTATGGCGGACTTTGCTTGCGCCGTTGCGGATTGAGCTCAATAAGCGCGAGCGCAGATCGCCCATGGCTTGGCTTTGGGTGAGCTCCTCTGACTCATCAGTGGTGGCTGCGGTAGCGTGAGGTGTATCGGCGTCGTGAGCTTTGGCTTGCTCGGCGAGGCGCTCTTCGGCCTTCTTGACCTGGCCTAGGTAGTAGCGCTCATAATACTGCTGATAGTAGTTTTGCCAAGCACTGTGATATTGCTGCCAAGCGGCCTTTTGGTTGGCGGTGGGCTGGCGTGGTGCACCGGCAGGGCGCTGGCTGTCTGGTTGCTGCGGCTGATGCGCGCTCGCTGCTGGCTGCTCGGTGTGGTTGTCTTGAGATGAGGGCTGCTGCGCATGAGCTGTTGATGAAGCGGCTGTGCGGGTTGGCGTGGGCTTGGGCTGTGGTGATTGTGTCACTTGGGCTGATGTGCCAATATAGTGTGCCTGTGGGCGGCTGCGCGGCGTTATGGACGAAATGTCGCGCTCACGGGTGACAGGTGCTGAGTGAGCGTTTGACGCTGCAGCTGCTTGGTTCTGGCGCCATGCTTGAGCACCTGGGCGGTAAGCCGTCTGGCTGTGCTGAACGCCACCTACCGCGTGCCGTACCACTGGTGCATGGCTGGCTGGTTTGCTCGCGAGGTTTGGAACTGAGAAGGTTGCCGCCTTGGCGCTCGTGCTGGGCGCTGGCTGGCGAGTCGGTGCATTACCAATGATAGGCTGCATGGTTGGGCGGTTTGTGCTGCCACTGCTGCTTGATGTATTGTACAGTGCATCAATTTGCCCACGCACTTCACTAAGCCGTGCATCGCGGCTCTGCGACGACGAATGCCCTCGTGATGTTGTGCGTGACGGATCTTGTGGCTGCATAACTACTCCCAGTATACAATATTAGCTTTGATATACCAATATATCGCTTGCGTTTCAAAGCCTATTTTGGATAAGAGACTGCTTGCCCGTGCCCACACTCTCGAGACAGGCATAAACAGACAGCAAGAGTCATCAATAAAAAAATAAGCCGACACTTACGGCTTATTTTTCGGAAAACAGCTGAATAAACACTGGTACCGCGGGCCGGACTTGAACCGGCACGTCCGAGTGGACATCAGATTTTGAGTCTAACGTGTCTACCAATTCCACCACCGCGGCGTGAGTAAGATCGATTGCAGCCCTATCCTGCAACTTCTGCAAGTATAGCAGATTGCACCGCACTTGGCTAGCCTCTCGTGCAGGGCTCTACGGAGATATGCCTAAGCCGGTCACTCTATTCATTCAATATGACCGCTCGCCCATCCTAAGCTACTGGATAACCAGCCACGAACGATCAAGAAAAAATATGGCAAAAAAGCCGAGCAACATCACATAGCTGCCTAACAGGCGAAAGCACCGAGCGTGCGATGTATGTTTGATAAGTACAACACCATCGAACATCGCTTGCACGCAACCCCAATATAACAGTGGCTATGATCGTAATTTTATGGTAGAACAACAGCCACAAAATATAGATTTAAGCATAAGCATAATATATGAAAAAGTATTATTGACAAAAAATAAAGGACATGATAATCTCAACACATAACGTCTAATAATGACGAGGAGGAAAACAAATGAACAAACTAGCAAAATCGTTTGTTGCACTCGGTGTTGTCGCCGGCGCAGCAATCGGTGGCCTGTGGGTAGCGCAGCCAGCATCGGCAGCGATCTCAGCAGGTTGTAGCAACTTTAATGTTGTAGAGTGCGGTACAAAGGACGTACAGACCCTGCGCAGCACTTACACAAAGCGTACAGAGATCCGTCAGCTGTACAGCCAGTTCGGTATTACCGAGCAGATGATCAACGGTGCCAACATGCAAGAAGGTACAGTTGATGCGAACGGCAACGTGACTGTTGGTGGTCGTGTTGTCGCTACTGGTGCCCGCACCCTGCAGGCCAAAGCTGGTACAAAGCAAAAGCAGCCAGAAGGTCAGCGCACCGCTGGTGGCCACACCTACTACCAGTACCCAACCGGTGATAGCTTCATCTTGGGCAAGACAACCTTTAGCGTTTATGCATGGTTCGACAACAACGGTAAGTTTATCGCTGGTGTTATTAAGGACTGTGGTAACCCTATCTGGGGCACCCCAACTCCCCCACCAGCCAAGCCAAGCCTGACCTGCGACGCGTTGCAAGCTACCCAGATTTCGCGCAACGAATACCAGTTCACTGCCAAGGCAACCGCTAAGGAAGGTGCGAAGGTCGTTAACTACATCTACGACTTTGGCGATGGCAAGACCACCAACGGTGGTGCAACTGTTCGCCACACTTATGCCAAGGAAGGTACATACACTGTTAAGATGACTGTGGTCGGTAGCGAAGGTGGCAGCACCAACGTCGAGAAGACAAGCAAAGACTGCCAAGTGACCATCAAGGTTACACCTCAGCCAACCATCCAGGTATGTGAGCTGAGCAGCAGCACCATCATCACCATCAAAGAAAGCGAATTTGACGCTACCAAGCACTCAAAGAACGTCAAAGACTGCGACAAGATGAAGGTCTGTGAGCTGAAGACTGGTGCTATTGTCACCATCAAGGAAAAAGAATTCGACGAGAAGAAGCACTCAAAGAACACCGCCGACTGCGACAAGGTCAAGGTCTGCCGCATCTCTGACAAGAAGATCGTCGAAGTTCGCCGCAACGAAGTAAGCAATGACTACACAACCGACATGTCGAAGTGTGAGCAAACTCCTCCAACTCCAGTAGCTGAGTTGCCACACACCGGCTTGGGCGGTACCCTCCTGCCGCTGGCTGGTATTGGTAGCCTCACTGCTGCAGGTGCTGCTTACTACGTAAGCCGCCACCGCAAATAAATAACCGTTTGCGGATAACCCAAAAATCACCCGTTTTGCATGGACGGGTGATTTTTTATTGGTTTGGTTTTTGAGAGTAAATCATTGACCCAATATAAGCTGCGCGTCCTCTTTTCTTTTTGATTGGTCTCATTTGTGGGATTGTGGAGTGAGAGTTACTCTGATGAGACGTATTAAGGTTCTTTACCCTTTCTCTCGCCCGCTCTTTAGGGGCTATCCGCGCATTGTGAGTGCAATCTGTCTGTTCTGGTGGTGCTCTATGTTAGTCAGTGGCGGTATATATTTTGCTAGAAGAATAGAGAAAGTCGGTATAAATATGTATTTTACATCGTGACTTCTAGATGGTAGTACGAGTAGCTGGATTAGTTTTACACTTTATCTCCCAACAGAGGCTTAATATAGGCCGTAGTTAGCTTCTGCGGGCATAGTTGCTAAGGATAACGGTATTCAATGGTTTCCTCAAGATATTCCACCTATACCCACCCGATTCTATCCCCAGATAGATGAGCGAGATTACTCACCATGCGACATAGACTTTTAATACAGGCTGAGACGGTGGTTTCTACTTGCTGAATAAGGTGGGGGCTGCGTAGCAACACACAAAACAAAGAGAGCAGTATGATGATGCACTGAACACGCTCATTACTCACGTATCATGGTTGACGGAGCGCATAAACTAGGGCGAACAAATATACTACTCATCTGCTTTTCGCCATATAGCTCAAGAGAAGATGGATGATTTGCCATTACCGATGAGCTAAATATTACCGCAAAACATGATATGAGTACTTGATTTCCGGTAGAAACGTGCTATTTCCGTTCTATAAATAAGATATATAATACCGACATTCATGCAAATATAGCACACCATGCAATAGGAGAGGTTTGGTATAGCGCTTGGTAGTGTTTTATGCTTGTGCTACTTTTTTGTCCAGCAGAATAACAGAGGTCGTGGGATCATGTGACGCAAACATTTGTTCACGATTTGTGCTTCGTATGATCTGAACACAAAAAACGAACAACATAATAATGGCGCTGCATATCGCGTACAAATCCCTTTTCTCGTCCTTCCCTTTCGGCTTTGATTTGGGTAGGATAAAAATCCTACTACTTGAGGTGGTCTCATCGGTATATTTATCGTGCTTGAATATGCCTGTCATTCAAGCAAAAAGCGGATCATAGAAATATTGCTCGAGTTTTAGGCCGTGAGCACACTTATACTTCCCTTCACTAGCTAAAGAGATAAAGAAGAGAATTACAAATAGCCATAACAAAAGCTCCGGAGCCGATACCTGATACCTATTCTTTCCCATCTAGCAAGCTAGCTGTTGCTGCCTGGAGGGGTGTCGCTGGGTTCCACGTGGTATAGGCGGCGATGCGCGTTGGCACAGTGCCTTGCCAAAGTGCCATTGGCTGTGACCATGGTGTTGATGTGACAATGCCGTGCTGAGCGATGAGGATGGTATCGGCGTGGAAGGTGGCGAGGGTCAGTGGATAGGTGATGGTGAACTTGTGCAGCGTCTCGACCAGCTGGAGGAGTGGCATCCGGAAGGTGAGGATCTTGGGGTAGTACAGAGTGCGAAGGAACTTTTGGACTTGTGAAAATGATGCAATGATAAGGATGTTTGACTGACTGGCAAGCTGCGGGGCGCTTGGCATAAGCAAATCGACCGCGTCGCGACTGATGACGAGAGGTGAGGTGGTGTGGCTCACGAGCTTTTCGTAGACAATGGCGGTCTGGCTGTTGCGGCCTGCATCGCCAATGAGGAGGAGTGCGTCAGCCCAGCCAGTGAGGGCTTGCAGCTCTGGCCAGGCTTCGCTACCCAGGCTGCCGCTGCTGTTGCTTGCGGCAAAAATCGTATCCGTCACACTGGCAGGAATGGTGCCGCGCAGGGCATCTGGCAGCACGACGCGTGCCTGCCCTACCCCTGTAGTGAGCGCAGTGGTATAACTGTGCTCGATAGCGCGAAAGCTCAGCCGGTTACCGCCAATAATACCTAGCTTGCCTGCCTGGGCCCGCTGCTGGGGCTTATTCCAGGTGATGTCTGGGTAGAGCGGTTTGGCTGGCGTTTGCTGCTGCCAGTAGGGGATGTTCATGCGTAGTCGCCTCGCTCTGATGGGTGGAGACAATACAGGGAGAAAATATTCAGCATAGAGCTATTATACCGCGAAGGAGGTGGTGCTTGCTATGCATTGCTGCTGAAGTGGTATCTTGCTTGCTATTAGTGCACCGCGATCTTTAATATACAATGTCGAGGTACTGGCGCAGCCTGGGAGCGAGTAGAAAAATGTGAAAAAGAAAAAGCCCAACCTAGGAGCTCTATATACTCTATGAGAATAGCGCTAACAACCAGGTTGGGTTGAGACGAAGAGGTAGGAGAATTTAGAGCGCAGAGGGTGCGCAAACGTGTGCTTGCGCACCCTCTGCTGACCAGCTAGGATCCGCTTCCACCAAGGAAGCTGATGCCATCGAGCATGGAGAATCACCTCCCCTCCTTTTCAGACTCGCCTCTCGTCGGATTGCGAGAAGCTAATATATATATCAATATATGAGGGGTGTGTCAAGGTTTGCGTGTTTATCGCGTCCTTAGTTATAACCTTAGCCTACGCTACCGCTTCATCTAGTGTAATGCTGACCGGGCAGTGGTCGCTGCCCATTTGGCTGGCGTGGATGTGGGCGCTGGTGATGCGTGGGGCAATTGCCGCCGAGGCTAGCCAGTAGTCGATCCGCCAGCCTACGTTGCGGGCCCGGGCGTTGGCCCAGTGTGTCCACCAGGTGTAGGCATCGGTTTGGCCGGGGTGAGCGGCGCGGAATGTATCTACAAAGCCAACATCCAAATAATGCTGGAAGCCAGCGCGCTCTTCGTCTGTAAAGCCATGCTTGCCCCGGTTAGCGCGTGGGTTGGCAAGGTCTATCGGCTCGTGGGCGACGTTCATATCCCCACAGTAGAGTACAGGCTTGGCTGGGCCGTACTGGCCAGCCTCCAGCCCCTGCAAGTATGCCAGCATACAGGGGTCCCAGGCCTTGGTACGCTGGGCAAGCCGGCTTAAGTCCCCTTTGC
>CALHVV010000024.1 GCA_938036915.1 uncultured Candidatus Saccharibacteria bacterium
GCCCCGAAGGGCACTAGCACCTGAAGCTAGCGCGTCTACCAATTCCGCCACATCCGCAGATATACGCACCGCAGGCTCTTACTGTGTATTGTATACGAATTTCGGCCTTGCGTAAAGAGTTTTGTGATACAATCAGGTAAATAAACTGTGCGGGTCTGCCACTATTTTAGATTATGTAAGGAGTAATGATATGACCTCTATCCATCCATCGTCCCAAAAGTTCAACAAACTAGAGTTGATACAACAAAAGATTGAAGAAATCCGAGAGCAGTGCGGTACTACCAACTCGGGTGAAGCTGGAGATGAGCAGTATGCTGAGGTGCGCCGACGGATGGTTGGTGCGCTAGGTTTAATTGCTACACGATCGGGCGAAGATCTTACGCCAGATACTGCAGGACGCTTACTGTACGGCCTGGCTATATCATCACGCACCGGACAGCCAACACAGGGTGAGCTTACCGAAGAGGGCATCCGCATCATTCGCGAGATCAGTGGGATGGCGCAGCAATCTGTCGAAGAAAATAATACTGATGCTATAGGAAGAGCAGCATAATATCACCAATGAACACTATAGATCCCACCTCTGCATTAGCCGACCGTCGCAATGTGGTAGACCGCTATAAAGGGCTGCCTCATCAAGCGATTGTTGCCGATCTTGATGAGCATGGCTCGGCACTTCATATTGCGATTGATAATGTCGTGCGCGATTTCAATATGGGGACGATCGTCCGCAGCGCCAATGCCTTTGGGGTGCGGCATGTCCATATTATTGGCCGGCGGCAGTGGAATAAGCGTGGCGCGATGATGACGGATACGTATCTGCACGTGCATTATCACCAAACGGTTGAAGATTTCTTGCAGGCTATTGCTGGTCGGCCACTCATCGCGGTCGATAATGTTGCCGGTTCACAGCCACTTCACTCGGTCACGCTGCCGCGTAGTGCCGTGCTTTTGTTTGGGGCAGAGGGGCCTGGTATTCGTCCCGAGCTGCTCGAGCGAGCCACGTCTATTGCCGCGATCGAGCAATTTGGCAGCACGCGTAGCCTCAATGTTGGTGTAGCAGCGGGTATTGCGATGTATGCCTGGGTGCAGCAGCATCGGTTGTACCCAGATCAGGAGTAGAGATTACTCTCTTTTTACTCCTTTTCAAACATAAAGTAGTAAGAGAGGGCATGTAGCACTGCGTAACGCTATGGAGTTAGCGTGTGATGGTGCTATAGAGCAGTGAATCCGGCCAAGGGCTTGTTTTTCCATGCCGTTTATGCAAAAATAGCAGTAACTATGACAAAGCTTTCATCGGAATCATATCGGGGGGCGCGGGATTGGTATCCGGAAGATCTTCGCGTGCGCAAATACATCTTTCAGACATGGCGTCACGTCGCCAAGAGCTACGGCTACGAAGAATACGATGCACCACTACTTGAGCCAGTTGAAGTATATGCTGCCAAGAGTGGTGACGAGTTAGTAAATGACCAGACGTATCAGTTTATTGATCGTGGTGATCGACAGGTAGCGATCCGGCCCGAGATGACGCCGAGCGTCAGCCGGATGATTGCCAAGCACCGCCAAGAGATCGCCTATCCAGCGCGTTGGTTTAGCATTGCCCAGTTTATGCGCTATGAACGACCACAACGGGGGCGAGAGCGTGAATTTTGGCAGATGAATGTCGATATATTTGGTGTTGATAATATGCAGGCCGAGGCCGAGATTATCGCACTTGGTAGCCGTATCATGAAGGCCTTTGGCGCGACGGACGACATGTATACTATTCGCATCAACAATCGCCAGTTGATCAATCTTATGATGGCGCAGTTCCTTGAGCTCGATGCCGTGCAGGCTCAGCTGATGATTCGGCTGTTTGACCGCAAGAATAAGATTCCACCACAGGCCTTTCGCGATCAGGCGATTGAGATCTTTGGTGAGGCAGCAGCACCGGTCGGCTTACAACGGATTGCTCAGCTCTTGACGGCACGTACTATGGCCGACCTGCCGGAATCGATTCGCGATAGTGAGGCGGTGCGCGATGTGCAGCGGCTCTTTACACTACTTGAGCGTAGTGGCGTGACGAATGCCATCTTCGATATCACGCTCATGCGTGGGTTAGACTATTACACGGGTACAGTGTTTGAGTTCTTCGACACTCATCCAGATAATAACCGTTCGCTCTTTGGTGGTGGGCGCTATGATGGCTTAGTAGGGATGTTTGGCGCCGAGCCGATTAGTGCGGTCGGCTTTGCACCAGGCCTATCAATGATGCAGCTCTTTCTCGAGGCGCATCAGCTGCTACCAGAGTTTAGCTCCACAACCGATATTTATATGATCGTCCTTGGCGGGGCAATGCGCGGTGCGCTCGAGCTAGCGGATGACCTGCGCGATGAGGACGTCAATGTCGAAGTCGATTTTACTGGTCGCAAGCTTGATAAGCAACTCAAGGCAGCGATCAAAAAACAGATCCCATATTTCCTCTTTGTTGGGGAGGACGAGCTAGAGAACGAGATTTATACCCTCAAGAATATTGCGACGAGCGAGGAGCAAAAGCTCAGCCTGGAGCGCGTCGTTAGTGCCGTTAAGGATTATCGTCGTCAGCCATCGCGCAGTGAAGATGATGACTTTGATTTATCGTAGTGTCACCATGTGTCTCTGTTGCAACTGTAGTTCATCTCTGTTAGCCTCTCGTTTTGCTCGTCTTGCGGAGCATTATATGTACGCGTGTATGCTTAGGTCTGTTGCATGTCTATTTCACACTGCCAGCGACATATGATACAATAACCAACTATGAAGACGACACTAGACCACCTATCAGACACCAAAGTACGCGCCACGATTACCGTCGGTGCAGATGAGCTGGAGGCAGCTCGCCAGGTTGCTTTGCGCAAGCTCGCTAAGACGACCAAGGTTGATGGTTTCCGCAAGGGTCATGCCCCACTCGAGTTGGTTGCAAAGAATACCAATCCGGAACTCCTCGCCGAGGAGACGCTAAACAACGCCCTGAGCAAAGCAGTTGCTGCAGCCTTCCTTGAGAGTGACGTGCAGGTGCTTGAGCGCCCAGAGGTGGAGATTAAGAAGTTCGTGCCTGGCAGCGAGCTGGAATTTACTGCTGAGGCAGAGGTTATGCCCACGATTACTCTCGGTGACTATAAGAAACTCAAGCTCAAGCCAGCGAAGATAACCGTTGCGCCAGAAGAAGTAACGGAGATCCTTGACCGGATTCGCCACAGCATGGCCGAGCGTACGGACACTGATGAGGCGGCTCAGGACGGCGATGAAGTGACGATTGACTTTGTCGGTAAGCGTGATGGTACGCCTTTTGCTGGTGGCACCGGGAAGGACTATCCACTTGTACTCGGCAGTAAGTCATTCATTCCAGGCTTTGAAGAAGCGCTGATTGGCCTTAAGGCTGGTGAAACGAAGGCGGTTGAACTCACCTTCCCGGAGGACTACCATGCGAGCGAGCTAGCTGGGCAAGCAGTTGTCTTTGATACGACCGTCAAGAAGGTTAAGAAAGTGACATTGCCTGAGCTGACTGATGAGTTTGCGGCGAAGGTTGGGCCATTTACTTCTATTGATGACCTCAAGAAAGATATCGAGAAGGAAATTACTGCGCAAAAACAGCGTGAGGCAGATGACGAGCTGCGCGACGTAGCCGTCAAGCAGTTGGCCGATTCCAGCACAGTAGCCATCCCAGAGGTATTGCGAGCCGACCAGCTTCGCTCGATCGAACAGGACTTGGTGCAGAACCTCGCTCACCGCGGTCGCACCCTTGAGCAGTACCTTGCCGAGAAGGAATATAAGGACAAAGACGAGTGGATCGAGAAGGAGGCTAAGCCAGCGGCCGATGAGCGTATTAAGGCTGGGCTTGTCCTGGCTGAGCTGAGCAAGGCTGAGAAGATCGAAGCCACAGCAGAGGAGCTACAAGAGCGCATCAGTGCCTTCAAGCAACAGTATGCTAATGATGCAACTATGGTGGCGCGCTTTGATGAGCCAGAGGTGCAGCACGAGATTGCCAACCGCCTCTTGACAGAGAAGACGATTGACTGGCTGGTGGCGCAAAACACCAAGAAATAACAAACAGTACGGCTCTTACAATAGAAACTAGCACTCTACCTTGACGAGTGCTAGTTTTCTCGTTACAATGGCACTATGATGAAACCGAATGATTACCTAGTGCCCAACGTCATTGTCCGCACGCGTGATGGCGAGCGTGGCTATGATATATACTCGCGTTTGCTCGAGGATCGCATTATCTTCCTCGGCGAAGAAGTAACCGAGATGACAGCCAATGTCGTTGTGGCGCAGCTCCTCCATCTTGCTAATGAGAGCCCAGACAAGGACATCCAGCTCTATATCAACAGCCCTGGTGGCAGTGTGTATGATGGCCTCGCGATCTACGATACTATGCAATACATCGCGCCAGATGTGCAAACGATTGGTATTGGTCTGCAGGCAAGCATGGGTGCCTTCTTGCTTAGTAGCGGTGCGAAGGGTAAACGCTTTGTCCTGCCCAATGCTCGCGTGATGATCCACCAGCCTAGCAGCGGTACGCGCGGCAAAGTAACAGACCAAGAGATTAGCTTACGCGAGAGTATCGCCCTCAAGGAGCGGCTGGCCACCATTATGGCGGACAACACTGGCCAGAAACTCGATAAAATCAAGGCTGACATGGAGCGTGACTACTGGCTGAGTGCCGCAGATGCCGTGGCGTATGGTCTAGCCGATGAAGTGATTGGTGCTCGCATACAAAAAATCACACAGCGTTCGTAGCAACTTTATGGTATCATATAGATGTGACATCACGTAGTACAGATACTAGCTCCGAATCTAAATCAAGCCAAAAACCCTTACGTTTCCGGCGTATTATGCATTATCGCCCACGTCGGGTAACAGTGATAGTATGGTTAACGGTTATGCTAATGCTTTTGACCGTTGTAGCTGTGAGTATATTCTATAAGAACCGTCAAAGCGCTGCCTCCCTGATGAAATCGCAGCTCGTCGAAGGTGCTATGCTAGCACGGGCTGCTACGTTCTCGTCGGATGGTGTAATTTCGTGGGATGCGTACGCTGATGGTGGTGTGTATGGGACGATTACTTCGCAGGATGACCGCTACCGCCTGCTTGCACAGCAACCATTTATCCGCTGTACGGTTGGGAAAGAGTGTAGTGGATGGATATCAGCTGCGCAAGCACAAACCTATACACAGCCGATACCGGCTGGCGACACAGTGTGGTATAAAAACGATTCACTTCGACATTATGGCGAAAGCATCCTACGCGACACAAGTGCCAAATGCGCCTTTTGGCAGTCTCCAGTTCAAAGACTGTGTGTTTCTGCCAAGACCGGCCGCTTCTTCTATTATGTTAATGGCTTTGGATCAAATAGCTTACACCGGTTATAAAGGAGTGTATTATTAACCTGACGCGCCGTAGTATGACAAAGAAATGCGTTACAGTGTGTTACGATACTATTCAAGCGGTCTAAAAAATTGAGGCCTTGTCACTTGACGGAGTAAGGCGCGATCTGCTATAATCGAAAATTAATGAAGGTTGTGTAATATGGGTTAGGTGCGGACTACGCCGGTGGCGTGGCGTTTTAGTGTGCGAAAACTTATATTGAGTAAAGCTTCGGTGCCACAACAAATGCACGAGCAGGGTTTTGGAGTCCTTACGCGTGCGGATAGATAACAATAATTCAAGAGGAGTTTACATGCCTACACCTACCACGGCAACAGCTGCTCCATCGCGTGTGTTTTTTACTAGCAATGACACCGCGCTGGCAGTACCCGACTTGCTGGCTCACCAAGAAGAATCCTGGAAGGACTTCGTCGAGACGGGCCTGAGCGAAATTTTTGCAGAGCTCAACCCAATCGAAGACTATACTGGCCAGAAGCTTGAGCTGCGCTTTAAGGATTATGCCTTTGGCGAGCCCAAGCATACAGAGCAGTTTGCGAAAGAAAACAACCTGACTTTCGATGCACCACTGCAAGCCACCGTCGAGCTTATCAACAAGACGACTGGCGAAGTCAAGGAACAGAGCATCTACATGGGCGACTACCCTTGGATGACGGAGCGCGCGACGTTTATCATCAATGGGACAGAGCGTGTGGTGGTAAGCCAGCTGATTCGGAGTGCTGGTGTGCTGTTTAGTGCCGACCGCGTGGCAGGGCGCAACCTCTATGGTGCCAAGATGATCCCAGGCCGTGGGGCATGGCTCGAGTTCGAGACCAGCCCATCGGGTGCAATCTACGTGAAGATCGATCGCCGCCGCAAGATTGCAGCCACCACCTTGCTGCGTGCTCTTGGTATGAGCAAGGTGTCGGCCATTCGCGAGGCCTTTGCTGATATCGACACCGGTGAGCTGAAGTATATCGAAGCTACGCTTGAGAAGGATCCAGCGCATGGCATCAACGAAGCGTTAATTGAGGTCTATCGCCGCCTGCGCCCAGGTGATCTCGCTACCGTAGAGAACGCTCGTCAGATGATTGAGCGCATGTTCTTCGACTTCAAGCGCTTCGACTACAGCCGCGTTGGCCGCTACAAGATCAACCAGCGCCTGGGTGTTGATGTGCCTAATACGACCGAATATCGCACATTGCAGATGAGTGATTTGATTGGTGTCTTGCGTGAAATCATCCGCCTCAACAACACACAAGAGCCAGCTGATGATATCGACTCGCTGAGCAATCGCCGTGTGAAGCTGGTTGGCGAGCTAGTAGCGCGCCAGTTCCGCGTTGGTATGCTCCGGATGCAGCGCAATGCAATGGACCGTATGAGCATGAGTGACCTCGAGACAGTTACGCCAAGCCAGCTGATTAATGCTCGCCCAGTGGTGGCAGCAGTGCGCGAGTTCTTCGCCAGTAGCCAGTTGAGCCAGCTGCTTGATGAGGTAAACCCGCTATCCGAGCTGAGTCACAAGCGTCGCCTGAGCTCGATGGGGCCTGGTGGTCTCAGCCGCGAGCGAGCCGGCTTTGAGGTGCGCGATGCTCACCCCACCCACTATGGCCGGATTTGCTCGGTGGAGACACCAGAGGGTGCTAACATTGGCTTGGTGCTGAACCTCGCTACCTACGCACGTATCAACGAATACGGCTTTATTGAGACACCATACCTCAAGGTAGTTGATGGCCGCGTGACTGATGAAATCGTCTACCTCGATGCCTCGCAAGAAGTAACTGAGGTGATTGCCGACGCTGGTGCTCGTCTCAATGAGGATGGTACCTTTGTACGCGATCGCGTCAGTGCGCGCAAGTTCCTCCAGCCAGGGCAGGTAGACACGAGCGAAGTCACTTTCATGGATGCTGCGCACAAGCAGATCCTTGGGTCGACCGCGAGCCTCGTGCCATTCATCGAGAAGAACCGTATTGACCGCAGCTTGACTGGCTCCAACATGCAGCGCCAGGCAGTGCCACTCTTGCAGCCAGAGTCGCCAACGGTTGGCACTGGCATTGAGCACGAGGTGGCACGCAACTCCAGCCAGCTCATTACAGCTGAGGCTGATGGGGAAGTGATTCGGGCTGATGGCGAAGCAGTCGAGGTGCGCTATGCTGATGGCGTCAAGCGCTACGACCTAATCCACTTTGCCAAGAGCAATGACGATCGTTGTATTAACCAAAAAGTCCGGGTTAGCCGCGGCCAAACCGTTGCGAAGGGCGACACGCTCATCGAGGGCGCGTCCATTGCCGATGGTGAGCTCGCCCTCGGTAAGGACTTGCTGGTAGCCTTTATGCCGTGGGGCGGCTACAACATGGACGACGCAGTAATTTTGAGCCGCCGCTTGGTAGAGGATGATACCCTTACCAGCATTAATATCAAGGACTACACTGTCGAGGTACGCGAGACAAAGCTTGGTCCAGAAATCGTGACGCGCGATATTCCCAATGTGAGTGAGGATAGCCTTCGCCACTTGGATGAGAGCGGTATTGTGCAGATTGGCTCTGAGGTTAAGGCGGGCGATGTCTTGGTCGGGAAGATTACGCCAAAGGGTGAGCAGGAGCTCAGCAGTGAGGAGCGTTTGCTGCGTGCAATCTTTGGTGAAAAGGCCAAGGATGTGCGCGACACCAGCCAGCGCATGAACAATGCTGGTGGCGGTAAAGTTGTTGGCGTCAAGGTATTTAGCCGCGAGAATGGTCACGAGCTCAAGACGGGTGTATTGATGCAGATTCAGATCTTTGTTGCCCAATTGCGCAAGATCGGTGTGGGTGACAAGATAGCTGGTCGCCACGGCAACAAGGGTGTGTGTGCCCGCGTGATGGCGGTAGAGGATATGCCATACCTGGCTGATGGTACTCCTGTTGATGTCATCCTCAACCCGCTCGGTGTGCCAAGCCGTATGAACCTTGGCCAGCTCTTTGAGACGCACCTCGGCATGGCTGCACGAGCACTTGGCTACAAAGTTGCCACACCGCCGTTCAACGGTGTGCCAGCCGATACCATCAAAGATGAGCTTGAAAAGGCTGGTATTGCGCGCGACGGCAAGAGCCAACTCTATGATGGTCTGAGCGGCGAGCCATTTGAGGAGCGTACAACGGTCGGCGTGATGCATATGATCAAGCTGCACCACATGGTAAGCGACAAGATCCACGCCCGCAGCACCGGTCCATACACCATGGTGACTCAGCAGCCACTCGGTGGTAAGGCCCAAAATGGTGGTCAGCGCCTCGGAGAGATGGAGGTCTGGGCGCTCGAAGCTTACGGTGCGGCAACTACTCTGCAGGAGATGCTGACAATTAAATCAGACGACGTCTATGGCCGCGCCAAAGCCTACGAGGCAATCATCAAGGATGAGCCTATTGCCGGGCCAAAGCTGCCTGAGAGCTTTAACGTGCTTGTCAAGGAGCTGCAAGGCTTGGGCTTGCGTGTTGACCTGCTGGATGAGTCTGATGAGTCGGTCGATGCCGAGCACGTCATTGCTGCTGCAGGCCCTGCCGACAAAACCGTTCCATCTGACGAGAGTGATGACGAAGCAACCTATCTTGATGAATCCGACGGCATTGGCACAATCGCTGATGACAGCGGCATGTCCGTCCAAGATATTGACACAGTAGAAAACCTAAGCGAGGAGGAAGCCTAAGATGTCCCACGTGGTAACAGATCACGATATCGCCAATTTTGACGCGGTACGCTTGGCCGTCGCCAGCCCTGAGGATATCCTCAAGTGGAGCTACGGCGAAGTCACCAAGCCGGAGACGATTAACTATCGAACCCAGAAGCCTGAGCGCGACGGCCTGTTTTGTGAGCGAATTTTTGGCCCAGTCAAAGATATCAACCCACACGACAGTAAGCTCAAGGGTGTGCGCAGCCGCGAAGCTGCAGTAGATAAGAATGGTGAACTCGTCACCAAGTCGATCGTGCGTCGCGAGCGGATGGGGCACATTAGCCTAGCAACCCCCGTAGCGCACATTTGGTTTATGCGTGGCACGCCAAGTGCGATGAGCCTCTTGCTGGGCATTACGGTGCGCAACCTCGAGAAGATCGCCTACTTTGCTACCTATGTCATCCTCGACGTCGACGTTGAAACACGCGACGCTTATTTGACTGACCTTGAGGCTGAGACTGAGGCGGCACGGGCTGCCATCAAGATTCGCTTTCAGCGTGAAGCTGAAGCTGATGGGGCAGACGTGAAAGCTCTTGCCGAGCAGCAAACACGCGAATACGAAGAGCTCGAGGCAACCTACAGCCAAAAGAAAGCTCAGCTTGAGAGCCTACAAAAGCGCGCTCTCCTAAGCGATACCGACTACCGTAACCTCCCCGAAGAGTATGAGGAGCTCGTAAAAGTTGGTATGGGTGGTGATGCACTCAAGGCGCTCCTTGATGATATCGATCTCGATGCACTCATCGCTGATTTGCAAGAAGAAGCCGAAGGGGCACGCGGCCAACGCGAGAAGAAGTTACTGAAGCGCCTTAAGGTGCTCGAGGGTATGCAAGCGGCAGGCATTAAGCCATCAAGCCTGTGTATGACAGTTTTGCCAGTCATTCCGCCAGATTTGCGGCCAATGGTAGCCTTGAGTGGTGGACGCTTTGCGACGAGTGACCTCAACGACCTCTACCGCCGCGTCATCAACCGTAATAACCGTCTCAAGAAGCTCATCGAGCTCAACGCACCAGAGGTAATTCAGCGCAACGAGAAGCGTATGCTGCAAGAAGCGGTCGATAGCTTGATTGACAACTCGGCTGCTCGTGGTGGCCGCGCTGTCAATGCAACTGGTGGACGCCGCCGTCTTAAGAGCATTAGCGATATGCTTAAGGGTAAGCAAGGGCGCTTCCGCCAGAACTTGCTGGGTAAGCGCGTCGACTACTCAGGCCGTTCGGTTATCGTGGTAGGACCGAAGCTCAAGATTCACCAGTGTGGTTTGCCAAAGCAGATGGCAATCGAGCTCTTCAAGCCATTTGTCATTAGCTGGCTCATCAAGGGCGATTATGCCCACAATATCCGTAGTGCAACGCGCCTAATTGAGGCAGGTGAAGCGGTTGTGTGGGATGCATTGGATGAAGTAATCAAGGGCAAGTATGTCCTGCTCAACCGCGCGCCATCACTGCACCGCTTGAGTATCCAAGCCTTCCAGCCAAAGCTGGTTGAGGGTAAGGCGATCCAGCTTCACCCACTCGTCGCTAACGGCTTTAATGCTGATTACGATGGCGACCAGATGGCTGTCCACTTGCCGCTCAGTGCCGAGGCGCAGGCCGAAGCGCGCGAGCTGATGAGTGCCGTCAATAACCTGCTTAAGCCTGCCGACGGCAGCCCTGTCCTCAGTATCGACCAGGACGTGGTGCTCGGTAACTACTACCTCACATACGAGAAGCCTTCGGCTCAGACCGATACTGTCGCTGTCTTTGCCGACAGCCGGGCTGCTGAGCTCGCCTACGACATGGGCAAGCTCCACCTGCAGAGCCCGATTCGCATCCGGGCTAAGGGTGAGATCCGAACGACTACTCTGGGGCGTGTCTTCTTCAACGAAATCCTGCCAGAGGACTTCCCCTACAACAACAACGTCCAGACCAAGAAAGAGCTCAAGCGGGTACTTGGCCAGATCTTTGAGCACTATGGCGCCGCTGAGACTGCTATCACTGCTGACCGCATGAAGGGCTTGGCCTTCCGCTTTGCCACCACTGCTGCGGTATCGACTGGTATGGAAGACTACCTCAGCTTTGACGAGATTGCCGACTTTGTGGCCGAGGGTGACGCACGTTCTGCTGCGATCTCGGAGCAGCTTGATCAAGGGCTCATCACCGAGGACGAGCGCTACACATTGACCGTCAACAACTGGCGCACCGTCGACCGCAAGGTAGAGGACTTCTTACGCAGCCAGTTGGCCCACATGGACACCTCTGTCGCAACGATGGTGAACTCTGGTGCTCGTGGTAGCGTCAACAACATTAAGCTGGCCAGTGCGATGATCGGTATCCAGGTGGATGCCGCCAACCGCGAGATTGAGCTGCCAGTGCGTAGTAACTTCAAGCGAGGGTTGTCGAGCCTGGAGGCCTTCGTGGCGACGCGTGGTGCTCGCAAGGGATTGATCGACACCGCCCTTAAGACGGCCGACTCTGGCTACCTGACGCGCCGCCTGGTCGATGTTTCGCAAGATGTCTTTACCGTTGAGGACGAAGAGGGTGACGACGATGGCTTCACTATTTACCGCAATGAGTCTGAGGAGACAATGATCGAGTTTGGCAACCGCTTGTTTGGCCGCTACACCGCTGAGGCAGTGCCGGGCCACCTCGACCGCGACCAGCTCATTACACGTGAGATTGCCAACGCCATCGAGGCGGATCAGTCGATCGACCAAGTGCGCATCCAGTCTGTCCTCTCTACTAAGAACTTGCACGGTATTCCACGCAAGAGTTACGGGATCGACATGGCAACTGGCCAGCTCGTCGATGGTTCGCAGCCAGTTGGTGTTATTGCTGCTCAGTCAGTCGGTGAGCCTGGTACTCAGCTGACGCTTAATACCTTCCACAGCTCTGGTGTTGGTGGGTCAGACATTACCCAGGGTCTGCCACGTGTCGAGGAGCTCTTTGAGGCACGTAACCCGAAAGGTCAGGCCTACGTCACAGAAGTCGCTGGTTTGGTCGATATCTGGGAAGATGGCAAGAAGTACGTTGTACAGGTCACGCCGCAAGCAGGCAAAGTAGAGCGTATGCCGCTCGATGGCCGCATGGTGATGGTGCAATCGGGCAGTAAGGTGAAGGTTGGCGATGTCATTGCGTCATTCGACGATGGCACACAGCCACTCACTGCACCGTTTGATGGAGTGGTTGAGTCCACCGGTGATTCGCTTGTCCTCACAGGCAACGCGACAGCACCAGTCCGCTACGAGATTCCTGGCACAATGTATCTCGTCGTCAAGCCAGGCGATATGGTCGAGCCAGGCGATCGCCTGACACTTGGTTCGCTCAACCTGCACGACCTCATGCGCCTCAAGGGCACAGAGGCAACCCAGCGCTACATTATCAACGAAGTGCTTCGTATCTATGCTGCGCAGGGCCAGGATGTGGCTGGCAAGCACCTTGAGATCATCGTCCGGCAGATGTTCAGCCGGGTGCAAATTGATGATCCAGGTGATAGCACCTTCGTCATGGGCGACATCATCTCCAAGGCATCAGTGGTTGATGCCAACAAGGAACTCGTTGCCCAGGGCAAAACGCCAGCCCAGTATGCACAGCTGCTGCTTGGTATCACCAAGGTGAGTATCTGGAGTGATAGCTGGCTGTCTGCTGCGTCGTTCCAAGACACGACTCGCGTGCTGATCAACGCTGCCACCAGTGGCCGCGCCGACCACCTCAAGGGTCTTAAGGAGAACGTCATCATCGGCAACAAAGTACCGGTTGGTACGGGTGCACACCCCCTTCCGCTCGAGGATAATGATTCTCCAGAGGATGAGTTTGTCGCTGAAGCCCAGGCCGAAGAGGCTGAGCCAGAAGTGACAATCGCCACTGATGAGCTGTAAGCAATAGCTAGCCTATAGCAGAAGAGCCTCACTTGAGAGAGTGAGGCTCTTGTTTTATAGACGGTCTTAAGACTATTCGACAATTATCGTAAATATGTGATATAACAGATGTAGTATGTATGAACGTTTTTCTCAACAATCAGTTCAGTCCGGTTCAGCTGACGAGAAAGTGAGCCAACAAGATAAAGAAGTAGCTGCTGCTACAAGTAGAGAGTACAGGCGAAGCCGCCCCTACTGGGCGGATGCAACGGATACGAGATCGCTTATCGAAGATAGCGACACGAATTGACGAGCATTTCACGTATGGCTACGATCTGTATTATCCACACATCAGCAAAGAAGAAGCGCTCGTGATGCCTGAAGATGAGCTGGTAGAGTCAACGAAAATAATTCTTGGCAGAGAGTTTGCTCCACGACCGAAAAGTTATGTCAATTGGCGAGTTATTGAAGGACCAGTGAGCCTTCATGTTGTGGATCAGCGTCGTCCAAAACCTAGGACAAAACAGCACTGGTGGCAGATATTGTAATTAGCAATGCAAAGAATAAACAAAAACTCGTCAGGATAACGACGAGTTTTCTATTGGTTTTTTGATATTAATCTAGACTGGCTTGTGACTTCTCAAGACACGATATAAGCCAATTTGAACCGCCCATAGGGTGCCTTTGTCGTTGAATCGAAAGATAACGAACTTGTCTGCATCCAACCTATATCGCAGATTCTTTCTCCCCCACAGTCCTCCCTCAAACTCCGGATCTCCAAACGTGTTAATGACCTCCTGTATCGATGCTGTGTTTGATATTGATGTTAGTAGTTTGTAAGAGAGTGGAATGTAGGGCTCCTCATAAAGACTGTCATCCTGTAGGTAAAGAGAAAGAACGACGAGGATATCGTTACGCCACTGCAGTTCGAGGCCTGCGCTATAGTACGACCAGTACGATTCGGTTGAACCGACACCGAGGAAGCTTTCATCGGTATCTTCAATTGATGGCTCGCACGCCAAGCCATTTGTTGCTTTATCGACCCGCTCCTGTATTCCATCAATACCTCTTCCAATTAGATCAATATATTTGGTAATGGGGCCATCTAGTTGCGCGTCCATATTTCCTCCTGAAAGTTAGCTTAGTTGATTTACTAAGTTTGATTATACAATAAATTGATGGTTATGTAATACGAGTCACTCCAACCCCTAGTAGCTATATAATCACAAACCGCCCTAACAGGTGTTGACTAGCCTGCGCCATATACACTAATTGGCACTACCGATACTTCGGCATCTCTACCGTCACTACTTCGCCTTTGCTGAGGTCGCGGCATTTGTCGCCTTCGTAGATTTGCCGCAGGTCGACTTTCTTAGCATTGCGGAGTTGAGCCTTATAGACATCACAGGAGAGCATATCGTTTTGGCGAATCTGGAAGAATACCCAGCGGCCATCGCTCGACTGGTAAAACAGCGCTGTCCCTTGCGAATTAAAGAGGTGCGACTCGGGTTGTACACCACCCAGTGGTATCTCTGCCAAGCGATAGCCTGCAAGCTTGCTCTCGCGCACTGTCATAGTGCCGACAATGCCAACATTATAGCTTGAGCTTGCGGCAGGCGAGTAGGCATTGTAGAGAGGAGCTTGCTGCTTGGCGAGGTCTTTGTAATCGGCAGCATCGAGGCATTTGAACTCAACGAAGCGGGTTTCTTTGTTTTTCGGGTCATTTGGGTCAAGTGGGGTATTGCTAATCTGGCAGGTTACGTCGCCATTGCTCCGTGTAAAGTCTGCAAGGTATGGGCCGTCTTTATCGCCATCTTGCACGACATAGCGCGTGAATTGATCATAGTCGAGCATGTGCTCCAGGGCGGTAACGTTGCGCTTAGCCTCAGCCTTGGGTAGGGTAGCGGCAGCACTCTTGGTTTTGCTTGGGTCGGTAGCGATAGAATAAAAGCGAAAGCCCTCTGCCTTGACCGGTGTTGATAGTGATGACTTAACAGCTTCTGTCCCTTTGAAGTATTTCTTAGCACGCTCCAGTGTCTTGGTGGCGGTGAGTTGCTCCCGTGGGCCAGTTTTTGTCTCGGTGTGCTGCTCGGTGTTTTCGGCTTTGTGCGGCCGAGTTGCGAGATAAATAACCCCTGCTGCAATGGCAATGACCGCTAGACCAGCTAGAGTAAAACGAATCGCTAGCCCGCGCGGTGTTAGGCGAGAGCGCCGGTACTGAGGTGAAGGGGATGATCCACGTGGTTGCATAGTGCCATTATACACTGCCAGCTAGGTTGGCAGCAATGGCTCTTGCCTAAACGCACTGCACTTCGTATAATGCAAAGCATGAGCACTATGAATAATCCGTTGATGCAGAAAAAACAGGCTGGCTATACTGTGGTAGAGTTGCTGGTTGTGATTGTTATTATTGCCATCCTTGCTACATTGACACTCGTCTCGTACCAACGTATCCAAGCCGGTGCACAAGGGCGGACTCGCGTGGCCGACCTCACAGCAATGCGCCAAGCGCTTGATCGCTACTATACCAAAAATGGTGCATACCCGGTTGCTCAGACTGCTGGTAGTACTACCCCCACTTACCAGCGCCGCGATAGTGCTACATTCTTGCGTCAATTGGTGCCAACCTACATTTCCACGCTTCCCAGCGTCACCCAGGGTAGTACCACTGATGCAACTAGCAACACCTACCTATACGTCACCAATGCTCAGCAAACCGAATATAAGCTGCTCTATGTCAACACAAGCGGCTTACCACCAGGTGAGTACGATGCCGTGCCTCAAGCAATGCGCACCACCGCACCAGACCGCTATGGGGTGTGGTCAAAAAACGGCGAACGGCTCCCTGGCTAGCAGGAGCGGGTGGATTCATCAGGGGTGATAATTACTCTACCACCCACATTCAATCCATGCTATAATCAATCGTTGAGAGTTGTATTACTCATGCTAAAAAACACGTAAGGAGAGAAGGAGCCCCCTATGGCAACCCCCAAGGATGTCCCTCTGCAGGACTTTCGCAACATTGGTATTATTGCCCATATCGACGCCGGCAAGACGACGACGACAGAAGGTATTTTGTACCGCACCGGTATTAACCACAAGATTGGTACCGTGCGCGGTGATGATGGTGGTGCCACCACCGACTGGATGAGCCAAGAAAAAGAGCGTGGTATTACCATTACCTCTGCGGCAGTGACCTGCTTTTGGAAGGGCCACAAGATTAACATCATTGATACCCCTGGGCACATCGACTTTACCGCCGAGGTGGAGCGTAGCCTGCGTGTACTCGACGGCGCAGTGACAGTCTTTGATGGCAAGATGGGGGTAGAAGCCCAGAGTGAGACCGTGTGGCGCCAGGCCAACAAATACGGTGTGCCACGCATCTGTTTTATCAACAAGATCAATCAGACTGGTGGCGACTTCTACAAGTCGATTGAGTCGATCCATAGCCGCCTGAGCAAACAAGCCTTCCCAATCCACCTGCCAATTGGCTTTGAGAAGGATGTCTGTGGTGTGGTAGACCTCATCGACATGAAGGCCTACACCTACGACGACTACACCGACCACGAGCTTAAGGTAGGCGAGATCCCAGCTGATATGCTCGACAAGGCAAAGCGAGCTCGCAGCCTGCTCGTCGAGAACGCCGTTGAAGCAGACGACGACCTGATGATGAAGTTCCTCGACGAAGGTGAGGACGCCATTACTATCGACGAGCTCAAGGCAGCGCTGCGCCAACGCGTCTTGGCTGGTGACTTCTTCTTGGTGACGGGTGGCGATGGCCGCGGTGTGATCGTCGAGAAGGTACTCGACCTGATGGTAGACTACCTGCCAAGTCCGCTCGATGTTGGTGAAATCTGGGGCAAGAACCCCAAGACTGGCGACGAGGTAAGCCGCACACCTGACGATAAGCAGCCAATGACCGCACTAGCCTTCAAGCTGGCTGCCGACCCATTTGTTGGTAAGCTGATCTTCATCCGTGTCTACAGTGGTCGCTTGACTGCCGGTAGCTACGTCCTCAACACAACGACAGGTGAGAAGGAGCGTGTGGGGCGCATCGTCCGGATGCATGCCGATAAGCGCGAAGAGATCGACAGTGTGGGCGCTGGTGACATTGCTGCTGTGGTGGGCCTGAAGGGCACCTTTACGGGGCATACCTTGTGCGATCAAGCGCATCCAATTGCTCTTGAGGCAATTAGCTTCCCTGAGCCACCGGTATCGATCGCGGTGGAGCCCAAGACTAAGGCCGACCAAGAAAAGATGGGTATTGCTCTGCAACGCCTGGCTGAAGAAGACCCAACCTTCCGCGTCTACACTGACGAAGAGACAGGCCAGACTATCATGAGCGGTATGGGTGAGCTTCACCTAGAGATTTTGATCGACCGCATGAAGCGCGAGTTTAACGTTGAGGCCAATGTTGGTGAGCCGCAAGTCGCCTACCGCGAGACTATCAAGGGCACGGCTGAGGCGCAGGGTAAGCATGCCAAGCAGTCTGGTGGTCGTGGCCAATACGGTGATGTCTGGGTGCGCTTTGAGCCGAACGAGCCAGGCAAGGGCTACGAATTCTTCGATGAAATCAAGGGTGGTGTGGTGCCACAAGAGTACCGCCCAGCTGTGCAAAAAGGTATTAAGGAGACTCTCGATGGTGGTGTGATTGCTGGCTATCCAGTCGTTGACGTCAAGGCAACCTTGTACGACGGAAGTTACCACGATGTCGACTCAAGCGAGCTCGCCTTTAACCTGGCTGCTCACCTGGCTGCCCGCGAGGGTATCAAGAAGGCCAACCCAGTCTTGCTCGAGCCAGTAATGAAGGTTGAGGTGACAACGCCTGAGGAATTCATGGGTGATATCATTGGCGACCTCAATAGCCGCCGTGGCCGCATTGAGGCGATGGAAGACTTGATGGGCGGCGCGAAGCTCGTGAAGGCTATCGTGCCACTGGCAAACATGTTTGGCTACACCAGCGACATCCGCTCGATGTCGCAGGGCCGAGCTGCTAGCACGATGGAGCTTGCCCACTATGAGGAAGTTCCACCAAACGTCGCGCAGGAGATTATCGAGAAGCGCAGTAAGTAAGCCTTCTTGTATTATCTCTATAAAACACCTCTATTACAGGGGTGTTTTATTATCTTGTCTCAGCGCAAGGAATGGTGAATAGTACGCAAAAGCTGGCATATATGCCAGCTTTTGTTGATGCAAGTCTATGGCTCGTACTACTTTTTCGTTTTCTTGTCGTGCTTGGTTATTTTCTTGACGGCAATTTTTTGCGGCGCAGGTAGTGGCTTGAGTGGTATCGTCACCCTCAAGATGCCGTCCTCCAGATGGGCCTTAATCTGCTCAACATCGCTACCATCTGGCACTTGTACACGACGGCAGAAGCTTGTGCTACTCTCACGAACGACGTAGTTGCGCTGTTTGTCCTCGGTTTTTTCGTGCCGTTCGCCGCGGATGACGAGCGCACCATTGTCAAGGCTCACATCGAGGTCTTCCTCGGCAAAGTTTGGCACGTGCGCTTCAACAACCAGTGTATTATCTACAGTGTAGACATCAGTTGCGACAGCTTGGCTGAGTGTCGTGGTAAAGGGATTGTCAAACAGCTGCCGCTGCAATGCGCGCAATTCCTCAAATGGATTGTATTTTGTAAGACTACTCATAGGGTGCCTCCTTGTGTGTTGCTTTTGTATTCTTATCATAGCGCGGTAAATAGAACAATACAAGTACTTGCATCCGTCTAGCAAAGCGCTTATACTTATATGCATGGCACAACCTACTCGTCAGCGACGCAGACTGACACAGCTCAAATGGCTGAGTTTCGCTGCTGTGGCAGTAGCTTTGCTGGGCTATATGTATTGGGATGTCGAGCTGAGCCCAGCAGCCTCTACCACCAAGACTGCTGGCAGTGGTCTGGAAAAAACACTCGTGCTGGGCACCGATCCTGGTTTTAAGCCGTTTGAATATAAGCAGGGGCAAGAGATCGTTGGCTTTGATATTGACCTTGTGCGGGAGATTGCTAAGGACACAAACCGTTCGTTACAAATTGAGGAGATTGCTTTTGATGGCCTCTTGCCAGCACTGCAGGCTGGGCGAATCGACCTCATTGCAGCTGGTATGACTGTCACGCCAGACCGGCGCAAGAATGCTGAGTTTTCGCACACGTACTATACTGCAGCGCAAAAGATAATTGTGCCAAAGACTGGCTCAACAATTGCCACCAGTGATGACCTCATTGGCAGGAGAATTGGCGTACAGCTTGGCACTACAGCCGATACACTGGCACACAAGATTCGTGGGGCGCACGTGGTACAACTCCAATCGACAGCTAGTGTGGTGCAAGAGCTCAGCAGTCGGCGGATCGACGCTGCCATTATGGATGATGGGCCAGCTCAGCAATACCTCGCCACAAACCCGCAGCTCGTTGCCTTACCACGCAACCTCTCACGCGAAGACTACGCCATTGCTATCAAAAAGGGCAATAGCAAACTACTCGCTGAGGTAAACGCTAGCATTGCCGCAATGAAGCGTGATGGCCGCTATGAGAAACTTATCAAGAAACACTTTGGAGTAGCCCAGCCATGAATGTATGGGATATCCTCTTTGGCGATGAGCGCTATCTCTTCTTGTGGCGCGGCCTAGAAGTGACCATCCTCCTGACCGTCTTTTCGACAATCATTGGGCTTGTGATTGGCCTGGTTGTCGCTCTTATGCAGCAGTCTGCCTGGCAGCCATTTCGCCGATGCAAGCTGCATCGTCTCCAGCACTGGCGGCCATGGGCGAGCCTAGCCAATGCCTATACTACGATCATTCGTGGCACGCCCGCTTTGGTGCAGCTACTCATTATGTATTACGTGGTATTTGGCTCGTACCGTGGGGTGCCAAAACTGTGGATTGCAAGTCTCGCCTTTGGTATCAACAGTGGTGCATACATTGCTGAGATTATTCGCGGTGGGATCGAAAGTATCAATAGCGGACAAGTCGAAGCGGCGCGCTCGCTTGGCTTGAGTCGCTGGCAAACCATGCGCTATATCATCCTCCCCCAAGCACTCAAGCAGTCATTGCCATCACTGATCAGCGAAGGGATTTCACTCCTCAAGGAGACGTCGGTCGTTGGCTGGATTGGTATGAACGATCTAATGCGCGGTGCTGATAATATCCGCTTCCAAACAGCCACCGCCTTTGAATCGCTCTTTGCCGCTGCAATGATTTACCTCGCTCTCACCACGTTATTTACGTGGGTGATGAATCGAGTAGAGAGGAGGCTCAAGGCGCATGATTAATATCAAGCAGCTCCGCAAGCACTATGGCAATAATTATGTCTTGCGCGGCATTGACCTGACAATCAAGCGGGGAGAGGTTGTGGTCCTCTTGGGCTCGAGTGGTGGTGGCAAAAGCACGCTGCTTCGCTGTATTAATATGATTGAGACGCCGACAAGCGGGGAAGTATGGGTCGATGGTATTGATATGACCAATCCAGCGACCGACCTCAACAAAGCCCGAACTGAGCTTGGCATGGTCTTCCAGCAGTTTAACCTCTTTCCGCACATGACGGTCTTGGATAATATTCTTGCCGCGCCGGTCTATGTGAAAGGAATGAAGCGGGAGGATGTAATTCCTACTGCTGACGCTCTTCTTGACAAAGTCGGACTGTTAAATAAGAAAGACGTTTATCCGGGCAGTCTTTCCGGTGGGCAGAAACAGCGTGTAGCCATCGCCCGGGCGCTTGCCATGAATCCTGATATCATGCTCTTTGACGAACCCACTTCGGCGCTTGATCCTGAACTGACAGGAGAAGTTTTAAAAACCATCCAGCAGCTGGCTGATGAGAATATGACAATGGCAATCGTTACCCACGAAATGGCTTTCGCAAAATCTGTTTCGGATAAAGTCCTTTTTATGGTAGACGGAAAAGTGGAAGAGGAAGGAACAAGCACACAAATTTTTGAAAATCCTCAAAGCGAAAGGACGCGCTCGTTCCTTCAGTCCATTTTGAGATAAAATCCTTAAAAAATATTTCCGAATGAAACATCTGCTTCGGCGGATGTTTTCTTTTTTGATTATTCGC
>CALHVV010000025.1 GCA_938036915.1 uncultured Candidatus Saccharibacteria bacterium
CCCGCTTTTGCCGGTGCAGATCTTGTGGGTCAATTTGGTGACAGATACAACGATGGTTATTCCATTGGGGGTCGAACCAGGCTCACCTCAAGCAATGCGTCGATCGCCATACCACCCCAAAGCACCACTACTCAGCCGCTTTATGCTGAGTCGGGTTGGACTCGTCGCGGTGGTGATAGCGGTTATCACATTAGGGCTCTACGGCATGTATTATCACTCGCACGGCGAAGGATATGCGCGCACTATTGCCTTCTGTGCACTGGTGGTGATGCAGTGGGCGAGCGCTCTCGCTGCCCGCAGTGATTACGAACCTGTTTGGCGGCGCGCTCGGCGGTGGAGCACTGCATTTTATGGTGGCCTGGCAGTATCGATTGCACTCCAACTGGTTGCGCTGTTTGGGCCGCTCGAGCAGTGGCTCCATGTGGCACCTATCTCGTGGAGCGATGGTGTCTTTGTCTGGATCGTGGCATTCTTCGTCCCACTGGCGATTATCGAAGGGCACAAGTGGCTTGGCCGCACCTACTTTGGCAAAGGGCACGCTGTGGTGCGTTCGCGCCGACGGCGTTAAGTTGCCATTTTGCACCCTTGCTATTGCTTTATGACAAGTGGTGTGGTTGTCATACATATATGACAACACACTATGAAACTACCCCCCCTCGATTGCTGACGCCTATGACCAGCAGCCGACACCTACACCAATGACGCGCCTGGAGGCGATCGAGTATATAGTAAGTAGAACAGATTTCGATTATCCTGAGACACCATTTCGACGGAGAGACCCATATACAGTAACGGCTTCTGAGATTAGCCAGATGACAGATAACGAGCTGAGGGATTATACGAAAGCCTTGCAAACCGTCAATACTTTTGGGGCAACAGTACCGCGTGAACGCCGCGCTGATGAACAGGACTAAGCTGTGTTAGTTTGAATCGTAAAAACATCTTTTCTAGGTAGTGAGTTTTTCTTGCTAATCATTGACAAATGATAGGTGGAATACACCAGAGTGTAGCAGGTTGAACTAGGAATAAACTGCGCAAGAGAAGGCTTGTAGTTTTGCCATATTCTCTGATAGCTGCAGCGATAATAAAAATAGCCTGCCTCTGCAGACTAAAAATGCTATATGGCTGGGGTGGAGGGATTCGAACCCCCGCATGACGGGACCAGAACCCGTTGCCTTACCACTTGGCGACACCCCATCGCTGTAGATACTGTAGCACAGGCAGGGGTGGTTTTCAAGTTGTTTGCATTGAAACTGCTCGGCTTTATAGTATTGCCCACTCACCCTCTTTCTTGTTGTTCATTCGAAGAATGGTAGCTTGTCGCCAGGCAAACAAGTTCTCTAGTTTCGCATGCGAAATGAATGACTTAATAGAGATGTTCATTCTCTCATTGCACGAGCGGGAAGTGTGAGGCAAGTAAAGGGCGTGAAACCCCTCAGGTGCTAGTAGCCAAGGTATCGGGTGTGTAATCTACAAGCGCTGAAACTCATCCTTCACTTCGTGTGCAACATAAAGCGCTGCCAGTGCAAATAGCAGTGACATGAGCGACACCAGCACGGCCAGTGGCATCATGAATATATTGAGGATGAAGCCAATCACCGCAAAGAGACCAATCACTAGTGCACTACACACCGCAAGCGCCCAGCCCTGTTTGCGCCGTTCGCGCAAGGGGAGGACTGCAAGGCCAGCAATGACCCCCTGAGCAATGACGCACAGCAGCGCAACGACAAGATAAACTCGCCGCGCAGTAAGCGACGAAGATGCTTGTGGCGCAACCATCATCAGCCAAGTACTCACCTTTGATGTAAAAGCCTGATATAGTTGGATAAGCAAGGATATTCCGTATCCAGCATTAACAACCGCAACCAGCAGCATCATAACCCAGAGGTTATCACGAAACCACTGTTTCATGGCGGTGCTCATGCGGGGGAGGGGTTGGCAAAGTTTGGTGAGAGTAGTCGTCAATACATCAATCATAATGCTAGTATATCATCTTGGGATAAGTCGTCAATTTTGCTCCTGAGCGAGTAGAATATCTCCCCAGAATTACCGGCAAATATGATAAAATATCTCCATGAAAGCAGAGCGGCTGCAAACAATGACATTTAAAATCACCGGTGGGAGCACAGTATGCCTCAACAGCCGGATTGTTGTGCAGCAAGCGCTGCGTGAGATTGCCTGGCGAGCGGGACTCTCAGCGGTACGCTCGGTGAGCCACGACTATGTACCGTATGGTATTGGTGTGGCGCTTCTTTTGCCCGAAGCGCATATTGCAGCGCGTACTTGGCCCGAGACCGGTCTGGCATACGTGACGATGACAACCTGCCAACCAGTTGAAAATGAGACGATCTCTAGCCTCGAACGCGTTCTAGGCGCTGCCTTTGTCGCAGAGCAGGTCGAGACGGGTGTGGTGAATTTATAGCCGCAGGGTAGGGCAGAGTACTCTCTCTAATGGGCTAATGTTCGTCGTCTTAGCAAATCTATTGAACAAATTGCGTACATACCTTGTCAAAATACATGTCCCATGCTATAATCAAAGCGCGTCATTATGGCATTTTTTACGACGTTTTTCACGATTATTCTGCAGTGGTATGTGTGGGTGCCAGTGGTGATCCTCCTCGGTTATTTGACGTGGCGCAACAATCGGCAAGTTGATGTGCTGCGCGAGGTCGAGAGCGAACTGCTTATTCTCGAGATCCCTCGTGCCAATGACAAGTCTGAGCTAGCAGCTGAGCAAATGTTTGCCAGCCTCCATGGTATCTTGCGTGATGCGCGCGAGCTCAAGATTAATGATGGCTACCAAGAACACCTCAGTTTCGAGATTGCGTCAGTCGGTGGACAGATTCAGTTTTATGTTTGGACGCCGCGTGCACTGCGCAACTTCGTCGAGAGCCAGATTTATTCGCAGTATCCCACGGTACAGATTCGTACCGCCACAGCCGACTATACGGCGCACGAGCAGCAGCACAATGTCGTCTATACAGCAGAGGTTGTGCTGGCAGAGAGTGAGTTTTTGCCGATCAAGACTTTTCAGAGCTTCGAGGTTGATCCGCTGGCGGGCATTACAGGTACATTAGCCAAGTTGGAGGATACGGATGATGAGATTTGGATCCAAATTTTGGTGCGCCCTGTGGCAGATGACTGGCACAAAGCATCCGATGCGTGGGTCAAGCGTGTGCGCGGTGGTGGGCTCTTTGGTGACGCATTTCACCCCAAGGCGCGGTGGTTTAGCCAGTTCCTCATGGCGCTGTGGCAACCACCCGAAGGCAACATGACGACAGTAACGGAGCTCTCCGATCGCGACAAAACCCGCATCGCCGAGGCCGAAAAAAAGGCTGCTAAGTTGGGTTACCAGGTCAAGATTCGCGTTGCATATCTTGGCGATAGCACCACTGATGCGCGGCTGCGCATGCAGGCGATCATTGGCACCTTTAAGCAATACAACAGCACTAACCTCAATGGTTTTACCATGAGTCACGATAGCTTCCGCAAGGAAGACCTCAACCGCTATAAGCTGCGTCTCTTTGCTGATCGCGGCTTTTTGCTTAATATTGAGGAGATGGCGAGTGTCTTTCACTTGCCACACACCAATGTTGAGACGCCCAATATCGTCTGGGCAAGTAACAAAACCGCCGAACCGCCCAACCGTCTGCCTGTCCTCACTGGTCATGCAGCTGACGACGAGAAGATCTCGGCCTTTGGCCTGACCAACTTTCGGGGGATCAATCACCAGTTTGGCATGCTGCGGAGCGATCGCTCGCGCCACGTCTATATCATCGGCCAGACAGGAGCGGGGAAGAGTGGCCTGCTGGAGCTCTTTGCCTTGAGTGATATTTATCATAACCAAGGCTATGCCATTATCGACCCGCATGGCGATTTTGCCATCGAGAATATGAAGTTCATCCCCGAGGCACGGCTAGATGACGTGGTGTATTTTAATCCCGCAGACGTCGAGCACCCAATTGGCTTTAACCCACTGGAGGTTACCAACCCAGCACAGAAATCGACGATCTCATCAGAGGTTATTGGTGTGCTCAAGCGGATGTTTGGCGACAGTTGGGGGCCGCGGCTGGAATATATTTTGCGCTATACTATTTTGGTGCTACTTGATCGGCCCGAGCCTACCATGCTTGATATCACCCGCATGCTGACGGATAAAAAGTTCCGCAAAGAGACGATCGGCTACTGTAACGATGTAGTGGTGCGGCAGTTCTGGAATGTGGAGTTTGCCAGCTGGTCGGAGAAGTTCCAGACAGAGGCCATCGCACCAGTGCTCAACAAGGTGGGGGCCTTTACGGCGAACCCCATTATCCGCAATATCATTGGTCAGACGCATTCGTCATTCAATATTCGCCAGATTATGGACGAGGGCAAGATCTTGGTGGTGAATTTGTCGAAGGGGTTGATTGGCGAGGATAATGCGGGGATTCTTGGTTCATTTTTGGTGACGAAGATCCAGCTGGCGGCGATGAGCCGCAGCGATATCCTCGATATCCACGACCGGCGGCCATTTTATCTCTATGTCGATGAGTTCCAAAACTTCGCAACTGATAGCTTTGCCACTATCCTGAGTGAGGCACGCAAGTATGGGCTCAACCTCACCGTAGCCAACCAATACATCTCGCAGATGGAGCCAACGGTGCGCGATGCGGTCTTTGGCAACGTTGGGACGATGATTAGCTTCCGCGTCTCGCCGGACGACAGCCCGATCCTTGCCAAGCAGTTTGAACCGCAGTTTGAGGAGAACGACCTCACCCAGATGCATAATCGCAACTTCATCATCAACATGGTGATTAATGGTGAGAAGGCACCAGCCTTTAGTGCGACTACGCTTAATTTGCCTGAGGCTAAGCGGAGCCATTTGTCGCGCATTATCGAGCATAGCCGCGAACTATATAGCCAGTCACGCCAAACGGTGGAGGATACTATCAATGAGCGGATTCACCCGGGCAGTACAGGGGTGAGTGTAACGTTGACAGGTCAGGCGGGGACTTCAGCAGTACCGTCAGCCACCGCCACAGGCGAAGGCGCAGCCAAGCGCCGCCGACG
>CALHVV010000026.1 GCA_938036915.1 uncultured Candidatus Saccharibacteria bacterium
ACCAGCCAAAAGCTGGCAAACTCCGCTGTAATGACGCGGCCTTCATCGTTTGGGCTGCCATAGCTATCTGCCGCGAGTTGGAACTGCTCTACCAGCTCAGCTGGCAGGCCATCGCGCCACTGCACTGGTGCGGTTTTGCTAAAGACTGCCGTGCCGCTATAGCCTTTCTTGGCTGCGCTATAAAAATGCTCGTGGTAGCCCGGCAGGTCAAGCTCTACCTGCTGGCGCTGCGCTTTCGTCTCCTGCAGGCACAGGATGTCGGGGGCGTGCGCCGCCATAAAGCGGGCAAACTCGCCCTTGTTTATCACCGCACGAATACCGTTGACGTTCCAGGAGTAGAGATTCATAAGGATAGTATAACATGACAGTTTTTCTTGAGAGATAGAATTGTACGTAAAAGCCTACTGTCGTATGTATTTATATAATTACTATGAAATATAGCAATACCTATACATAGTATGCCTAACTCTGTCAGTAGCTTGAGTAAGAAGAATCTTAAGATAACCAAGATATTATAAAATATCCTTGACAAATCTAAAGAGAGAGAGTTATTATGAGTTTATCTAAAAGATGTTGCTTATTATGTGGGAGAAAAAATAGCATGAGACAAGAAAGAGTTGATTACGGCTTTGATAATGGATTGGTAATGACACGAAGGCAGCTAGATGCTGATAATCCATATTTATCGCACGATACAAAGATAGAAATCCAGCAGACAGAACTATATGCTATCCCAAAGGGTGGTAACGATGAGAAACGAGATGCTGAGGTGGCTGAGGCAATGACTAATCCAGTGAGCATCCGTGTAGGTGGTATTGCAGTTGAAGCTGCTTTGGTCGGCAATAAGCAAGCTGAAGTAGTACGAGGTGTTGCTTATGGCTGGGGTGGAAATTTACGACACCCTGTTGCAATTTATGAGGGACAAACACTTGCTGCTAATGCTCCTGACGAGCTGTTTGTCATAATAAACCCACCGGGAAGTGGACGCTCTGATATGTTACCAGCTGCCGTTCGCAAAGAGGTTCGGCACGGTAATTTTGCTGGTTATGGTGAACAAATTGCGCAGACAATTGATGTTGTGGCAGAAGGTCGTGATATACAGCTTTATGGACACTCATTTGGTGGGCGGACGATGACAGCCGCTGTACCTTACTTTGATTCTCATATTAATAGTCTTACTATAAATGACCCAGTAAGCGGAGAATCGTACGGAAAAACACGTATTACAAGACTTATGCGACTAGTGACAGGTTTTGGCATAACTGAAAATAGCCGCCTTAAGAAATATATTCAAGCTGAGTTCGACCCTTACGAATCTGAGCTACAGAAGAACCCAATGAAGAGCGCATTGCGAGACACTGCCCAGGGTACAAGAGGTGGATGGCGAGAGCAATTCCTGACTGACCCGATTGGTTTAGCGGAGCCTGGCTTTGCAGATGATCTTGCTGAAGCATTGCCATGCATTCGGGAGAAGCTTCGTGTTGTATCACCAAGTGAGAGTGCAATGAATCGACATGAGGCGGTTAGCGATATAATGGCATATGCGCTTGCTCACGCAAAAGGAGTGCCACCTATTGTAGAGCAATTGATAGTTCATAATCATAGCCACTCGTTTCTTACTATCCCGCAGGCGCTTGTTGCTGTCTATGATGAGAATTTTGGTGTACAAAAACATTCGTAATTAAGTAAGCTAATACAACACAAGACCAGAGTAGCGGATGCACTAAATATACTGTATAATTGCTTCGTATGAGAAACAGTAAAATAATCGTCACTATGATCTCTGAAAGCGAGTTTACTGTACAAGGACATGGTGTACACACTGCATATAAAGAGAACTTTGACTGCCTTGCAAAACGCGATGATGTTGATATCCAAGCTAATACTATGCGTACGTCCGACATAGTCCACATACAGACGATTGGCTTTTATTCCCTGAGGCATATGTTGAGTAAAAAGAGTCGCAAGAAAGTGGTGTCGGCCCACGTTTTGCCGGATTCGTTTGTTGGATCATTTATACTGACGCGATATTGGCTGTGGATTGCACGGTTGTATTTGCGGTGGTTCTACAATCGAGCAGACCTTGTATTAGCTGTATCTGATGAAACAAAGCAAGGGTTGATAAATCTTGGCATTAAGAAGCCGATCGAGGTTGTATATAATACGATTGACACAACGAAATATATTCAAGCTGGTGGTCGTGATGAGATACGTCGTTCGCTAGGTATAAGTAGCGATACTTTTGTTGTTATTGGCGCAGGACAAACGCAACCACGCAAAAGAATCGATACATTCATAGAAGTTGCTAAGCGCACTCCTAATATTGCCTATATTTGGGTGGGGAGCATGCCGTTTAAGCACCTTGCTGCAGAGCATAACCATATGACGCATATGATTGAAAGTGCCCCACAGAACGTTCATTTTGTTGGACAGATCGATTTTAAGGATATGCCTAAATATTATGCTGCAAGTGATGCTTTTATGTTGCCATCTGAACAAGAGACATTTGGTTTAGTTATTGTTGAAGCGGCTGCTGCAGGTTTGCCAATTGTGTTACGGGATATTCCAGATTATGATGGTACATTTCGTGCAGATGCACTTATGGCGGCAGACGACGAATCATTTGCTCAGGCTGTAAAGCACCTTATGCAGGACAAACATTTCTACGATCAAGCAAAGCAGCGTGCTCGGCATATTGCGCGGCGCTTTGATAGTGCCGCTGGAGCAGAACAATTAGTAGCACTATACAAGAAGGTGCTATTACACTAAGAGCTATCTTTATTGTCTCCTGCTCTGTTACATGCTAAAATATAAGCTAGTTAATTTATGCGTATCGGCTTTTTTACTGACACTTACCACCCGACTATCAATGGCATTACGTACGTCGTTGATAGTCTTAAGCATCATCTCGAGGCTGAGGGTCATACTGTCTATGTCTTTTGCCCAGCGCGGACAATCAGCGCAAGTGTAATTCGAGAGCGTACAAGCGAGGATGATCATATCATCTGGATACCAAGTGTCAAGAATGGTTTTTTTGACACATCCGATTATGCTCTATTTTTTCCACCAACGATTTTGCGTAAGATTCAAGATCTTGACCTAGATATTATTCATATATTTACCCCAGCTCAGGTTGGGACGCTTGGTGTAAATGCGGCAAGTAAGTATGATATCCCTTTTATTGTGCAACACTGCACTGATTTATACGAGTTTGTGGAGGATTATCCAAATGTCTTGCCGGGTATATTAGCACTAGTTAATATTGTTTTTCCGCTCAGTGTTAAATTGCAGTGGCGAGATATTATTGAAATAGTTAAGTTACAGCGTCCACGTCTTGGGCGAGTTAAGTGGAGTCAGGATATCATCAAGCGGGCTCTTACAATGATATATAGCCGTGCTGATGCAGTGATTGCTCTTAGTCGTAAGAGTAAAGTGCAGCTAGAGAGTTGGCAAGATGAAATATATTTCTATGATGTGACACTTATGCCAAATGGCGTTGATGCAATTCCAAGACCAACAAAAGCACAGATACAAGCATTTCGTCAGCGTTGGGGTATTGAGAGTGATGATGAAGTAGTGGGCTATGTTGGCCGTCTCGGTGAGGAGAAGAATCTTCCACTTCTTATAGAAGCTTTTGATGTGATTGGTCGTGAAAGGCCGCATGCTAAGCTAATTTTTGTGGGTGACTTCGATTACCGTCAGACGCTTGAAGAGATGGCGGCGCAGTCTTGCTACCCTGATCGAATCATCTTTACTGGGTCGATCCCGCGCGAAGAGCTTGGTGTTGCATATGCGTCGCTCGATGTTTTTGCTTTTCCATCGCTCAAGGATACGCAAGGTTGGGCAATTCATGAGGCAGCTCACGCAAGTAAGCCACTTATCCTCGTTGATAGAGATCTGTCAGAAGTGATGCGCGATGGCGAGAATGGTTATTTTGCTAATAATGATCCAGCGGATATGGCAGCTCAGGTTTTGAAATTACTCTGTAACACGGAGCAGCGCCAGCAATTTGGTAGGCGTAGTAAACAGCTCGCATTACGCTTTACAGAGCGAAATCAGGTACGTAAACTTATTCGGTTGTATGAATCTGTCATTAGCAAACATAACGTTGCTGCTCAGCTGCCAAGTGAAGACCGTTTTGGGCTGCTTTCGTCTGTATTACACCGTGCGCGAACGGCGCTAGGTCGTAGTAATGACCAGGAATAGAGTCTTGATAAGCCTGTTGTAACACGTCAAAAATGACAGAGCTGCTGTATAGCCTTATGCTTACGACTCGGCGGGGATCGCGTTGGTTTGATGTTTCTTTGTTTTGTGGCCTATATATACCGCACTGCTCGTCGCTCTCGCTCCACATCGCGGCGTTTGATGGTTTCGCGCTTGTCGTAGCGTTTCTTGCCCTTACCGAGGGCAATGACGAGCTTAATGTAACGGCCACTAGTAAGGAGCTTCGTGGGGACGATGGTATAGCCGTCCTTCTTGCGAGCAGCGAGTTGCTCGATCTGGCGTCGCTTCGCCAGAAGCTTACGTGCACTAGTGCTGACGGTCCGGGCGTTTGGCTGACCCTGCTCGTTGTGGCGCAGTGAGAAGCTGGCGTTATTGAGCCACAGCTCGCTGTTGCGAATCGTCACATATGCCCCCTTAAGCTGCACGTGGCCTTCACGGGCGGCGCGGACCTCTAGACCAGTCAGGTTCATACCAACCACTATGTCGTCGCTCAGTTCATAATCAAACCGCGCACGGCGGTTAACAATAGCTGGTACTGGTGGCTTAGTAGTATGTGATTTGCTCATACGTCTCTTCTATTGTAGCAGATGAGGTGGTATGTGAGGATACGAAGGTGATAGATTTGGGCTCGAGCAAGCCAAGAGATCATCGTCTAGCAGGTAGTGTGCCCTCTAGGGGGTAGTTTATGCTATGCGTAGTTGTTGGGAGTGGTATCGATACCAAGATAGCGAAAATACTGCTGGACATCTGCGATACCTCCGCCCGACTTAATAATAATGCGGCAATCTTGCAAGAGCCAACTCGCGTTGTCGTACCCGTAATCGCATAGTGGGTCGAGATGCTCGTTGATATAGCTCATCGTGAGAGGAGGAAACTCTACGGCAGGGTTCTCTGGGCCTTGCTGGTCGAGAATGGTATTGGTCGTGTCTAGCAGTCTATCGCGCTGGTGGTGTGGTGTATTGAACTGGGATATGAGCTTGGTGTGCATATCTTTGGAGGTTGGGCTTGGGTTGCTCTTTGCCGCAAGTGCAAAAAGTGGTTTCTGGGTATATGCGTCAACACCCTCTCGTGTGCTTGCAGAATATTGCTGAAAATTTTCCATGTACGACAAAACTAACAATCCTTCCTATTGTTTCTTTTCTAGCGTGTCTGCAGACTATTATACCGCTAAATGTATGGAAAGAGTGTCGTAAAAATAACAGAATAATAATGCGAAGTGCTCAACTCACTCCCCTGCCCGCAAAGGATATAATTCGCCATGCTATAATATCCCCTATGATTGCCGATATTGCCATTACCGAGAAGTCGTTTGGGGCGAAGACGCTGATGACGGATGTGAAGTTTAGTGTGAATGATGGCGAAAAAGTGGGTCTAGTGGGGCGCAACGGTGTTGGCAAGTCGACGCTGTTTGGTATGCTAACAGGGGTAGATGATGACTATAGTGGCTCGATTATTTTCAAGCGTGGCAGTGTGGTGGTGGCAACAGCCCAAGAGCACCACGACAGCGGCGATATCACAGTGCTCGAATATATCCTGCGTGGCCTGCCAGAATATGCGCGCCTGCGCCATATCATCACAACTTACCCCGAGACGATGGGCGATGACATGCATAAAATCGAGGCATACACCGCGGCGCTGGAGCGCTTTGGCCAAAAGGGCTTCTACCAGATTGAGGAGCTAGTGGCGGAGGAGCTAAAGAACTTCCAAATGGCAGGCTATGGTGAGCGACATCTGGCGAGTTTGAGTGGTGGGCAGAAGCGCCTAGTGGAGGTGGTGAAGATTATGCACGCCCAGGCCGACCTTGCACTGATCGATGAGCCAACGAACCATATGGATTATGTCGCTAAGAAGCAGTTTATCGACTGGCTCAAGGGCGCGAAGCAAGCGATGCTCGTCATTACCCACGACCGAGATGTGCTGGCAGAGATGGACCGGATCGTTGAGATAAAAGATGGCACAGCCCTCAGCTACCGAGGTAACTACGATGCCTATCTCCGTCAAAATGCCTCGGCGACAGGCAACGCGATGCACGAGTATGAGCAGGTCGAGCGGCGGATTGCTAATGTGAAGGATAAGGTAGTGCAATTTCGCCGGATGAAGGAGCGAGCGCGTGACCCCGGCACCATTAAGCAATTCAAGCAGCGTGAGCAGCAGGCTATGGCCGAGCTTGAGCAGCTTGAGCAGATAGAGAAGCCGACGTTTTGGATTGATCGCGACAATGTGGCGCAGCTGGAGTATAAGATGGCCGATCGCTACCAGAAGTTTAAGGCGCGAACGATTCGCCTCAGTATGCGCGATGGTGCAATGCGAAGCCAGCGCACACTGGTGGCGGTGCGAGATTTGGCGCTGGGCTATGGCGAACGGATCTTGTTTGAGGGGGTGAATATCGACCTGCGTGAGGGCGAGGCCGTGGAGCTGCGTGGTCGCAATGGCGCAGGTAAGACGACGCTTATTCGAGAACTACTCGCCGCGCAAAATCTGATGCAAGACAGAGGTAGCGATACACCTATTATCTATAGTGGCTCGCTGCGGCTCGATAGCCATATTCGGATTGGCGTGTATGAGCAGGAGATTGCCCCGACGTATCTTGGCCTCACACTAGCCCAGGCCATCGAGCAAATGCACCTCGACCGTGGGTTGCCGATTGGTCAGACCAAGCTCCGCCAATTGATGAGCGACTACCTCTTTGCTGAGATGGATGGCGATGTGCCGCTTGCTCGCCTGAGTGGTGGGCAGAAGGCGCGCTTCCAAATTATTAGCATGCTCGCTAATGAGCCGCAGCTGCTCATTCTCGATGAGCCTACCAACCACCTCGACCTACCCAGTATCGAAGAGCTTGAGACGGCACTGGAGCGCTATACTGGTGCTATCCTCTACGTCAGCCACGACAACTACTTTCGGCAAAAGTTGGGTGGCGAAGTGGTGCAGATTGGGGCGCAGTAAGAGGCAATTTCATTGTAAAATATCAATTACTTCTGCACCCCTTCTCTCAAGTACATGCCTTTCAATATCATGAGAACTCGCATGCTTGGTAGGCTCACCTCTCGTAGTAGTGAACGTGAGCATTACAACAAGTCTCCACTTCTCTACTCTGCATCTTTCTATCTACTACTTCACGTCGGTGGAGTGTGCTTTAGAATTATGTAAGCTTCAGACATGAGAATCTACCATACGTACACTGTACTGTGCATAATTTTGTACCAGCATATTGCTTACGGTTGCAATCTACGCTATTGTAGAAGTAATGAGACTGAACAAAGATAGATCAAGCGCGGGGTTTGCCCTGCCAACGGTAATCGTGGCATCGGTGGTGGCAATGATGCTACTCCTCGTGGCGGCGTCTGCATCGACGGCGATTCGCGAGGGGCTCTACGCCCAGCACTACCGGCGCTTAGCCCGTGAGGCAGCAGAAAGTGGCGTTGTTCTTGCCAGCAAATGTCTTGAGCTCAATAACGACCTCGCGCAGTGGTCAGATGCTGCAAAATTGCGACCCAACACCGATTGCAAAGGCGCAGTAGTAGCCGGGCGCACCCAGTATATTCAACAGGATGGCAATGTGCGCACGACCTTTGAAGTGGGTGAGCCAGAGCGCCGCGAAGGGAGTATTCAGCGTATCACGGCGGTGGGCCGGACGGAGCTTATCCGCACGACGGATGGCGCAGTGTGGAAGAGCTACGAGTATCGCCTGGCGGGTCAAGCGGGCCTGAGCGCACTGCTCGATAGCGTCTCGTTTGGTTATGCGGCTGGTGGTGGATTTACACTCAATGGTGCATTCTTTACTGTTATCGATGAGTTTGGGCGGCCGCGCTCAGCAGGCTTCAATGGCTTTGGCCAGCTGGGAGTTGGTTCGACTACCGACACACTCACGCTCAAGCAATTTAATATTCCTGCTAATAAGCGTGTTGTGCGTACCTACACCAACTTCCTCTCCCACGGCCGCAACGTATTTGCCCTCACAGAAAATGGCGAGGTATGGGGTGCGGGGCTGCATAACTTTGGGCAGATTGGCAACCCGAGCCAAATTATTGCATGGGTAACAAACCCCGTCCAGTTTGTACTGCCTGGCAATGACAATGTTGCGACCTTTGTTTCGCCGCTGGGGATTGTCACCTTTGTCGTAACATCTCAGGGGAACGTCTATGTAGCTGGCTCCAACGACAAAGGTGTTGCCGGTATTAACTCGACCGCTCCGACAATAAAGATGCCAACCAAGATGCCCTTCCCTGAGAAGATCCGGGCTGATGCTCACTCTTGGGCAGTCGACAGCAAAACAGCCTATGCGATTGGTGAGAGCGGCGCGGTCTATGGCTGGGGCAATAATGAGTTTGGCCAGCTCGCTCAGGGCGATATCAATGAGCGGCGAGCACCCGTCCGCTTGGGCGACTTTGGTAAGCCTGGCAAAACCAAGGCAGTGCAGCTCGCCTTTGACGGCGATACGGTCTACATTCGCGACAGTGCAGGAGCAGTCTACTCGGCTGGCAAGACAAACTATGGCCAAGCGGGCGTACCGACCTTCCGGCTGCGTGCGGGGGTGTCAGACCGTTGCTTGGCGGCGGTGGGGGCAAACCTCAGGACAGAAAAGTGCTCGGGTGCTGCTGCAAACCAAAAGTGGCACTTCGACCGGACAAATAACGCCCTGCAAGTCGAGTCAAACCCAGGTGGAGGCCAAAACCGCTGCGTCGAGGCGACCGGCCATAATAATGAAGAGACGCGTATGCGGTGGTGCGCTTGGTGGTCTGGCGGCAAGCGCTTTGACTTTCGCTACCCAGCAGGTGCATGGAGCCATGTCTACCTTAGCAATAGCACCGACATTGGTGGCCGAGGCTTGTGTGTTACTGAAGTCAATATCGCAACTGGTGGCGAGACGAGGATGAATTCGTGTGAGTACTATGCAGACAGAACATTCTTGCCATACAACCCAACACTCGAGCGTGTCGCGCCGTCTGGAGTAATAGACATCACGACTGACCAGTACTTTACCACTATGGTCTATGCTAACGGCGAGGTCAAGACCTTTGGCCTCAATAACGGTGCACTGGGCAATGGCGTCTATGTCGATACATCCAATCTAGATGCTTACAAACGCCACGTATATAACCCAACCCCAGTCAAGTTCATCCTTCCCCCGGGGGCTAAAGCAGTTTCGTCGTGGACAACCTCCAATGGGCTTAACCCCAAGAATGCTAACACCTTTGTTGTCACCAGCGATGGCCGTGTCTTTGGGGCGGGCAGCAATGTGACAGGCCAGCTAGGTATTGGGCATATTGGTGGTGGCACCAATGGCATCTACCCCACTCCGCAGCAGATGCTCGTCCTTGGTACGCAGGGCAACTTAGCATCGTATGTGCGCTCGGGCTATGGCACAACGGTGGTCTATACTAACAATCGCAAGGTCTTTACGGTAGGCAACAACTCTAACGGCCAGCTGGGCGACGACACTACCACCACCAACCCAACGCCCCGTGCCAACAAAAACACAAATGCCCAGCGCCACGTGAAGTTCTATTAGCGGCAGTGCGAGACGCCTATATACAAAAAATAATCTGCATGAGAGGCCTCGCACCTAGTCAATATATAGTGAAGATTAATGCTAGATGAGTATTATCTACAACTCATAATCAATACAGTACCTCTGTTATAAATAAAAATTAGCAACTTGTGTGGTTACAATAGTGTGACTTTTTGAGTCAAATAAAAAAGCATGAACAATATATGTGTACTATCATGCCGCTCCATTCCCCTTGCATGTAAGCAGCTAATAACAAAACTCACTGCCCTTCGCAGGCAGTGAGTTGATGAATAATGATGAATGGCCGGGCTATGCTTCTGGCAGCAATCCCTTTGCTGTAAGGAGCTCGTCAATCCGAGCTCGGTCGAAGCCATAGACAATCTCGCCAGCAATGTCTGTGACTGGGATGCCCTGGGCTTTGCCGCCAGTCTTGGCAGCGAGCTCATCCTGAGCACCAGGCGTTTTCTCGATGTCTTTGATGGTGTAGTGCACGCCAAGCTTGTCGAGATATTGCTTCTCTGTCTTGCAATAGGCGCACCACTCTGCGCTATACACTATAACCGATGGTGTTGTATTCATATGTAATTCCCCTTTCGCTCTTGCTAGTATAGCATGGGTGGAGGTGGGGTTGGCAAGCGTACTGGGTGTACGGTGCACGGCTTCTTTCTCAGTGTTAGTTCCCTTTCTCTGTTTCATCTGGGTGGAATATAAAAGCATGTTGCTATAATGATGTTTGTGATTTTTTGGTACAGGGTGGATCTTCTCCGGAGAAGTATCGACTTCCTATGAGGGCTTCTTGCGAAAAAAGTATGAGAATAGAGAGGTGTGGGAATTACCGGGATGTTAATCTCCTGCACTCCGCTGACTCGTCAGGTACCAGCCACCATCGTGCGGTGATTGATACACGCGTAACTGCACATCCAACTGGTATTTGCGGAGCTCAGTGATGGCGCGCAAGGCGGCTGCACGGCTCGGGTAGCGCTTCTTGGCTGCTTCGCTGCGCGGTGGGCGGTAAGGCTGGTGCTTGGGTGTTTTGTTGCGGCGTGGCATAGCTCTAGTATACGCGGCTTTGTGGTGCGACGCCAGCTGTCTTGTGTAGAGCCCCCCTGAGAAATGGTTATAAAAGTCAATGTTATATATAAAGTAGCAACTCCACGCTAAATCATCACAAGCTATGTGTGTGCTCTATCATCTCAAGAAGCAAAAGCATGGTGCTAGTGTGCCGCGAGATGGCGGTAATTTAAGATTCATGTCCAACTGTTGCTTTCCTCTTTACGTCTGCCGAGCCTCCTGGTACAATAGGGCCATATGAGTACGGAGTCTCGTGAGAATGCCCGCTCGCACGGTAGCCAAGTGGTTAGTGTGCTGTGGCGTACCCTACTTGGGACAACCTGGCGGATGGCGGTACCAACTGTTGGGTTATTTTTGCTTGGAGTCTGGGCAGACCGGCAGTTTGCAACCAAACCGTGGCTGATGTTTGCTGGTTTGGTGGTTGGTATCGTCCTTGCAGCTGGGCTCATCACGCACCAAATTAAGGGAGGTCATCGCACATGATGTTTTTTGCGGCAGTGCCACACATCTCGGTCAAGGCAGACGAGGTGTTTTCGATTGCTGGCTGGCCAATTACTAATGCCAATCTTGTTGGCCTACTGGGCCTTGTCCTCTTGGCTTGGCTGATGTTCCGTACCCGTGCTGCGGTGCTGGGCAAGAAGAAGGCTAATTTTGCGACTCGTTTGACCGTTTGGTGCTTTGAGGGGCTGTACAGCACCGTTGGGCAGGTCATCCCCAGCAAGAAATGGACGCGGCGCGTTGCCCCACTCGTCATTACAATGTTTTTCTTTATCGCCGCACAATATTGGCTGGGGTTATTGCCAGTAGTCGGGCCAGTGATGGTTGGCCATACACCACTGTTCCGTGGCCAAAATGCCGATCTTAATATGACCTTCGCCCTTGCGGCCGTTACGATCGTTATGGCACAGGTGTATGCAGCACGCGAGCTTGGCTTTGTGGGCAACCTCAAGCGGTATTTTGTTAATCCCTTGCGTGATCCGATCATGTCCTTTGTCGGGGTTCTCGAGATTGTGGCAGAGTTCTCGCGCCTACTTAGCCTGTCCTTCCGCTTGTTTGGTAATGTGCTCGCGGGTGAGATCTTGATCGCGATGATCGCTTACCTTACCCAGGCGGCAATGCCAGCGGTGTTGCAACCGTTCTATATCTTTGAACTATTTGTCGGTGGCATTCAGGCCTATATATTCTTTATGCTTTCAACCGTGTTTATTTCACTCGGATTGGCGCATCACGGCGGTGATGAGGAAAAAGATACGCACTCAAATACCTCGACTTCTTCAGACGCGAACTTCGTGACCGAAGGAGCAAAATAACATTGGTAACAACTAAATAAGGAGAAATAATTATGAAAGACATCGCATTTACCCTGACGTATGCTATCCCAGGAGCGTTTGCCGCGATTGGATGTGGCTGGATCGGCGCCAGCGCTATGAAGGCAGCTGGCCGCAACCCAGAAAAGATTAACGACCTACGCACTATGATGATCCTTGGCATCTCATTCATCGATGCTTTGGCTATCATTGGTTTTGTGGCCGCGATCGTCGGCAAGGTGATGTAAGGAGTTCGCACTCGTGAATACCCTGCACTATTTTGCATCGACAGAGGCGGGTGGTGGCGATTTGTTCTCGTCGCTTGGTCTTGATTGGCAGCTGTTTGTCCTGCAAATGGTGGCATTTGTGGTGCTGCTCTTGGTCTTGAAGAAGTGGGTCTATCCACCACTGCTCGACATGCTCGACCAGCGCGATGCGAAGATTCGCGATGGCCTCAAAGCAGCTGAGAAAGCGCAAAAGGCGGCTGACGAGACCGAGGAGCGCACTGCTGCAATGCTCAAGAAAGCCCGCCACGAGTCGCAAGAAATTGTGACCGCTGCCAAAACTGAGGCAGCCAGCATGGTAAGCGATGCCAAGGATGACGCCCACACGCAGGCCGAGCGCATCTTAGAATCGGCGCGCACCCAGACGCAGACAGAGCTGGCTGAGGCTAAGCGGGCGCTGCGCCGTGAGATGGTCGACATGGTCGTCGAGGCAACGCGTGCAGTGACGGCCGAGACGGTCGATGCGTCGAAAGATCGCCAGCTGATCGAGAAGCATCTGACTAAGCTTGACAAGGAGCAGCGCTGATGGCGGCCGGTTTTTCGCGCCGCCGCCTCGCTGCGTATGTCGCTGAGCAGATTGCTGCTGGCGCTGAGGCGTCTGCTGTGCTGCGCCAGGTTGCTGCCTATCTTATTGACACCCGTGCAACGCGCGATGTCGATGTGGTGGCGGCAACGATTGAGGAAGCGCTAGCTGAGCGCGGTATCGTTGTCGCTGAGGTCACGACGGCGCACGAGCTATCGGCCGCCTTGCAGAAGCAGCTCACAACAGAGGTCACGGCACTTGCTGAGCAGAGTGGCACTGCGCCAGTTACGTCAGTGCAGCTCCGCCAGGTGGTCGACCCATCAGTGATTGGCGGCGTGAAGATCGCTCTGCCGGGCCAGCGCTACGATGGCACTATCCAACACAAACTAACCGCCCTTGCGGGCACGAAATAAGAGGAATTATACATGGCTGAAACAACAGTTACAGAGTTGTCCGAGAGCTTGCGGCAAGCGATCGCAGGCCTGGAAGCCTCTGAAGGACTAGAGCAGGTCGGTATCGTGACCCGAGTGGGTGATGGTGTGGCCTGGGTACATGGCTTGCGCCACGCTGGCTATAGCGAGGTGCTCGAGATCGAGACCAAAACAGGTGTCGTTGAGGCATTTGCGCTCAACCTGATGGAAGATGAGATTGGTGCTGTGCTGCTTGGCAGCGACCAAGGTGTGGCTGCTGGCGACCGCGTTAAGCTCAAGGGCGAGGTCCTGAGTGTGCCGGTCGGCGAGGAGTTGCTTGGCCGCGTGGTGAACCCACTCGGTGAGCCACTTGATGGTGGCCCGGCTATTACTACCACGCAGCGCGGCCTCGTCGAGCGCGAGGCAATCGGTGTGATGGGTCGCAAGAGCGTGCACGAGCCACTGATGACCGGTATTATGAGCATTGATGCGATGTTCCCGATTGGCCGGGGCCAGCGCGAGCTCATCATTGGTGATCGCCAAACCGGTAAGACGGCAATCGCACTCGACACGATGATCAACCAAGCCCGTCAAAAGACTGGCGTGGTGAATGTCTACGTTGCCGTTGGGCAGAAGCTGAGCAAGATTGCTCGCCTGGTCGAGCGCCTCAAAGAAGAAGGTGTGATGGATCAGACTATCGTGGTGGCAACCAGCCCAAGCGACCCAGCTTCCCTACTCTATCTCGCGCCATACGCTGGTACTGCCATGGGTGAGTACTTCCGCGACAACGGTGGCCATGCTTTGATGATCTACGACGACCTCACCAAGCACGCCGTCGCTTACCGCCAGATGAGCCTGCTGCTGCGCCGTCCACCAGGGCGCGAGGCCTTCCCAGGTGATGTGTTCTATTTGCATAGCCGCCTACTCGAGCGCAGTGCCAAGCTAAGTGATGAGCTAGGGGCGGGTTCGCTCACTGCTCTGCCGATCATTGAGACCCAGGCAGGTGATATTTCTGCTTACATCCCCACCAACGTGATTTCCATCACCGACGGGCAGATCTTTATGGAGACAGATCTTTTCTACCAAGGTATTCGCCCAGCCATTAGTGCTGGTCTCTCGGTGTCGCGTGTTGGTGGTGCCGCGCAGACTAAGGCGCTCAAGAGTGTCAGTGGTAACCTCAAGCTTGGGTTGAGTCAGTTCCGCGAGTTGGCAAGCTTTGCTCAGTTTGGAAGCGACCTTGATGCTGAGACCAAGGCACAGATTGGCCGTGGCCAGCGCCTAACAGAACTCCTCAAGCAGCCACAATACCAGCCAATGAGTGTCTGGGAGCAGGTGGTGAGCATTGTGGCGGTGAGCCAAGGCTACTTCGACACCGTGCCAGCCACAAAGATCAAAGCTGCTCAAGATGCTCTGCTGAGCCGTCTCTGGGCCGAAGCTAAGGAACAAATGCGCACCCTCAACAAGGGTGACCAGAAGTTCGGTGCTGATGAGAAACTCACCCACTTGATAGAATCAACCGCGGGCGAAATTGCCAAGGAATTTGCGGAGTAAGCAACGGAGGTCGCTATGCCCAATACGCAACAGCTCAAAGCACGGATTCGCTCGGTTAAGAGTACCAAGCAGATCACCAAGGCAATGCAAATGGTGGCAGCGAGCAAGATGCGCCGCGCCCAAGATGCAAGTCGCACCACTGCACCGTATACCACGGCAGCACGTGGGCTCTTGCGCTACCTCTCGCGCCAGGGTGCGACCGACGATCACCCCCTGTTTACCCAGCGCACAGTCAAACGCCGCTTGATCATCGTCATTGCTGCCGATAAAGGGCTGGCTGGTGCCTACAACAGCAATGTCCTGAAGCGCTATGTCCAGCTCCTGCGCGATGACGATGCAGCGGGGATTGATAACACTACCATTGCGGTGGGGCGCAAGGCGGCGCAGTTTGTTGCTCGCCTTAAGGATACGCAGGTGGTTGGGGTGTATGAGGATGTGCCAGATCGCCCAACTGGGCCAGCTTTCCGAGCAATTCTCGACACCGCGCACGATATGTTTGTGAGCAAGCAGGTTGATGCGGTTGACGTTGTATTTACCCGCTTTTACAGCAGTATGACGCAGCACCCTGACACAATCCACCTCTTGCCCGCTGGCCTTGATGCCGAGCAGCTCGATGCGGTGGATGACGATGAGGTAATCCCAGATGATGAAGCACTCTTTGAGCCAAGCCCGCAAGCAGTACTCGACACCATCGCTGCGCGCATGGTGAGTGCCCGGCTCTACCAAGCCTTGCTCGATGCTCGGGCGAGCGAGCACAGCCAGCGCATGCTTGCCATGAAGAATGCTACCGATAACGCTACCAGCCTCGTTGATGACCTAACACTCGAGATGAACAAACAGCGCCAAGGTGCCATCACGCAAGAGCTGACCGAGATCAGCGCTGGTGTGGAGGCAATGGGATGAAACACTACGGGCGTATTGTGATGGCTGCGCTTGCCATGTATGCGCTCGTGTGTGTGGTGTTGCTTCTCGTGGGTGGTGTTCAGATGCTGTCTGCCAGCCATAGTGAGGGGCTGCTTCTTGGCCTTGCGCTGATGCTGCCGTTTGCTCTCGGTGGACTGTGGTATTGGCGGTATGGCCAGCGGCACAGTGCGAGTTTTGTAAGTGCTACTACTGGCCTGTT
>CALHVV010000027.1 GCA_938036915.1 uncultured Candidatus Saccharibacteria bacterium
ATCGCTTCGTCTACGAGCCACGCGCTCGCGATGGTTCGCTCTGCGTCACCACCAGCCAAGAGTGCAGCCGCTTCTTCCTCTACTACCGGCTAGAGCGCGCACCAACAGTAACAATAACCATCACGAGCAACCACCAATGAAGCATAGTCCAGACGCTGGCTTTACTCTGGTAGAGATGTTGGTAACGATGGTGCTGGGCGTGCTCTTTGTTGGGACGCTCTACCAGCTCTACATTGTGACAATCCAGGGCGCCACAGAGGCCAATCGCGACGCCAAGGCGAGCATTGTGGGGTATGAGCTGCTCCGCCGCGAAGTTGGCGATGGCACACCAACGCCGTGCACAAACCGCGCGGCTAATCGCAATCTCACGACTGACCACTCACTGGATACCGATGGCTTACCTCAGCCTGTTAGTGCTACTATTGTCGTTGATTGTCCCTATAGCACTACCGCACCACAGATAAGCCGTGTATCGGTAACGGTACGCTACGGGCAAGGCTCTAGCCAATCGGAGGTTCGCCATGCGATTCTCAGCAGCCACTAATATACGAGAACGGATACAGCAGCTCATCCGCCGCATCTACCCTACCCAGCATCAACAACGTGGCTTCACTGTAGTGGAGATGCTAGTAGTGATCCCAATTATTGTGGTGGTAGTTGGCGTATTGGTCGCTGCCTTGGTGGGGCTGCTGAGCTCGATCGTTATTTCTAATCAGCGCGGTGCACTGACGTATAGCATGGAAGATGCACTTGACCAAATCGAGCAAGACGTCCGCCTAGCGACAAAGGTCGAGAGCAAGGCTATTGCGGCCAACTGGGCACAGCACTTCGCAGGCGATAGTGTCTTGATCCTTACCCAATACGCCACCGACCGCAACCCATCTGACCCTCAGCGCGAGCTTATCTACCTCAACAGCCAAGCCAACCCCTGCCGCACTCAAGCTGACCTAGCTACCAAACTCTACCGCACAAATAACCCACTTACCGTCAAGGTCGTCTACTTTGTGCAAGGCACTACCCTCTGGCGGCGGACTATCGTGCCAAGCCAGTACGAATTTAATGCTACCAACCCCAGCAATAACACGATGTGTGGCCAGCCCTGGCAGCAGAGTACCTGCAATTATATTGGTGGCACCTGCAAAGCACTCGATACGCGCGTCGCGAGCAATGTATCGAGCATTCGCTTTGGCTATGCAACTGGCTTTAATCAAGCGGCCAGCACCACGCCAAATGATAGCACCACCGTCGTCTCTGCCACAGTAGATATCGCCGCTCTGAGCACTGGCCAGACCATCCACGCTCGGGGGTCAATGAAAGCTCGGCGAATTAATAATTAGCTGAATCAAGAAAACAATAGGCAGCGTGAAGCTCAGGTATTCTAGCTATACTAGCGCGCCATTAGCCACAATTCAGCCTATGCTAGTGCGCACACTATCTCTGAAAAATATTCTCATATATCTGTGCTCAAAAAGCTTGTGTTTAATGAATGTTCGTAGTATGATCGTAATATAATCAGTAACAAGGAGGGGTAACTCTGTATGACAACAAAAACTCAACGTAACCTGCGCGGTTTCACAATTGTCGAGCTTCTCATCGTGATTGTGATCATCGCCATCCTAGCGGCTATTACCATCGTCGCTTACAACGGTATCCAGCAACGCGCTCGTGACTCTGCAGCCGCTGGCGCTGCATCGCAGCTCTCGACCAAGGTAGAGGCATGGAACAGCCAGAAGGGTGAATACCCAACAGCCGCGCAAGTCAGTAGCAATCTTGTTGACGATAAAGTAACTGAAGCAAAGATCGATCCTGACCTTAAGAAGAAGATCATCACATCTGGCACACCAAACAACGACACTCCCGTCTTGTATACCCAGTGTGGTAGTGGTAAGGGTGCAAAAATCACCTACAAGAAGGGCGACAAAACCGAGGATATCGTCCGAGGCAGCTGCTAAGCTTATCCTCCCAATCAACAAAAACACCCGCTCTCTGGCGGGTGTTTTAGATATACGGATGTATCACTACTGCACCTAGCGAGACACAATTATCAATGACAGCGACAAACCTCTGACTTTTTGTCTATTCCGTCGGCACTGGGAAGTCCGCCAAGAACTCTGCAACATCGGTGCGGAGCTTAGCTAGCTCTGCCTCATCATCACGGTGGTCGATGGCTTGGCGCATCCACTCAGCAATCTGCGGCATATGCTGCGGCTCTAGGCCGCGCGTTGTTGCCGCTGGCGTACCAAGGCGAATGCCACTAGGGCGAAATGGCGGCAGTGGATCATCAGGGATGGCATTAGCGTTAAGCGTCAAGCCGATCTTATCCATCGCAATCTCCGCCGTCTTGCCATCAATCCCAAAGCTTGTATGGACATCGGCCAAGATAAGGTGATTACTTGTGCCACCTGTCACGAGCACAAAGCCGCGCTGTTGCAGCTCCTGTGCTAAGACAGCGGCATTGGCCACCACCTGCTGAGCATAGGCGCGAAAAGCTGGCTGGAGCGCCTCGCCAAAGGCCACTGCCTTGGCGGCAATCGTATGCATATGCGGCCCACCTTGGATACCAGGAAAGACTGCCCGATCGATCAGCGTCGGAATATTCTCGAGTGTTTTGGCTGGGCGCTTGAGTGGGTTGCTCACCACTCCCTTACTAACGATCAGCCCACCACGCGGCCCACGCAGCGTCTTGTGTGTCGTCGTCGTCATAACATGAAAGCCATAATCGAGGGGGTTCTCCGCCACTCCACCAGCAATCAGCCCCGCGACATGCGCCATATCGGCCATGAGCAAAGCGCCAACCTCGTGGCCAATCGCCGCAAAGCGTGCAAAATCCAGCTGGCGCGGATAGGCACTAAAGCCCGCCAGGATGATCTTCGGCTGATGTTCTTGCGCCATCCGCTGCAGCTCATCGTAGTCAATCTCACCTGTTCTCACATCCTTCATCTTGTAACGGACGAAATTATACTCGCGGGCACTATGCGTCACGGGCGCACCATGCGTCAGGTGGCCACCATGACCCAGATCCATCGCGAGGATGGTATCGCCTGGCTCGCACCATGCAAAATACACTGCTTCATTCGCCTGAGCGCCACTGTGCGGCTGGACATTGGCATGGTCAGCCCGGAAGAGCTGCTTGGCGCGGTCAATCGCCAGCTGCTCTACTTGGTCGGTATACTGTTGCCCACCATAGTAGCGCCGGCCTGGGTAACCCTCGCTGTATTTATTAGTAAAGACACTCCCAAGCGCCCGTAATACATCACCAGAGACATAATTCTCGCTAGGGATGAGCTCCAAACCTTCGCGTTGGCGTTGCTGCTCACGGGTGATAAGAGTAGCAATAGTTGTTTCGTGCATGGGTAATACTCCTTGTTTGTTGGTTATATCATGGGGTTCGCTATGCACTAGTCATCAGATCATATGTGTAGTATAGCACAGCCACCCAATGTGGGGACTAGACTCTTGCTCGTGCAGTGCATGGTCTTACACACAACTAAATGAAATAACAGAAAAGGGCTGATGGAGTTATTAGTGAAGCTTCGCAGTCTAACCTCCGCATTTTTCCTCACAGCACGAGACGCTTGTGTTTGACAATATATCACCGATGATATATCGTACAAGCATGGGAACAGCAAAATATCTCCGTAATATCGGAACACTCATCCAAGAAACCCGCCAAGCACGCGGTATGACGCAAGCCGAGCTCGCTACAGCACTTGGCACGAGCCAGTCGGCCATCAACCGCATCGAAAAGGGCGGCCAAAACATCAGCCTAGAAATGATCGCTCGTATTGGCGAAGTGCTCAGCAGCGAGATTGTCCGCATCAACAAGGCCGGCAAGACAAACTTCGTTATCAATGGTGGTGGCTCGCTCCATGGCGAGATTGAGGTAAAGACGAGCAAAAATGCTGCTGTCGCTCTGCTCTGCGCCAGCCTCCTTAACAAAGGCAAGACAACACTACGCCGAGTGGCCCGGATCGAGGAAGTTAATCGCATCATCGAGGTGTTAGAAAGCATTGGCGTGCGCTGCCGCTGGCTTGAGCACAATGACCTCGAGATCACCCCGCCACGCACTCTCCATCTAGACGAGATGGATATCGCCGCAGCCAAGCGCACCCGCAGTATTATTATGTTCCTGGGGCCATTGCTCCATCAATATGAGTCATTCCAAATCCCATTTGCAGGTGGGTGCAACCTTGGCACACGGACGGTGGGGCCACACATGGCGGGCCTCGCACCCTTTGGCCTCACTGTCGAGGCAACGACCGATTACTACCAAGCAACAGCCAACCCGCATATGGTTGAGCATGCTATCGTCCTTACCGAGCGCGGCGACACCGTCACTGAGAATGTCATTATGGCGGCAGCTCTCCACCCAGGCGTTGTGACGATTCGCAACGCCAGCCCCAACTACATGGTGCAAGACCTCTGTTTCTTCTTGCAAAAGCTTGGGGTGCAGATCGACGGCATCGGCACAACAACTCTCACCATCCATGGCGTCAGCGAGATCAACCAAACAGTCGAATATTGTCCGAGCGAAGACCCTATCGAAGCAATGAGCTTTATCGCAGCGGGTGTAGTGACGGACTCTGCTATCACCATCCGCCGGGCACCAATCGAATTCCTCGAGCTCGAGCTAGCAGTGCTGCGCGGTATGGGCTTACAATATGAGCTCTCCAGCGAGTACCCAGCGCGTAATGGCCAGACTCGCTTGGTTGATATTAGCCTGCACAAATCGACTCTCACCGCTCCACAAGACAAACTCCACAGTATGCCCTTCCCGGGCATCAACATGGATAATCTCCCCTTCCTTGGTCTCATCGCCACAGTAGCAACAGGCCGCACTCTGGTGCACGACTGGAGCTACGACAACCGCGCCATTTACTTCACCGACCTCACTCGCCTTGGCGCGCAAGTAGAGATGGTCGACCCGCACCGCGTTTACATCAGCGGCCCTACCCGCTGGAAGCCTGCCGATGTCGTCGCACCGCCAGCCTTGCGCCCCAGCGTCGTCGTGATGCTAGCTATGCTCGCAGCCCCCGGGCGTTCCATCCTGCGTGATGTATACAATATCAACCGAGGCTACGAAGACTTCGCTAACCGACTCAACACTCTCGGGGCGGATATCGAAACAACGTGGGAATATTAGCCGCTTCTTAGCTTGCCTTACAACGCCAATAGAGAGCCTCTCACAACGAGAGGTTCTCTTGTTATATGTCGCATTGTGCACAGACTTTGCATACATAGAGCCTAAGTCTTAGAAGGTCTACTTTTTCACCGTCAACTCCCCGTTCGCTAGTATTTTGTCTGATGAACTGCGAAGATCGATTGTTATCTCGCATAGCACGAGAAAATGAATGTAAAAAAGTAAGAGCGCACGAACAAACACATCAGACACATGCTTTGATCTTCTGATGATAACCAAGTGAAGTCACCACTGAGCAGAATGAGGTGATAATTGCCAAACATCAACCTCTTACGCTAAGCTGATGACCTATCGAGTCTGGCGGCAAGCTTTCCCTCTATAAGACGAAGCGGCAAAGATAAAGATAGTGATTGAGCACAAAAAAGTAGCTGTGCGCTTCATATTATAAAATTACTACAGTTACAATAGTAAGTAGCAAAACGACATCAAACCAAAATAAAACCCCGGAATCATCCGGGAATTTATCTTGGGGTGGATAATGAGACTTGAACTCACGGCCTCCGGTGCCACAAACCAGCGCTCTAACCAAACTGAGCTATATCCACCAGACAATCGCACAGCAAACCTTACTGTGCTGCTGACATGCTGTATTGTAGCAGAGATAGCGTGGTTTGTCTATTGCCTATGCCCATTCATTTTCAATCTCGCAGCTTTACTGGCTTACACCGCTCTCATATCTGAACATCACTAGGTCAATTGTTTCTTTTCTCTGGGCTTCTCACTGCTTGTATAGCGAGTCTTCCTATCTGTAATAATAGCCATCACCACACTTCGTTGAGCGGATGATCAAGAAAAATAACAAAAGGCCAGGCCAAATTTGAAGTTAACTAATTTAGCGGGCTTTCTTACGACGCCACAGTGCCTCAACGCACATCACCAGCCACAGACCAAGCGCAATCGCCCCAACCACCCCACCAAACCACACATGCCCCGCACTATAGCCATGCTGATTAACCATCCGAGTGAGCAAGCTAATCGCCACGACGTCACCAAGCAACGTAAACATATTCAGCGCAGAGAGGAGCGTCGCTTTGTATGTATGCTGCAGCTCGCTGAGAATCTTTGACTGCAAAACAATCGGTCGCACTCGCGTATATGCAGTAAATAACACAACAGCAATGACCGCAATAATCGGGCTTGGCGTTACGCCCATCAAGACAATACACAGCGCCATAATCCACGCATCGACCCAATAAAATGCCAGTGGCCGCAGGCGGTCAAACCAATGCACATACCAGCCCAGTAACGCTCCACCCAGGCTCCCGACCGCCGCAATTACCCCAAACCACTCTACAGCAATACCAACGTGCTGGAAGAGTAGCTCGCGATATTCTAGCCCCTTATTGGACACACCTGCTAAGAAACCAGCGAAGGTAAAGAGAGCAAGATTTTTCGCAGTAATGATTGCGCGAGCAGCCTGCCGTGGCCGCTGAGCCTGGGCAGCTCCTCGGCGCGGTGGATAAGCAAAGCTCAGCGCCAACCACACCGTCGCAGCAAGCGACAAAAAGCCAATCAAAAACGGGAGCGTATGATGAATACGGTATGTGAGTGGCACTACAATAATGAGCACAGTATTACCAATCAATCCATACGTCTGGGCGCGGCCCATCACCTTGGTATAGTCGCGTGCTCGCCCTAGCGCCGTCAAGGAATCGTGCATAAATGCCTCGACCGCACCAGACTGAAATGCATAGCCACCAAAGAACAAAACTGAGGCAATCAGCCCACCCCAGAAGCTCGGCCATACGGCATACAACAGTGGCGACACCACAGCGATGCTCGCACCAAGGATAATCGCTCGCCGGTTGCCAAACTTATCGGCCACATAACCCGCCGGCATCTGCAGCGCCGCCTGGACGATAGACGAGATGACGACCATCAGTGCTAGCTCATCCAAGCTCACTTTACCAACATTCACCAGCTGCACCGTAATGAGCGGCAAGTAGACACGCTTGGTAAAAATCCGAAACCACGAATATTTGATAATGTTGCGCTTGAGGAGGTCGTGGTTGGTCACATCTTGCATAAATCTCGCTGTACTATAGCATAGCCTCGCGCAGCGTGTAAATGCATTTTGTATGTAATAAAAACAACCCCATCAAGACGGGGTATGACGACGAAAATGGCGCCCCGAGTAGGATTCGAACCTACGGCCTTAGGCTTAGAAGTCCTCTGCTCTATCCAGCTGAGCTATCGGGGCATGGGTTTATTATAGCAGGTTTCTTGGCAGGTGTGGTATGATAAACGAAGCATGAAACACACGAACGAAAATTATCGATACTTTAGCGTTATTCTCGCAGTATATGTTGCGGCGCTACTCATCTCCAACATTGCCGCCACCAAGCTGGTGGCACTCGGCCCACTTATCCTTGATGGTGGGGCAGTACTCTTCCCGCTCGTATATATCTTTGATGATGTCATGACAGAGGTCTATGGCTATCGCCGGGCACGCCGCGCTATTTGGACGGCCTTTGGGGTCATGCTGCTAGCGATTGGCTGCTTTACACTAGTGCGCTATCTGCCCGCGGCGGCAGAGTACCACGACCAAGCTGCTTACGAGGCAGTGCTGGGCTTCTTCCCGCAGATCGTCGTGGCAAGCTTGCTTGCCTTCCTGACAGGGAGCTTCCTTAATTCATACATCGTTGCTAAGCTCAAGGTTGCTATGAAGGGTCGGCAGCTATGGCTGCGCCTGCTTGGGTCGACAGTAGTGGGGAGCTTGTTTGATACCGTTATATTCTGCGTCGTTGCTTTTGGCGGGCAGCTCACGGGGGGGGCATTGCTCAACTATATCGCCGTTGGGCTTGGCTTCAAGCTTGCCGTTGAGGTCGTCTGCTTGCCACTTACCTATCGCGTCATCGCCATACTTAAGCGGCGCGAATCCGTCGACACCTACGACACCACCACCAACTTCACGCCATTTCGTTTGCGTGTCTAGCGGGCGAGTTGTTCGCTGCAATAGATTTGTATCTCTCTCAGAATATGAAGGACGCAGTGCTTCCATCCTGGTAGAACAAAAAGTTGCCCGTAGTGATTATTGCAGCATGATCATTGAAGAGCCTAGTGTTTTAGGAAAAATACTAAGACCCTTTTAGCATTTTAAAGAAACGGTGGCGAGAGAAAGGGCTGATGACGGAGAGAAGGTTGACTATGCAAACTCTTTTCCCTAGTTGTTATGTAAATGCATACTATAGAGCTCGTCAGTCGCTACCGACGATAATACTGCGCCAAAAAATGATCCCGAAAGGCGTAGAATGTGCTATCCTCGAGGCTGTGGCGAATGTCGTCGACAAGCTTGATGATAAAGCGCTCGTTGTGGATCGAT
>CALHVV010000028.1 GCA_938036915.1 uncultured Candidatus Saccharibacteria bacterium
TCATCCTGAGCCAGGATCAAACTCTCCATAAAAAGAAAAGATGTACTTTTCATAAAAGATGCTTCCCTACTGGGAAGCGTCTATAACTCAAAAATAGACTGACGATGATTATTGCACAACTAAATTGTTAAGATACAAAATGTCTCGTTGTTGGCCCTTGTTTTTGTTCCCTCAACCAGACTGAAACCATCATAGCGTATTTTTTGCGGATGGTCAACACTTTTTTACGATTATTTTGTCGCAAAAAATACAACTACGCCCACAAGCACGCCAAGCAGCGACCCAACGAAGATCTCGAGCGGAGTGTGCCCCTGTGCAGCCCGCGGCAACGTGACATCGACCCCAGTCTTCTTGATAACTTGCTGGATAGCAATGCCCTGCTCGCCTGATGAGCGCCGCACCTTGACAGCATCGTAGCAAATAATCAACACGAGTAGTGTCGTGACGCCAACAAGCGGTGACTGTAGCCCTTGCTGCAGCACCAGCACCGTCCAGACAGACAACGATGTGGCGGCATGCGAGCTCGGCATGCCGCCAGAGATGAAGAGCTGGTGGGTGAAGTCCAGCACCTTGCCCTTGGCGTGGGCAATTGCAAACTTAATGACGTGAGCAATTGCCCAGCTGATGGCGATGGCCACAATATATGGCGAGAGATACCACGGCATGGTTATGCTTCCTTATCCTCGTCCTTTTCGCGCACAATGCCGATCGATGAGACAGTATCTCCCTCGGCAAGGCGCATCACTCGTACACCTTGAGTGGTGCGACCAAGCGTTGGGATGTCTTGGAGCGCTACACGGATGGTTTGGCCGTTTTGGCTGATGAGGAGTGCCTCAGTGGCGTCAGGCTCGAGAGTCTGCACAGCGATAATCGGCCCAGTCTTGGCGGTGACAACTGCTGCTTTGATGCCAACCCCACCCCGCTTGTGGCAAGGGAAGTTGGCCGCTTTGGTAATCTTGCCGTAACCGTTTTGGCTAATGACAAGCAATTGCTGATCGCTACTGGTGACAATATCCATCCCCACCACCGTATCATCGGGGCGGAGGCGTACACCACGTACGCCACGAGCAACGCGGCCCATTGGTCGGCACTCTGTCTCGCTAAAGCGCACTGCCTGACCAGCTGATGTTGAGATTATTACATCATTGTCGCCATTGGTCTGCTTGATCCAGCGCAGCTCATCGCCATCATCGAGTTTGATAGTAATGAGACCATTCGTACGGATGTTGGCGTAGTCTCGTAGTGTTGTCTTTTTTACAGTACCTTTGGTCGTGGCCATAAAGAGGTAGCCATCATCGCTCGCATCCTTAGCATGATTAATGATTGATGTAATTTTCTCTTCAGGCTGGAGCTGAAGCAAGTTGACAGCCGCAACACCCTTGGCTGCGAGACTGGCAGCAGGCACTTCGTACGCCTTAAGGCGGAAGACCCGGCCCTTGTTGGTAAAGAAGAGCAGCCAGTCATGGGTGTTGGCCGGAATGAGTTGGTCGATGCCATCTTCTTCCTTGGTAGACATGCCACGCTTGCCCTTGCCACCTCTGTTTTGGCGGCGGTATTCACTCACTAACGTACGCTTAATGTAATTCTCTGCTGTGAGAATAACAACGGTCTCTTCCTCAGGGATGAGCTCTTCGTCGCTGAATTTGCCGAGCTCATGGTCGATGATCTTGGTGCGGCGCTCGTCACCGTACTTTTCTTTCATCTCAAGCAGTTCCTCTTTGATAAGGCGCAGGATCTCATTTTCGTCAGCCAGGATAGCCTCAAGCTGCTTGATGAGCTCGTGCAGATAGCGCAGCTCGTCTTCAATCTCTTGACGGTCAAGGCCAGTCAGCTTACGCAGCTGCATGGCAAGGATTGCCTTACCTTGGATCTCACTGAGCGCAAAACGCTCCATCAACCCCTGCAAAGCATCGTTGTAGTTCTTACTTGCTCGGATTAGTTTAACGACCTCATCGATGTTATCAAGCGCAATCTTGAGCCCTTCAAGAATATGAGCTCGTGCCTTCGCCTTCTTGAGCTCATATTCAGTGCGGCGACGCACCACAATGCGCCGATGCGTGATAAATTCACCGAGAATATCATGCAAGCCAAGTACCCGTGGCTGGAGACGCATCGCGTTCTCGCTACTCGGCACAAGAGCAAGCATGTTGTAGTGGAAGTTAGTCTGCAGCGCGGTGAGCTTGTAAAGCTGGTTGAGCACCTTCTTGGGATAGGCATCCTTTTTGAGGTCAATAACAACACGCACATTACCCCGAGCCGACTCATCGCGCAAGTCGCTGATAGAGGTGAGCTTCTTCTCGTGGACGAGGTCGGCAATCTTCTCGATCAGTGTTGCTTTATTCACACCATAGGGCATTTCTGTGATAACGATGCGGTAGCGCCCACGCTTCTTCGTTTCCTCAATGGCTGCCACGGCGCGCATCGTCACGCTACCGCGACCAGTAGCGTAGGCCTGGCGCATTGGCGTGCCACCGTAGACCACGGCACCAGTTGGAAAGTCCGGCCCTTTAATGTGCTGCATGAGGTCATCCAGCGTGGCATCAGGGTTGTTGATAAGCTCGACTGTTGCATCGACCACCTCACCAAGGTTGTGGGTGGGGATGTTTGTTGCCATACCAACGGCAATACCAACCTGGCCGTTGAGTAGCAGGTTGGGTAGCTTGGCCGGCAAGACGGTCGGCTCTTGGCGGGTGGCATCGTAGGTGTCGCGGAATGGGACGGTTTCTTTATCGATATCTGCCAGGAGCGCCTCCGACACACGCGTCATCTTGGCCTCGGTGTAGCGCATTGCGGCGGGCGGGTCGCCATCCATCGAGCCAAAGTTCCCCTGCCCCTGTACCAATGGGTAGCGCTCAACCCAGTCTTGAGCCATACGCACCATGGCATCGTAGATGGAGCTATCGCCGTGTGGGTGGTATTTACCCATCACCTCACCAACGATCTGGGCACTCTTGATCGTCTTAGATGTCGGGCCGATGCCCATTTTGTCCATCACATAGACGATGCGGCGGTGGACGGGCTTCATGCCATCACGTACATCAGGCAGAGCGCGGTCAACAATGACCGACATCGAATAGCGCAGGAAGTTATCCTCCATCACGTCCTCGACGGTGCGTACCTCCACACGGCGCGAGTGGCTCTGGTCAGGCATGGTAGCTGGGGTGGTTGGTTGGTTATCTTCTGGCTGCATTGTATGTTCCTCGTTCATAGATTAGATATCAAGCTCCTCTAGGCTGACCTTTGCAGCGTTGGCCTGGATGAAGTTCTTGCGTACACTTACTTCGTTGCCCATTAGCTTGGTGAAGATTGCGTCGGCACGCTCGGCATCCTCCAACTGGACTTGCACGAGCACGCGGTGCTCGGGGTTCATCGTCGTCTCCCACAGCTGGTCGGCATCCATCTCACCGAGACCCTTGTAGCGCTGCAGGGCGGACTCACTCAGGCCAGCTTGCTTGATGCGGGGCTCGCTTGGGTCTATCTCTACCCCACGAGCCTTGCGCGCTGCAATCTGCTCGTCGTAGTAGGCCTCGAGAGCTTCTTCGTTGTAGATATATTCTTGCTTGTTGCCCGAGAGACGGAGCTTAAACAGAGGTGGTTTAGCCAAATAGATATGCCCTGCTTCCACAACTGGCTGCATGTAACGGAAGAAGAAAGTCATGAGCAGTGTGGCAATGTGGCTACCGTCCACGTCGGCATCAGTCATGATGATAATACGGTTATAGCGCAGCCCCTTGATGTCGAAGGTGTCACCAATCCCCACACCCATACCCTTGATGAGGCTGAGGATCTCACGGTTGGCGTACATCTTGTCGAGGCGGGCACGCTCGGTGTTAAGCACCTTACCACGCAGTGGCAAGATAGCCTGAGTACGGCTGTCGCGCCCAGTCTTGGCCGAGCCACCAGCCGAGTCACCCTCCACGATGTACAACTCACACTCTTCGGGGTTTTTGCTGGAGCAGTCGGCCAGTTTGCCTGGCAGGCTTGCGCCATCAAGCGCCCCTTTGCGGATCACGGTATCGCGCGCCGCTCGGGCAGCCTTGCGAGCTCGGGCAGCTAACGTCGCCTTGCCAACAATCTTCTTAGCCACCGCCGGATTTTCTTCTAGATAGTACGAGAAATACTCGCTCATTACTTGGTCAACGTAACGCCGCACCTCGGGGTTACCAAGTTTATTCTTGGTTTGGCCCTCAAACTGCGGGTCGGGCAGCTTAACGAGGATAACAGCAGTAAGCCCCTCGCGGATGTCATCGCCCGAGAGGTTGTCATCCTTCTCCTTGAGGAGACCATTCTTGCGCGCATAGTCATTAATAACACGGGTCATCGCTGCGCGAAAGCCCACCAGGTGTGTCCCACCATCAGGTGTGAGCACGTTGTTAGCGAAAGGTCGGACGGTTTCGACGTAGGTATCGTTGTATTGCACTGCCACCTCGATCATCGAGTCCTCGACTTGCTTTTCCACATAAAAGACATCGTCGCTCAGCACATCTTTACCAACGTTAAGGTTCTTGACATAACTGCGAATCCCTCCCTCGAAATAAAAGGCCTGGCGCTGCGTGGTGCGCTCATCATACACAGTGGTGTAGACGCCTTTCGTGAGGTAGGCTTGGTGGCGAAGGTAGTGTACCACCCACTTGTAGTCGAAGTCGACTGTCTCTTTGAATATGGTTGGGTCGGGATAGAAGATAATCGTCGTGCCATCGGGCCGGTCGGTTTTGCCCTTGTTCTTGAGTGGCACAGTGGTATGGCCACGCTCAAACTCAATCCGATAGAGGCGTCCTTTGCGCACCACCTCTGCAACGAGGCGACTCGATAGCGCATTCACCACGCTCGAGCCCACACCGTGCAAACCAGACGACACCTTGTAGCCACCGCCGCCAAACTTACCACCAGCGTGCAGCACCGTCAGCACGGTCTCGAGTGTGCTCAGGCCAGTCTTGGGGTGCTTATCTACCGGGATACCACGCCCGTTGTCGGTCACCATCAGGCCACCATCGGCCAAGATACGTACATCGACACGCGAGGCATAGCCCGCAATCGCTTCATCGATAGAGTTATCAGCAATCTCCTTAATCAAGTGGTGCACACCATCATAGCCCGTGCTACCGATATACATCCCCGGGCGCTTACGGACTGGCTCGAGACCCTCGAGCACCTGAATTTGCGAACCGTCATACGATCCATTATCTACTTGTTTGTTCATTCATTTCCCTCACTATTAGGTCATTCGGGTTACATTACACGCACCTTATTGTATCATAATCGCCGAGGCAGCGAAAATAACAGGGGTGGAGAGAGTGATTTAAATCACTAGAACTCACCTTCTTTGTATCAGCTCCACCCCCATCACTTCATCCGATGGAGCGTGAGATAAAGCAAGAGCCCTAAGATTCAGGCTACTCATACTTACTTGTCGCAACAAGGATGAAGCCAGCGACAGCCATCACTGGTGATACGACAAACCACGCGATGCCGGCATATATCACGATCGACGCCACCATCCCCATCGCCAGTAGCGTTGGTTCATTGAGAAGAGTTTTCAAAACATGCCAATGTGCACTAAGAAAGTCAGCCACACCAAAAAGCATCGACACAAGCATACCATACAGCGCCATCATCGGTACAGCTGCTGCAAGCATCAGCCAGAGGCCAGTCTTGCGCTTCATCATTTGATTGAGCGTCGTATCATCTACATCGCTACGTTTTGCTGGTATCGCTGGCTGCATACCCAGCAATACATACCAGAGGTAGAGCGAACCAACAAAGCTCGGTATGTTGCTCATGAGAACTGTTGTATTATTAACTACTAATCCTACAGGTGTGTGCAGTACACCACCACTGAGCCAACCCACAATAAACAGCGCCCCATTCACTAGCAACAAGCCAAGCGCTCCAATCCTCTGCCAATACCGATCGGTGCGGTGCGACTGCCGCAGCGCAAGATAGCCCTGCACCAGCACACTAATGCTCCAAACAACCAGTAGCCACCCAAACGCCCGCTCCCCGATAGTCCGGCTACTCACGAGCGTGACACTATGCATACACAGCACCGCTGCATTGGCAATCGTCCCAACCGCACCCGCAATCACACAGGCCTCGAGCCAAGCCCGACGCGGCGGCGCGGATGCATCAGATGTGCCTGTGTGGCTATGCTGTTTTGCGGTAGTTGTAGCGATGGATTGCTCTGGCATGGGGCGGTTCTCCTCTGTTAGACGGTGGTTTTAGTGCTTGGTTATTCGCGCTGGCTGTTTGCCACAAGCACCATGCCAATGATGAGCATGACGATACATGGCACGATCAAGATCATGCCAGCGATCATAAAGATCAGATGAATCATGCCCAAAAACGATAGTATTGACGTAAAGATCGTAGTACCTCGGCTTGTGCCGCTCATCAGCATCAACGTCCCCGAAAACTGCGCAAGAGCCGGAAGTACAAATGCCGTCACAATCAGCCAGAGACCAACCCGCCGACGTCGCATCAAACGAGCATATGTTGTAGCGGGCACATCAGGTGCAGTGCGCGGCGCGATTGTCCGCTTCGTACAGAGTAATAAGTACCAGAGGTAGATGGAGCCAAGCACAGCGATGACGGTACTTACCTGCATGACTGTACTGTTTATCCATATAACCGCCTTTTGTCCAGGGCTCACAAAGAACAAATTGTATAGCCATTCGCTTATGATGAGTGCGGCTGGGTTGCCCGCCACTAAGAGCAAGGCAAGGAAGCGCTGCATATAATGATCTGTCCGGTGGAGTTGCATCAGTGTGCTGATCCCCTGCACCACTAAGCTCACGCTCCACATGAGAACGAGCCAGCCAGCTACTCGCTCTGGTGACGTGCGGTCTACCTGCCCCACCATCAGTGCACCATAGAAGCTCACCATTGCAGCATACATCAGCATTCCTGCTGCCCCAGCCGCAATAAACGCCTCCAACACTGGTCGGCGGCGGGCTGTTGCATACGTAACAGGGGTAGATGATGGGGATTGAACGTTTGTTTGACTAGATGATGTATTATCTACGACAGCTTGCGATTCGCTATTTGCTGATGCGTTGGCTGGCGCAACAGAGGTCGTATTTGCCTTTGTTGTTTTCTTCTCAACAGATCGTGACTGTTGTGATTTTTGCTTGGTGTGCTGCGCCCTGCGCTTCTTTGGGGATGATGTCGCTTGTGTCTCTGGCGCGGTGGGCGCTGCTGGGGTTGATTTTTTTCGTGGCATAGAACCGTCCTCCTCTGCCTAGTATACGCGCTCTATCACCGTTTTGCCACATAAAAACATGCAATTGCCTCAAAAGCAAAAACCAGTGCCAGCTCGTACCAGCCACCACGCCCCACCGAGCGCGCCCCAATCAGCAGCACTGGTGCCAGCGCCAGTACCGAGCCAAAATAATAACAACGCCGAAAGCTGAGCGTCACCGCTCGCCGCTGCGCCTCGGGCAGCCAACGCCGCAACGCCACCGCAATGCCCGCCAGCAGGTACGTCAGCAATCCCAGCATCACCACATAGCACAGCACAAAGACGAGGACGATCCCCAGGGGGTGAATCGTCGCTGGCGTGGTGGTCTGCAGTACAATAGCCAGCAGCACTGCTGCAGCCGCGCTCATACTGGCAAGCAGGATTCTTCGAGACATATCTATCACTATACCAAGCAATCCGCCTGGTGAGAAGCCCGAGCAGCCGCACAAAGCAACGCGCTTGCAGCGTCCTCATAGGTAAAAAATTAGGACGCCCGGCAGCCGCTACGGGCCGAGGTGCTCCACAGTGTGGAGCATAAGTGGTGCGCCTCTGGCATGCGCCATATAGAACGAGGCCACCACGCGTCGACGCCAACGATGACAAAAGTACTTCTATTGGGGGGTACTCTATAGTATTGGCGGAGCGCAGGCAGTGCCAAAGCTCAGCGCTATGCCGCGCTCTGCCGCTGCCTGGTGTACGCCAATGGCGATGCTATGTTGGGTTAATGGTAGAGTAAGCTTTTCCGTTTTATTTTTCTTGGGTATTTGTGTTTGTCAAAGCTTACTTCTACGTTAGCACAAGCGGTATGGTAAGTCAATCAGTTTGGGCTCTATGCTGCAAAACTTTGGCAGCGCTTGCCTCATCTCACGACAGCGCTATACATCGCATCAATATACAAGCATGGGCGTTATCGTCATCGTGCGAACTATCGCAAAACATTATCTCGCCACCTCCTTTCTCACCCACGCGAACATTGGCGGCTTGCCCATCTCTCGCACCTCTGTACTTTTGAGAGTTGTGCACAGGCATTTTTGTTGTATATATTGCAATAATTTTTTGTTCGTTTTTGGCTCTGTACTATATGTGACCCCTGTTATTCTCCATTGCTCGTGTTGTATTTATAACACAGATTTTGGGCGATGTGTGGTCGGTCTGCGTATATGTTCGATGTGGTATTTTTTACGCAAAAATATTGCCAAAAATCGTTGACACAAGCGGTTTTCTCCCATATCATAAGGGTAGCTTCTGAATAAAAAAATTATGCAGAGGCCAAAAATAAACAAACATACGAAAACTCCACATCCAAAAACAACCACTACTCGCAGGTGGTTGTTTTTTTGGTAAGAGAGGTTTGGCTAGTAAGTGGCTTTTAGCGATACTTCGCAGCAGTGTTTGTAATTTGTACGATTTATATACTCACCCACAACACAACACTGTGAGGTTCCAGCCTGGTCGACTCTCACTGCCACTCATCTGGCAGCGGTGGCAGCGGACTGTCATTTTGCGGTTTGCTGTAGAGCGTTACAAGGCATGGCCCAATTTGGCTAATCTCACCATCACGCACATGTGCACCATGTATCATAGCGAACCGTGCTACTGGGTGTTGCTCAGCCCAAGCCGCACTAGCATCACCACCTTGTGAGTCCCGTGGAATATACGCCTCATCGTCGTACGGCGCGACGTCTGAGCGCCACTCAACAATGCTTAGGTTTCCTTTGGGCGCTTCATCCGACTCATATAACCCTACATTCACAAATCCGTTCGCCGTCAGTACACGATCAGACTCTTGAGCGAGAAGGGCTATTTTATTCTCAACTTCGCGACCAGTTTCATGCCCAAGCGCTGCTTGTGCGAGCCCTTTTATGCGCTCTATGCTACGCTTCCATAATTCGTTAACGTTTGATGGATATTCCTTGTGTGTCATAATACATACTATAATGCAACACACCTGTCATAATGTCAATAAAAAACGCTCACGCTTGGTGAGCAATCATCTCCTATATGGTGGAGCTGCCGGGTACTGCCCCCGGGTCCGCTTGGTGCCCTCGTATTCGTCTACGAACATAGGTTTGTTTGCGTGTTTGACAACGCGAGGCCGATCAGAAACAAACCAAAAATACAGCCTATCGTTGCGCGGTATATGTCCTCTCCTCGTGCCGCTGCCACCAGGAGAGCAAGCAACATAGCTATGACACTACAAGGTGCCCTGTTGCCATGCACCTCATAGCGATCGCCAGACTAAGCGGCGAGTGCAACCGCGGTGGTCTTGGAAGATGCGAAGATCTCCTCAACACTGCGGAGTGCTGCTGCAACTTTACTTTTTGCAGTTATATCTATGCGTGTCGTGCATATCCGATTCGCAGAATACAATGACAAAGTCCAAACGTCGAACGCTATATCAGCCCCACGTCTGCATATTATTATAGCACGGTTTTGCTCACATATAACCTCCCGTAGCTTGGATCTTGCAACTATGAGCAACTTGAGGTTGGCTTTCTTGGAGAGGCCCTCAGGCTCATTTCTTGTAGCGCCAGAGTATTTCATCTCCATTGAGCGCCCTTTTCAGCTATTCCTGTATAACAAATGGAGCCGTATTCTCATGGATTTGTGAACTCACTCTCCTCGCGCCCCATCGAGCGAAACAGTATATGAGTGAATATCTCTAGAATATTCACCTTGTGCGTTGGGTCGAGAGCCAGTCATTACAACCAGTCCTCACGCTCCATCGGATGAGGTAGTGGAAGAGCGAGCTAGCGCTAGAGGCGGATGACCGCCCGAAAGCTCACCAAAACAATTTGCACAGACCCCACCAATATGCTTAACTATAAACAGCATGAACAAAGTCGCAAAAATCAGGTCGGTTGCGCCCGTGGGGTTCGCTGGCCATATGATTGACGTCGAGAGCGACATGACGAAGGGCCTGCCCGCCTTGCAGATCGTTGGCCTGGGCAACAAAGCCATCGACGAAGCGCGCGAACGAGTGCGCAGCGCCATCACCAACTCCCTGCTGGAATATCCAGCCCAGCGCATCACCATCAACCTCGCACCAGCCGAGCTACCCAAGGACGGCACACACTACGACCTGCCAATTGCCCTTGCCCTCCTCACCAGCAGCGGCCAGCTCCGGCCCGAGCAAGTGGCTGGGGCAGTCTTCGCTGGTGAACTGGCGCTTGACGGCACACTCCGCCCGATCAAAGGTGCCATTACCATTGCCGAAGTAGCTCGTGATAATAATTACAACACTGTCTATTTACCCACAGAGAATCTCGCCCAAGCTTCCCTCGTATCAGGGGTGACGCTCTATGGTGTACCAAATCTTACAACACTCTTCCTCCATCTCAAGGGCGAAAAACCACTGCCAATATACCAGCCATCACCCACTGATGACAAACCAACAACACCTGCGTCATCGCCCCTGCTCGACGATATCTACGGCCAGGCCCAAGCCAAGCGCGCCCTCACCATCGCCGCAGCGGGCCACCACAACATCCTCTTTACTGGGCCGCCCGGCACCGGCAAGTCGATGCTGGCCAAGACGCTGCCCAGCCTCTTGCCGCCTCTAACCCCAGATGAGCAGCTGGCGGTGACGAAGCTACACAGCCTGGCTGGTCTCTCGCTCGACCAGAGTGTCCAAGCGCGGCCATTTCGGGCGCCGCACCACACAGCCAGCCGCGCATCATTGATTGGCGGTGGGTCGGTGCCGCAGCCTGGCGAGGTGAGCTTGGCCCACCTGGGCGTGCTCTTCCTTGATGAGTTGCCCGAATACCCACGCACGACGCTTGAGGTGCTGCGCCAGCCTCTCGAGGACACCACAGTGACGGTCACCCGGGCGCGCGGGCGCGCTACCTACCCGGCCGATTTTATGCTGGTAGCCACGATGAACCCCTGCCCCTGTGGCTACTATGGCGACCCAACGCACGCCTGCACCTGCAGCAGTACGCAAATTATCGCCTACCAGAAGCGCCTGTCTGGGCCACTGATGGATCGGATTGATATGATCATCCCTGTCAATCGCATCCCCACCGAGCAGCTACTCTCACACCGCGCCACCACCGATCACGAGCAGCGCCATGCGATAGCCGCCATCTCCACCGCCATCCGCGCTCAAGCCGCCCGCTACGGTGGCAGCGCTATGCGCAATAGCCGCCTCAGCTCGGCCCAGGTGCGGCGCTCTACCCCACTCTCATCAGAGGTCAAGCAGTTCCTCGATGCTGCCAGCACCAAGCTTGGCCTCAGCCCGCGCGGTTACTTCAAGGTCATCAAGGTAGCCCAGACCATTGCCGATCTTGACGAAGCAGCGCACATCACCATTGCTCACATCTCCGAGGCGTTGCAATATCGACAACCAGCGCCCATCAAAGCGTTGTAAAAATATCGTCGTGTATATTACATTACACTCTACCTCTGTATTTTCTGTATATCAGCGAAAACTTGGCAATAAGGTGCAATTCACAACATTTGACACACTCCTCATCAGCCCGCCATACTAGAGCCATGCAAGCAAACTACTCCAACCAACCTCTCCACTACCCTACTCCAGGCCAATCAGCGATCTTCCTCGCTGGCCCCACACCGCGCTTCGATGAAGCATCACAGCAGCTCATCTCTGCGTCGTGGCGGCCCGAGGCAGTGCGAATCTTTGCAGCGCTAGGCTATGACGGGATCGTCTATGCACCAGAGAATCACGATGCCTCGCCCCAGCGCGAGCTCGACCTTCTCAAGCAAGCACGCTGGGAGTGGGAAGCGCTCGACGCAGCAACAGTGGTGCTCTTTTGGGTGCCACGAGTGATCGACCGGTCGCTACCCACACTGGGCATGCCCGCCTTTACCACCAATGTAGAATTTGGCTTCCATATCGGCAAGAACCCAGCCAAGGTCGTCTACGGCCATCCAGAGGGCGCTCCCAAGACGCGCTACCTTGACGCGCTCTACACCGAGCACACTGGGCGGCAGCCAGGCACAACACTCGAAGAGACGATCACGCAGGCAATTGCCTGTGCCAAGGCACTGCAGACGCAGGACAATTAGCTGCTCATCTCTGTCTCATCACGTATGTTTTCTCACATTCACCCTCTCTACATCCCCATCGATGGAGCGTGAGACTCCTTATCAATAGTCTCGCAAAGACAAGGAGTTCTCATACTCATAGCACCCCACCTGTAGCGTCTCTCACCGAGCAATCGCTGCAAAAAATCACCAAACCACGGCATATTTTATTTGCCTTTTGCGGCGACATCTGGTAAACTTTTGGGGAGTCAATTCGTTTTAAGCTCAAGCAAAGGAGAGCACAATCAAATCAACCACCCGCATCAACGAAGCCATCCGCGCACGCGAGTTGCGCGTCATTGGCGAAAGCGGCGAACAACTTGGCATCATGAGCCGGCAGGCAGCCCTGGATAAGGCGCGGCAAGCTGGTGTAGACTTGGTGGAGTTTTCGCCCAATGCTAACCCACCCGTTGTGAAGATCATCGATTGGGGCAAATATCAGTACCAAAAGATGAAGGAGCAGCAGCGCAACCGGCGAAGCAACAAAGCCAATGAGCTCAAGCAGATGCGTTTTGGCCTAAAGATTGGCGCTAATGATCTGGAGATCAAGCTACGCAAGATTCGCAAGTTCCTGGCTGAGGGGCACAAGGTCAAGGTTTTGATCTTCTTCCGCGGCCGCGAGATGGCGCATCGTGAGCTTGGCTACAACCTAATTAGCCAGGTTGTCTCCGCCCTTGAGGACGAGGCGATTGTCGAGCAAAAACCACTGATGGCTGGGCGCAACCTCAGCATCGTAATAAGGAGTAAGTAATGCCAAAACTAAAGACCCACAAGGGCACTGCTAAGCG
>CALHVV010000029.1 GCA_938036915.1 uncultured Candidatus Saccharibacteria bacterium
CTAAGACGGCTATGTCTTCGATCAAAAAATTGTTTATTACCAAACGTAATCGATAAAGGAGAATATAAGAATGTCGAAAGGTAAATTTGTCCTTGGTGCAGTCCTCGGTGCTGCTGCTGGTGTGGTAGCTGGTCTATTGACGGCACCAAAGTCGGGTAAAGAAACACGAACCGACCTCAAGAAAAAAGCGCATGAGCTCAAGCAAGATGCCGCTACAAAGGGTGACGAATTGCGCGCTAAGGGCGAGAAGGTGTACTATGAAGCACGTGATGCTGCTCGCGACCTGCATAGCCGCAGTGACCGTGCTTTGCGCAGTGCTCGCGACGAGTTTGCTAAGGGTAAAAAGTAGCCTGTAAGCTACAAATGGGTACGGCGAGTATCCTCCTAGGGGGAGCAAGCTCGCCGCACCCTTGCAATTATTATGACAGAGCAATCACTACCGTCACAGCGCCCATCAGACAAGTCAGCGACTTGTGAGAGGCATGACCATCCTGGGCCAGTTGCCGAGCTTACACGGCAGGTCAAACAAGCCAACGAGACCGATGCACGCAAGGCTACCCTCGAGGATTTATTTTACGATTTTCATCGAAGCCGCGCAGAAGTCTACAAAATGAACTTCATCCGCGGGATATTTTTTGGCCTCGGAAGCGTGCTTGGCGGGACGATTCTTGTGGCACTGTTTGTTTGGCTCCTCAATGCTATTGGTCTCTTGGTGCCAGGCTTGGCAGACTTCATTGATAGTGTTATTAAAGTGATGAACGCACGGCACTGATATGCTATACGGGGGCAAGGCTCCCCATTTATTCTGCAGTAGATCGTCACACCCCACTAGACGGAGTGATGAACGACTGGCGCGCGCAACGCGAGAGTAGTTGAGTTTATTTTTGCTAATCACAATGATGGAGTGTTGGCCTTATCGCTCGTTCATTTGCTATACTAAGGAGGTATGACTTCTCACTCATCAGCTTTGCAACCATCAGATTTTGTTCACTTGCACAACCACACTCATCATTCGCTACTTGATGGCTTGACGAAAATTGGCGACCTTGTCAGTACTGTTAAGGATTATGGCATGACGGCAGCGGCCATTACTGACCACGGGACGATGAGTGGGGTGCTGGACTATTACAAGACAGCCAAGGCGGCGGGCATCAAGCCGATCCTTGGCATTGAGGCGTACGTCGCTGCTCGCTCGCGCTTCGACCGTGATCCCGCCAAAGATAAGATGCGCTACCACCTGACTATCATTGCAATGAATAATCAGGGGTATCACAACCTTATGCGGCTGAGTACAAAGGCAAATCTAGAAGGGATGTACTATAAGCCGCGGATTGACCACGACCTCCTCGAGGAGCTCAACGAAGGGCTGATCGTCCTGAGTGGCTGTGCAAGTGGTGAGATTGGTGAGGCGCTGCGCTATGATGACTATGCCAAGGCGGTCGAGATTGCTCAATGGTATAAGCGTGTCTTTGGCGATCGCTACTACCTTGAGCTGCAAGACCATGGCCATCCCGAGTCTAATACACACTGGGACGTGCAAGCGAAGATTAACGAGGGCCTGCGTCGCATGGCTGAGGAGCTGGACATCCCTCTAGTGGTGACCTGCGACGGCCACTACTTGACGCATGACTTCCAGGATGCACATGAGATATTGCTTTGCGTGGGGACGGGTTCATTTTTGAGTGACGAAAAGCGGATGAGCCTGAAGGATTTTGAGCTCCATCTGACTGACCCGCGCGACATCATTGCTCGGTGGGGCAGCGAGCTGCCTGAGGCAATTACCAACACCAAACAGATTGCCGACCGCTGCAATGTTGATATCGAGCTGGGTAAGATCCTCATCCCAAAGTACCCATTGCCTGAGGGCGAGACGAGCGAACATAGCTATTTGCACAAGCTGGTGTATCGTGGCCTAGCCCAGCGCTACAATGGCGCAAAACCTGAAGATACTGCTGATCAGCTCCCTGAGCAGATCATCCCTACCTTGGCCGATGACGTGCGTGAGCGGGCTAAGATGGAGCTAGGTGTGATGGCAAGCATGGGGTATGAGGGGTATTTCTTGATCGTGCAGGACTTCATCAACTGGGGCAAGAGCCAAGGGATTGTCTTTGGGCCAGGCCGGGGCAGTGCCGCAGGGTCGATTATTGCGTATGCGCTTAATATCACTGATCTTGACCCACTCAAGTACGGCCTGCTCTTTGAGCGCTTCCTCAATCCTGATCGTATTAGCATGCCTGATATCGATGTCGACATCCAGGATACGCGGCGCGATGAGGTGATCGACTACTGTGCAGACAAATACGGTCACGACCACGTCAGTAATATCGTCACCTTTGGTAAGATGGCGGCTCGGGCGGCGGTGCGTGATGTCGCACGTGTGTTGGAGGTGCCGTATGCCGAAAGTGACCGCCTGGCCAAGATGGTGCCACCACCTGCCCAGGGGCGGCACATTCCTCTGGCTGTCAGCACCAAAGAAGATCCTGACCTTAAGCACGAATACGAGACGAACCCAACTGCCAAGCAAGTTTTTGATTATGCTATCCAGCTAGAGGGAACAATTCGCAGCCATGGGGTGCATGCGTGTGGTGTGGTGATTGCGCCCGACGAGCTCGTTAAATACATTCCGCTGGAGCAAGCGCAGAAAGGTGTCGTGGCGACGCAGTTCCCAATGGGCGAGGTAGAGGATCTTGGCTTGCTCAAGATGGACTTCCTTGGCCTATCGAACCTATCGATTATTAATAATGCAATGCGGATCATCCGCAAAGTCTATGGTGATGCAATTGACCTCTCCACGCTACCACTTGATGACGAAGCAACGTACAAGCTCTTTCAGCGGGGTGACACAACAGGGGTATTCCAGCTTGAGTCGGCTGGGATGAAGCGTTATTTGCGCGCCCTCAAGCCATCGCACTTTGAGGATATCATCGCAATGGTGGCGCTGTATCGGCCTGGGCCAATGCAGTTTATTGATAGCTTTATTCGGCGCAAGCACGGTGAGGAGGAGATCACTTACCTTCACCCGGGGATGAAGAGCTCACTTGAGAACACGTATGGTATCTTGGTCTATCAAGAGCAGTTTATGCAGATCTCCAAGGAGTGGTGCGGCTTTACTGGTGGGCAGGCTGATACCCTGCGCAAGGCCGTTGGTAAGAAAAAGATTGACTTGATGAAGAAGGTCAAGCCGGAGTTTGTCGAAGGAGCAGTGAAGGTCGGTGGAGCGACGCGTGAGATGGCCGAGACGTTTTGGACGCAGCTGGAAGAGTTTGCCAATTACTGTTTCAATAAAAGCCATGCAGCGTGCTATGGGCTGATTGCCTACTGGACGGCATATCTCAAGGCGCACTACCCCGATGCCTTTATGGCGGCCTTGATGACAAGTGACCACGATGACGTCGACAGACTGGCGATCGAGATCACCGAGTGTAAGCATATGGGCCTGACGGTGCTTAACCCTGATGTCAATGAATCATACGAGGAATTTGCTGTGGTACCGGGCAAGAAACAGATCCGCTTTGGTATGGCAGCAGTGAAGGGTGTTGGCGTGGGAGCAGTGGAAGAGATCGTCAAGATGCGTGACCGCGATGGGAAGTTTGCTACGGTGGAGGACTTTGCCAAGCGTGTCTCGACGAGTAAGTGTAACAAGCGGGTTTGGGAGTCGCTCATTAAATCGGGCGGCTTTGATGCGCTGGGTGATCGCTCTGATCTTCTCTTTAATCTTGAGAATGTCCTTGCTTTTGCGAGTAAATTACAGAAGGAAGCACTGAGCGGCCAAACCGATCTCTTTGGCAGCCTTGCTGATAGCTCGACCGAGGTTATGCCATCAATTGAGCTTAAGCCAGCGCCCGTCAAACACACCGACAAAGAGCGCCTCATGTGGGAGCGCGAGCTGATTGGTCTCTACATTAGTGCGCACCCGCTCGATCACTATGACACGTTCTTTGCTGAGCAGACCGTGCCACTGCGCACTGTCTCACCACAGATCGACGGCCAGACAGTGACGATCGGTGGTCTCGTGACGCGCTTGCGGACGATTGTGACGAAGTCGGGTAGCAAGATGGCCTTTGTGGGAGTCGAGGACAAATCGGGTGAGAGTGAGATTATTATTTTCCCGAATCTGTATGAGAAGCTTGCTGGCCAGCTGGAGCAAGATGTGGTAATCACTGCCAGCGGCAAGGTGAGCGCGCGCGATCGTGATGGAAACCTTGGTGATGAAGCGAAGCTAATTGCCAATGAAATCACCGTCGTGACTGATACCGACCTAGCCGAATATCAAGCAACTGGTCGCACGATGTCTGCACCAACCGGCCCAGCAGCTACGCCGCGCCGCCGGTCATCATCGCAAAAAAATACCCAGCGCTCAGCACAAGCATCGGCACGTGTAGCCGCATCAGTGCCAGTAGGGCCGCCGCCCAAACCGCTTGATACGCTCCCAACGGTCTATGTGAGGGTCAAGAACCCCGATGATATGGCTGCTCTTACGAAGTTTAAGCAGCTGTGTACGCAAAACCCGGGCCAGCACGATATTATTATGATGCTCGGTGATGACAAAACGTCGGCGATTCGCCTGCCGTTCCGGGTCGACGCCCAGCAGCGGCTGCAGGATGAGCTTACACAAATCCTCGGTAGTGACTGCGTTGTTGTTAAATAATGCCGTCCCCGCGAAGGGGGGGTGACTCGCGCCACCCTGGGAGTCTGCAGATTGCGCGTGTCAGATAAGAAACTTCGAACAATTGCGTCTACGACCAGGGCGGCGCGAGGCCAGATACTTGCGAGGCGAGCGAAATAAGCTCAAGCACAGGCAAGTTGTGGGCGGTGGCTTGGTCGTGCCACCTGCTGCTAGTATAACCTGATATTTGCCACAACGCAAACAAAATGGGTACATATGATGCTATAACTATCCAGCAATTGTGAGTGCATAGAGCGCAATACCGGTTGCAACCGACACATTAAACGACTCCTTCTGCCCATACATCGGAATCTCGATGATGTCATCCACAAGCGAGAGCGTCTCGGCCGGAATACCATGAACTTCTTCGCCAAGTAAAAGGACGAGTTTATCTGGTGGCTGATACTGCGAGATGGTAACAGAGGTAGGAGCTTGCTCGAGTGCAACGATGCGATACCCAGCAAACTGCTCAAGGTCGAGCTCAGACTGATAATCGAACGGCACAAGGGCCTCGGCACCAAGCGCTGTCTTGTGAATCTGCTGGGTGATCTTCTCGCGAATATGTGGCAGGCGTGGGTCGGCTCGCACTGTCTCTTCAAGGTGGTAGGCACAGTGCGGTGGGGTTGGCTGAAGGGCAAGATCGGGATAGGGTGTGTAGCCACTGAGAATAAGCCGCTGCACACCAAATCCTTCGCAGGTACGAAAGATCGCCCCGACATTGTGCGTTGAGCGAATGTTGTGCGCGATAACAATAATCTCTGGCATAGTTGTATTATACCTAAAGTGCTTTGGATTTACCCCTATATTTACCACGAGCTTTTTGTTACACTAAGAAAGATGAATGAAGATGAAGTCCAACAACGTCGTCGCCAGCAAGATGAGGCGTCGACCGAGCAACGCTCGCGCATTCTTGGCCTTAAGTACCTTGATATGCGCCCCATCGAGGAGACACTGCCACTAGCACGCGACCTAATGACGATCGAGGAGATGCACAACCTCTATATGCTGCCGCTGACTGATGGCAATGAGCAGGAATCGTATCAGTTTGCCGTTACGACACAAACACCCCAGTCCGTTATCCAGCGGACGCGGCGTACCTATCAGGACCAGGGGCTACCTGTCGAATTTTATTTGATTAGCCTCAGTGCTTACCGTGTGTTGATGAACCGCTTCGACCCACCAAAGAAGATCGTCTATGACGATATTAAGATTGCCAAAGCAGGCGACAGTGAGACCATCGCCGAGGTGAGCCAGACACTTGGGCGAGTCAGTAGTGAGGAGGTTTTCGACTTCTTGATCAACCAGGCGGATATGCTCGGTGCGAGCGACATCCACATCGAGAATGAACGCCATGATATCCGGATTCGCCTCCGTGTCGATGGTGCACTCCACCCCGTAGCGACGATTAGCCGGAGTCGCTATCGCGTGATCATGGGTGAGCTCGCCAGCCGAGCTGGCGTATCGAGTGCTTCGATGGAGCCGCAGTCAGGTCACATCCAAAAGGATGTAACGCATGGCAATGCAACACACTTGCTCAACATCCGTGTTGAGACTGTGCCAACCATGTATGGGCAGGATGCCGTGCTGCGTCTCTTTAACTTCGATGAAAGCTTGCTCAATCTTGATTTGCTGGGTATTCCGCCTAAGCAGCGCCAGCAGATTGATGAAATCATCAGCCATCCGCGCGGCCTTGTGCTGATGGTCGGGCCAACGGGCTCGGGCAAATCTACCACGCTCTATAGCATGCTCAATGCCCTTAATACGACCGACCGCAAGATTATTACTCTGGAGGATCCAATCGAATATGGCCTGGCTGGCATCTCGCAGATCCCAATTAATACCAACGCCGGTGGAAGCTTTGGCGAGGGCTTGCGCAGTGTGCTCCGTCTCGATCCAGATGTCGTGATGGTAGGTGAGATCCGCGATGTCGATACGGCGCGCACTGCCATCCAGGCGTCTATTACCGGCCACTTGGTGATGTCGAGCTTCCATGCCAATAGTAGTAGTGCAGCCTTTAGTCGGATGATCGACCTGATTGGTGTGAACCCGATTTTTGCCAGCGCTATCCGCCTCGTGGTGGCGCAGCGTTTGGTGCGGCGCCTCGTGGACGAGACCAAAGAGGCCTATGAGCCAGACGACGCTACGCGGAGCTATGTCAAGCGAGTCCTGGCTGATATTCCTGAGGAGGTAGAGCATCCCGATCTCGACACCTTCAAGCTCTGGCGGCCAGTACCGAGCGATGATGCGCCATTTGGCTACAAAGGCCGCATGGTGATTATGGAGCAGCTTATCGTCACTCCAGGTATTCAGAAGTTCATCCGCGGAGACTTTACCGACGTTCACCCAGACGTCATCGAAAAAGCCGCCCAGCGCGAAGGTATGCTCACCCTCGAGCAAATTGGCGTATTAGCGGCCCTGCGCGGCGAGACAACGCTAGAGGAAGTTGGGCGGGTGATATAGCGCGCTATCTTGTTGAAGAGTACTTAGGGCCGATCTGTACTAATGTATTATATAGCGGATTTTTTGACAAAGTATCATTTTTTGCGTATTATACTATGGCATGTCGCATGAACAGATTGACTATCCACGAGAACCCGAATCACTTCAAGTGTCTGTCATAGACCGTAACCCTAGTGGAGAAGAGCTTAGCATAACGCTACCAGACAGTGTTGGTAAAACGCCGTCTAGTGAGCGTGAGCCGAGCCTAAACGAACAGCAATTAGAAGAAGATATAGCATCACTCAATGCGAGTTTTACAGTCTTTGGTGGTGTGCTTGAACACTTATCGCTTGTGATGCAACAGCATAAGGAGGCGGCTATAGCTATGCAAAATACTGAACATACGCTTCGGCAGTGTCACTTTACAAGTGAAAGGTACAAATACTGTGTGCGTCGTGCACTATTGTGCGAAGCTAACTCGTGGCGTACAACAAATATGCGGTTATATCCGGCAGCGGCGGAGCGTGCGCAGCAATACATCAATAAGCAGCGCGACAAGCTAGCGATGCGAAGCATGCGCGCCGTTAAGGCGGTATTTCTGGCTGGCGGAATAGTGCAGGTGCCAGATTGGTGTCATACGGTTATTCCAAAGCGTACTGAATGGCAGCAGGATAAAGCTCTGCTGCCATCGGCAGCTAACGATATATACCAAAAGTTAGTTCAGGAGGCAGTCGATTGGGCAGTGGTGCAGTGCGAACAGATAGCCTTTGATGAACCACAGCAACCATGCTACGATGACGAAGTTGCAATCTGTAAATCGGAGAGTCAACATCTCGATGCATTGCAAACGGAGCATACAGCGTTAGTTACGCAGGCTCGGCAGCTTGAACAATCGCGAGACGAGGAATATACAACGGTACCGGCTAATACATTACTGTCCTTCTGCCACTATCTCACAGAGCATGTACCACAAATTAGCCAGACGCAAATTGCACTCTTACAATGGTTTGATCGATCGGATAAGGCAATAACTCATGATATAGCACAGCGCTTGGTTGATCGCCTCTGGCCAAAGAGTGCACAGCACGCTGATCGTCAGTTAATTGATATGCAAACGGAACAGATCATTGCTGAGGCGGCTGAGCGGCTAGCCAATGCATTAGTAGCGTACCAACCGACAGCTGACCAGCTAGCAACCCACGATTTGCCAAATATATCTAGCAATAAACGACGCAGCATGGAAGGCTCAGTAGGCCTGCTACCTAACAAGTCGAATCAGCCAGATAATGTCACGTCGCTGCCAGTATTAGAACCACTACGCCTTCGTGCAGAAACCGAACGTGTGTCGCTTGATTACCTTCCCTTGCCGCACAAGCTTGTACCGTGGCTTGAGGTGGACGGTCGTGATAGTACGGTGAGTTGTAAAGTTGTTGTCGATAACGTACCTGGGGCGCTCGTGGTTGATTGTCGTAGCAAAGCACTGCAAGAAATTGAGCGTCGGATGGATGGTTATCAATCGACTGCATGGGATTATATAGCACCAAATGTACAGCAACGTCTCACACACTATGCTCAGGTGGCTATGTCGGACGGTGGCTTAATTCATGCTGGTAAATTTTCAAGTGTTGATAAAAACGGCGAATCGACTTACTCGCACCCTGTGATTTACAGTAAGGATGCGAAACACAATGTGATGCGTGTCTACATATCGAATCTGCGCGTCAACCAGATGGACGATGGACTTGCGAGTGTGCGTGAGCAACTTGCAGCGATGCAGGTGCACGAATTGATTATGCTGATCGGTGTTTGTGATAAGCAGCACCAGCTGGCAACATTGGCAGAAATTACTGGACGTTCTCGACGAGAGTTACGCAAACAGCGCGTAGGTAGTATCTAAAGAGAAGCTATACAGGAATAAAACTACGTAGTTTTATTTCTTAGGCTTACTGTCTCTTGCGTGACAAAACTCACCGATATACCCAGTGCTCTACGAGGTTACATAAGGTATATAAAGTGGGGCGTAAGATCTAGGAAATGTAGACTTTGGCGAGCATAAATATCAACCTAGCGAATAACCGTCGCCACGGCCTCAACCACGCGCTCATCAAATGGTGAGGGGATGACGTAGTCTGCTGTGGGCTCATCGACCAGCGCTGCTAGCGCCTGGGCGGCGGCGAGCTTGTGCTCGTCGGTGATTTTTTGCACGCCGTTATCGAGCGCGCCGCGGAAGATGCCCGGGAAGGCCAGGGCGTTATTGACTTGGTTGGGGAAATCACTGCGGCCAGTGGCGATGACGGCAGCGCCGGCTGCTTTGGCACTATCTGGCATAATCTCTGGCACTGGGTTAGCCAGGGCAAAGATAATTGGGTCTGTGGCCATCATCCCAACGAGCTCTGGGGTCAGCAACCCAGCGCGCGATACGCCAATAAAGACATCAGCATCTGCCATGGCGTCCTCCAGTGACCCCTGCTGCGCGGCATCAACATAGGCAAGCAGGGCAGTCTTTTCGGCGTTAAGGTCGGTACGGTGGCTGCCCACGATGCCTTTGCTATCAACCGCCACGATATGCCGGGCACCGTAGGTGTGCAGCAGCTTAATGATAGCAGTACCAGCAGCGCCAGCGCCGACCACGACGAATTTGCTATCGGCCAGACTGCGGCCCGTCAGCTTGGCAGCGTTGATCAGCCCAGCTAGTACCACCACAGCCGTACCGTGCTGGTCGTCGTGGAAGACGGGGATATCGAGCTCAGCCTTAAGGCGCTCCTCAATCTCGAAGCACTGAGGTGCGGCGATATCCTCGAGGTTAATTGCGCCAAAGCTTGGCGCAATTGCCTTAACCGTAGCAATAATCTCCTCTGGCTGGTGTACGTCCAGCACGATTGGCACGGCATCGACACCAGCAAAGTGCTTAAACAGCAGCGCCTTACCCTCCATCACCGGCATCGCGGCCTTAGGGCCAAGGTCGCCCAGGCCTAGGATGGCCGAGCCATCACTAATGACTGCCACAAGGTTATTCGTCCAGGTGTAGGTGGGCAGCGTAGTGGGGTCATCTGCAATTGCCTTGCTGACTGCGCCCACACCAGGGCTGTAGTAGCTGCTGAGTTTATCGCGGTCAAGCTCATCGCTATCGCGCAGGCTAGTGGTGATTTTGCCCTTATATTTTTTATGTAGGTCGAGTGCAAGTTTGTTATAATCCATAAACTCTAGTATACCGCACACAGGCGAGAAAGAGAAAGGAGTAGTACGAGGACAAACAGCCGTTATTGCAATACTTTCGCGCCAAATGCTATTATATGATGCATGATACAAACCGAGCAAGGAGCCCTGCATAGCCCCAGCGGCTCATAACACGGAGTGATAATGAAAAGATCTATAGACCAACAGCCATCTCATCACGATACTCGTCCCGAGTATGCATCTACAAGAATAGAAGTTGCAATCAAAAAAGATAATGAACTCTACAGAGAAGTCAAGCTGGCTATTCGTGATGCGAAGGAATCGGAACACGAATATGAGGAGGATATTAATGGGCAAAATCTGCGGATAATTAAAAACGACCAGCAAGAAGCGCTCGAGGAGTTTGTGCAGACTGGCGAGAGGAGCACGGTGCCACCAGGTGTTCTCCAACGCTACCAAGAGGAGCGAGCAATCTGCGAGGCTACGCTTGCCGAAATAGCCGAAGAAGAAGGGCGAGTAATGGATAAGGGCGGCTATAGAGCAGAAGATAGAGCGATCAGAACTGCAACGGATCTTGGTTATGCGCCATTGACGGGCGCTGGAGCAACAAAGCAGGCTGATAAAATGTATAGAAAAACCCGGCTTGGCAAAGACGTACAGCAGCGGCGCCAAATCGTCGAAGATAGGATTGGTGAGATCAACGCCGAGCTGGCGTATTATATGGGCCTCACGGAGCCACCTTTGGCAGTCGTATCTGAGGAGACGGCAATTCGTATCTGGGGCAAAGAAGCGGTTGAGGAAGCGCAGTCGACCGACAATGAGAGCGAGCCCGGGTATATTGATGTTTTCCCTCATGATGACCAAACATCACGCTCAGGCAACAAGCTGGGATATGGTAGCCGTATAACACCAGAGTTTATCAAAAAAGACGCCAGCCAGCGGCTAGCGGAGGTGCTTGTGGGGTCTGCTGGCGAAGCGTGGACAGTGCAAGAATTGGGCGATGAGGTCTATGACCCAGAGGAAGTGCAAACAAAGCTCGAGCGGTATAAGCGAGCAAGTATCTTACTATACAGTGCACAAAGATCAGATCGCCCTGTCATGATTATTACAGAAGAGCTGGAGCATAGCGACCTTGTACTGCAGCGTGGGCAGCGATATACCATTGATGAGCGTGGTCGGCGACGTAAGTCAATTACCGTCTATCGTGCGGTGTCGGCAAACATTGCTATGCAAGGACTAACAGAAGAGAGACCAGTAAGTGGCCGCCGTGCCGAACACCGGATTCAGATGATTGAGTGGACGTCGCATAAGGCCGCAGCTGCAGCGCATGAAGCAGCCAACACTACTCGCAGCGAGGCGCTACCAGCCGCTGGTAGCGCAGAAAATGAAGCTTCGGCCAGCAGCGTGCCAGACATCGATGATGCACTGGCAAAGCGAGCTCTCGAAGCCGTCCGTGCTGCCGCTAACCGTCAAGCAGCAGAAGCCAAAGAGCAGCAAGAAGCGCTCCACGCTGCAGAGGCCGCCCTCAGTGCAGAAGTGCGCGCCCAGATCGAGCAGCTTGTAGAGCTTGCACAGCCACTGATCGATAGCTTGCGAGAAAATAGCGCCGACGATAATGCAGACAAGCAGGTATTTCCTATTCAAGATTTGCCCGAGATAGGGAGCCAGTACGCTTCTGAGTACGACCTAGAGATATTCCTCAACAAAGCTCGGCAGGCTGGGCTCATCAACAAAAAACAGCTGCGCAATCGTGCGCTACCGTCTGCTGGCGAAGCGCTTGTGCTTACCCTCTATGCATACGACTCGCAGACGATGTATGACCTAGTGCGCAATGATGCCTCCAAGCGTGTGCTCCAGCATAAATTCCAGCAAGCGTACGAAAACAGAGCTGTACAGGTAGTGAATCGCCGCGAAGGTGGAGCAAGCGCAGCCCAAGAAAGCACCACCAGCTAAACTAGTTGCTATATATACCAAAGTGCGGTATAGTTTAGATTATAAATCCAAAATAGGCATCATCCACCAGTGATGGTACAGAGAAAGAGGAGGAAAGAAAAATGAAGGGAAGTTCTGAGCGCTTAAGTTTCTGGGGTCGCGCAGAGAAAAAAGTATTGTCTGTTATTGCCTTGAGTGCTATAGGAGCTAGCGCCTTGGCAGGCTGTGGCTCTTCTGAAAAAGCACCAGAGAATAGAGCACAGTCCGCTCAAACTGCTGCCACTGCCGAAGCAACGTCGTCAGCAACCGCAAATCCATCCATCAAAGCGCCAGCACGCAACAAGACTTCACAGCCTAAGCAATCTCACTCTACTAACAAAGCAACGGAGATACCATCACCATCACACCCTTCATCGCCAGAGACAACACCATCTCCAACTCCAAACGAAGCAGAGAATAATCAGGAGAAGATGCCCTCCGTTGCTGAGCTAGCAAAAGCCGTCAAAGAAGGGTCTGTGGATGTACTTGGTGGCGTTGTCAAAGACGTTGATGAAGCAGGTAACGGCTACGTTGGTGTGCGACCTTTCTGTTACCGTGAAGACACAGGGTTTGGTCATGGATCGGGCAAAGTAGTTGGGCTGTATACAGTTGATATGTCAACGTTTACACTGCGTTCATTTGATCCAAACCTCCCGATGTCTGATAAGTATGGTAACGCAATCAGTACTAGTATGTGTAACAAACTGACCTTTGATGAATCAGAGACATTTAATTCGAGCTCCAAGAAAGCTGGTGATGGCAATGATGTTTATATCCAAGCTCCTAATGGGGGAGAGCGGATTCCTGTTGGTGCTGATATTACTGGTGATGACTCAAGTAATCTAATACGGATTGGTGGCACCGCTAAAGTGCAGGGAAATGTATCACCTAGCACTCTCCTAGAGCCAATCTCGCGAGAAACTATGGAAGCAATAGTCAAACGTGCCCAGCAGCAAGTGTCGTAAATAGAGACTCTGCGCTAAGAAATAATGGTCTCTTTGCTGTAAAAACAACGAAGAGACCATTATTTTGAGTAGTGATTATAAAAACTACTCTCCCTCTTCTCCCTGCACACAAAATATGGTACAATCAATAACTGAATTGTCATCTAATAATTAAATAGAGAGAAAGTCATGAGTTTTGCACTGATCCAAAAAGTCAATGACCAGCAGAAGAAGCCTGCCGTTGTTGATGTGCGGAGCGGCGACACAGTCCGCGTCCACCAAAAAATCAAAGAAGGCAACAAAGAGCGCATCCAGATGTTTGAAGGCGTGGTGATCCGCACCGACAACAAGGGTCAGCACACCAGCCGCATTACCGTGCGTAAGATTACCAGTGGTGTAGGGGTAGAGAAGTCGTTCTTGCTGCACAGTCCACTCGTTGAGAAGGTCGAGGTGATGCGCCGCGCTAAGGTGCGCCGCAACTTCCTGAGCTACCTGCGTGGCCGCAGTGGTAAGTCGGCTCGCCTAACTGCCGTACAGTTCGACCGTGAGGCGGTAAACAACGTGCACGATGCTCATGCCGAGGCCGAGGCTGCTCGTCTCAAGGAAGAGAAGGCTAAGGATGCTGCCGAGAAAAAGGCCGCCGAAGATGCTAAGCAGGCTGAACTTGACGCTAAGGCTGCCGAGGTTGCCGCTCGCCACGAAGCCGCGTAGAATAGCCGTCATGCGAGAAATTTTTGATCCGCCTCTATATCAGGGGCGGATTTGTGTGGGAGCTAGTCTTTAGCCTGCTCAGTCTTGGACGCTTGTCTTGTGATATTCTGACAGTAACTTCTCTTGAGTGTGAAACGAGGATACGATGAATGGGTAAGGTGCGGAGATAATATATCAAAGTATTTGCTGAGGTAGGTATATTATAATACGCGATAGGCCTGTGGCAGCTAGATTGCAGTTGATGTTATACTAGATAATATGAGTATCTTTACTGTTGTCTCGATTGTTATACCAATTGTCTTGGCGAGTAGTATACCACCTATCTTGCAGCATTATGGCTATGCGCATGAGCGGCGCTACCGCTGGCTCCTGTACCTGGCGTGTGGGTTGTTCTTTATCTCGTGGTATGTGCCATCACCGTTGATCGATGGGCAAGACACGGCATTTAATACCCACTTCATTGGTGGTGGGATATTTACCGGCTGCCTGTGGCTTTACGTCAAGCATGCGCTGGGTTGGCACCGGTATTGGCTAGTGGAGGCATTTTCGCTGTTTGCGCTGGTGTCGGCACTTGGCTGTATGAATGAGCTATTTGAGCTGCTGGTGGCGAAGACTGGCGTGGCTCGCTTGCCGCTGGATGATACCAACTGGGATATCGCGGCCAATACTGCTGGGGCGCTACTTGTTTGGCTAGTGTGGCTGGCTGTAGTGGGGTGGCAGCAGATAGCTCGTCGCAGCGCATAAATAGCTAAGTAGCGAGGCATAAAGCAAAGCCACCGCTTGAGGGTGGCTTTATGCTTTCGTGTACCGATGCTATTATTTTGTCTTGCGAGATTCTGCTTGCTCGGTGAGAACGGCGCGAATCGCCTCGAGATTCTCGTCGATCGCAGCCACGTGCCGTCTGATCTGCTTGGTGCTTCGGCCCTGCCGGATAACCCAACAGATGCCACAGATCAACAAGATAAAATACACGACGTTAAGTGCGACTGCTAGTATGAGGAGTGGTGCTGGCCCGGTGATTTCCATGGTGGGTATGAATGATCCTTTCGTGTTATTACTATGACGCTATACAGTTTATTTGTTCTATCTTTTGTGTGGTGAATGCTATGGCACGCATTGCCAGGTTGGTTGAGCTTGCTGACGGTCGACGATGGCACGCGTGCCATGGTGGTGGGCCGTGCAGTATGCCTGCATATTGAGGCTGCCCTTGGCTGTGAAGGTGAAGCCCGAGAAGAGCGATATCGAGTAGGTGAGGTCGTAGCACAACCACCCGTATGGATTGCTCTTATCAAGCGTATACGCACCTGTATGGTGCTGATGCGTACACACCTCGTGTGGCTGTATGGTATACACTGGCACTGCTGCAGCTGGCCCGGTGGGGATGCCAGCACACCCAGGAATGGCACATGCAATCACTCCGGTAGCAAAAAGCGTGTGCCAAAGCATTTTTGTCATATTCCTCCTTATGATGAAGTAATAGTTGCTAAGCCGAGGGTACGCCTTGATTGTAATGGATTAGTTATGCTCTCGCAACAGAAAGTAGGCAAATCAGCAAGCAATACGAATAAAAACAGAGATAAAGGTTGTATATTATACATCACATACTGCAGAGCGGTGCTCAATAGTTTGGCATGGTTGCTGGTATAGCGCGGCACTGAACTAGCCCGCAGCTCGGCAGTATACATAGTGCTATGAAATATGAGACAATCATAGTATGATACTTGGGATTGACGAAGTTGGGCGCGGGCCATGGGCGGGCCCGCTGGTGGTTGGCGCAGTGGTGTTGGGTGGTGCGGCGATTGATGGGTTAGACGACAGCAAGAAATTAACGAAAAAACGCCGTGAAGCGCTTGCTCAAGTCATTCAAGGGCAAGCGGCGGCGTATGCGCTTGGCTGGGTGAGTGCGGCAGAGCTGGATGAGGTGGGGATGAGCCAAGCCCTCCGCCTGGCAACGCGGCGCGCAGTAGAGGCTGTGCAGCAGCAATGCCGCGAGCAAGCTATTGTGCTCACGGAGATTGTGATCGATGGTAAGGTAAACTTCTTGGCTGGGACGGCACTAGAGCGGTACGTCACGATGCTACCTAAGGCAGATGCGTTGGTGCCCAGTGTCTCAGCGGCATCGATCATTGCGAAGGTGGCGCGCGACCAGTATATGGCTGCGCAAGATGCATTCTACCCTGGCTATGGCTTTGCGGCGCATGCTGGCTATGGCACAGCGCAGCACCGAGCGGCGATTGCCACCCACGGAGTGACGCTACTGCATCGGCTGAGCTTCAAACCACTTCAGCACTACCGCAACGATGATCCTCGCCCAGCAGACGAAGCGCATACTACTCAGCAATCCGACACAACGACTACACGTGGCCATGCTGGCGAATCAGCTGCAGCAGGTGCTTTGCAGCAGCGCGGCCATCAGATTGTGGCGCGTAACTGGCGGACGAAATATTGTGAGATCGATATTATCTCGAAGCGTGGCGATACGCTGTATTTTGCTGAGGTGAAGCATCGTACGGATGACTATGCGGGTGATGGCCTCGCGGCGATTACGCGCAAGAAGCGCAACCAAATGCACTATGCCGCGCGGTTCTACGCGCACCACGAGCACATCACCACTATGAACCTCCAACTCATTGCGATTGCTACTAGTGGCAGCCCGCCGCGGGTGGTGCGGATTGAGACCGTTGAGTAGTGACGGTTTTGCGACCTAAGGTATATAGATCTATATTCTTCTGCGCGATCACACCTTCTTACTGCTTTGTTCGATAGAGTGCAAGAGTGCATTATTTTTCTGACAGGCTGGCTTGCATTGGCAAAAAGCGAATAGTATCGGGAAATGCAAGGGCGTGGTTCACGTCTCGCTATACCTTCGTGAGTGCTGCCACAACCGCTGGGCCATCGCGCTCAATGAGCTCAACGCGGGCGGTGATGTCTGTAATGCCCATATCAATCACGCGAGTGAGGGCTGGCTCATTGCGCAGTGGTGTAAAGAAACGCTGGTACTCGCCCAGCTGCTGGCGCGAAGCGAGGATGTTGCCGGCATAGCGAGGGAAGTAATCGAAGCTCTTGTCGCTACCAAAATGCTGCTCGATCCATGGCCAGTTATCTTGCAGCCATTGCCACGTAGCGTCACGTGCATCGCGGTTGCGCAGCAGGTAGACAAACCAAAAGACGGTATCTTGGGTGCGAACTGTCTCGGTATCCATCATAAGGGTGAGCAGTTTGTGAATACTCGCGGCGTCGCGCGTGCTCGTCACGGCGCTGGCGATATCTTGGCGCAGGTCGCTACTGGCAGTTGCCCGATAGTGTGTCAGAAGCTCATCAATCAACGGCTGAGGTTGCTGGCTGTGGCGGACAACGCTACTGGCGATCAGGCTGCGTAGTTCGCTATCGAGAGCCAACAAGCCGCCCGCTGCATAGCGCTGCTGCGCCTCGGCAATCACCGCAGGTTGCTCGCTATAGAGCATGTGCGCGATGATCGTTGAGCGGAGCTTGGTGTCGTTCTCGGGCTCATCGGCGCGTGCACTCCAGCCAAGGCGGTCATAACTTTGCTGAGCGAGCTGGCCCACGAACTGCCGCAGTGCTTGCTCGGCAGGGCTGTGTGGCTCAACGAAGAGCTTGAGGTGGGCAACCACTGACGACATCACGCTCCAAACATGCTCGTCTGTCTCATTGCGGTAAGCGTCAAGGAGGGTGAGTAAGCTGGCGCTCGATACGCGGCCACTCCGCGCTAGCAACAGCTGTTGGGTGAGCAAGAGTGAGCGATCGACGACAGATAGCTCACCACGCTGCACTTGGCCAAGCAAACGCTCTAGCAGTACGTCATCATACTGTGTAATGAAGTGCGAGACATTGCCATGATTGAGAAGGACTGGCTCATCCAGACTATGCTCTACTACTGTACGCTGTGTGGTGAGCAGTGCTGGAATAGCTGGTGATGAGCTATGAAGCGGAATCTGCCACGTGGTATCATCGGCTGTGTGTGGGCCAATAAAGAAACGCTGCTGCTCAAGCATGAGCTGCGAGCTGCTATGCGAGGCTGCAACGACTGGGTAGCCAGGCGTGCGAATCCAGTGGTTCATCAGTGCGGCAACATCGCGTCCGTTGGCTTGACTCAGTGCGTGCCATAGGTCATCACCCTCGGCATTGCTATAAGCATGGGTAGCAAAGTATGCTTGCAAACCAGTGCGAAAGGCGTCTTCGCCCAGCCAATGCATGAGCATATAGAGGAGACGACCACCCTTAGCATAGACAATCGCCCCGTCAAAGAGCGTGCTAATTTCATCCGGATGATGAACAGCTGTTTGGACGGGCTGCACGCCATCAATCGCATCACGGCCAAAGGCCAGCGCGCCCTCGTGGTTACAAAAATCCGTCCACACGTGCCACTCGGGGTGAATGGCATCGACCGCCAGGTATTCCATCATGTTGGCAAAGCTCTCGTTGAGCCAGAGGTTATCCCACCACTTCATCGTGACGAGGTTACCAAACCACTGGTGGCTGAGCTCGTGGCTAATGACGGTGGCAATGTATTGCTTGTCGGCGATAGTCGTCGTGGTTGGATCGGCTAGCAGGGCAGACTCACGGTAGGTGATGAGCCCCCAGTTCTCCATTGCACCGCTGCTAAAATCTGGTACTGCAACGTGATCGGATTTAGGTAAGGGGTAGGGCGTGTCGAAGTATTCATTAAAGAACTCGATCGAGCGGATGGCATGCTCAAGAGCGAAATCAAGGCTCGCAGGGGCTTGCGCTGGCGTAGCCCAGACGGACACCTCTACGCCGTCTTTCGTCTGACCAGTGATGTGCTGCAACTCGCCCATCACGAGAGCCACCAGGTAGGTACTCATGCGCGGCGTCTGGGCAAAGGTAGTGGTGAGTCGACCATCTGCTTCTTGCTGCGACTGGACGGGCATATTGCCAAGCACCGTGATGCCTGGCTCAGTTGTGACGGTTATGTCGAAGGTCGCTTTGGCAGTAGGCTCATCAACACACGGGAAGACCTCACGCGCATGATGGCTCTCGAACTGTGTCATAAGCAATTCTTTCTTCGCACCGTCGTGCTGATAATAACAGGGGTAGAGACCATGGAGAGAGTCGGTGATGGCTGCTTCGTAGGCGAGGGTGATGGTGTGAGTACCTACACCCAGCGTTGGCAGGTGTAGCGAGATCTCGTCCTTATTATGCTCCACAGAGGCTGGCTGGCCGTCGATCGTTGCGCTGGTGATCGTGAGGTCTTTGGCGTGGAGCTTGATTGGTGTATCGGCCTGCGTTGTCTCGCCAGTGATCGTCACTTGCCCTGCAAAGTGTCGCTGCTGGCGATCAATATCCAGCGCCAGCTGATAGTGAGTTGGTATAAAAAAGTCGATGAGATGAGTAACCTGTTGCATAAAACTAGTATACCGGAATGTGCATGAGCCTACCAAAAATTGACCCTATGCTATGATATGACTATGGAATATCGCCGTCGCCGCGTCATAACGATGTTTTTGCTCGCTGGTGTTGTCATGATTGCGCTCGCGATATATGCAGCGTGGCAGTTGGCGCAGTCAAGTCACTTGCCACAGGGTAACGGCGAGGCACTAGCAGTACTCGAGGCGTTGCCTGTTAAAGGTCGTGCACCCAAGACTGGATATGCGCGTAGCCAATTTGGCGCGGTCTGGGCAACGATGGATGGCTGCGACACGCGCAATATCATCCTCGCACGTGACCTCAAGCAGGCGGTGGTGAGTGGTAATTGCAAGGTAGCCAGTGGCCAGCTCGATGACCCATACACAGGCAAGCGCATCACCTTTCAGCGGGGGAGTGGCACGAGTACCGCGGTGCAGATCGACCACGTTGTAGCTCTCAGCAATGCCTGGCAAACCGGTGCACAGCAGCTCAGTAGCGAGCAGCGGCAGCAGCTTGCTAATGATCCACTTGAGCTTCTGGCGGTTGATGGCCCGGCCAACCAGCAAAAGGGCGATGGTGATGCCACCACGTGGCTGCCTAGCCATAAGCCGTTTCGCTGCCAGTATGTTGCCCGGCAAATTGCCGTCAAACATAAATATCACCTCTGGGTCACCACAGGCGAAAAAGCTGCCATGCAGCGCGTCCTCGCTACGTGCCCTGGGCAGGGAGTGCCTGGCTAATGCAGCCGAAGCTTATCGTATTTGATCTTAACCATACCTTGATTCGCGACAACTCCTGGCGCAATCTCAATCTCGCCATGGGCATCACACCAGAAGAAGATGCTGCTTTGATAGCGCGTGCCGCTCAAGGCGAGATAACTGATGCCGAGGGTCAAGCCTGGCTATTGCAGCGCTACCAGCAGCGGGGCGACTGCCACAGAGAGGCGGTGCAGCGTGTCCTCAGCCAGTACACCTATATGCCACATGCTCAAATGGTCGTTGCGGCGCTCCAAGCGCGGGGCTACCGCGTGGCCATCAACTCTGGTGCGATGGATATCTTGGTGAGCATGGTAGCAGAGCAGCTTGGCGTGGTGCTTTGGCGCGAGAGCAATCATTTTATATTTGATAACCACGACATGCTGTGTCGGATTGATGCGCCAGATAACGATGCAGCAGCCAAGCTACAGCAGCTCCGCGAGCTAGCTGCCGAGCAGCAGGTCTCGCTGAGCGACTGTCTGGTTGTGGGCGATGGATCGAACGACGTACCGCTCTTTGCTGCGACGGGTAATGGAGTAGCCTTTGCTGGCTCACCTGCCGCCAGGCATGCACGATGGGGTATCGCCGACCTCCGTGATGTGTTGACGATTGTTGGATAAGAACTCCCGCCACTTCATTTGACATCCTTCGCGCTATTCGCTACACTTATAGGTAGATATCCGGCCGGCAGGTCGGAGTTTTTCATAGAAAGGAGTATATAATATGGAAGACCTTAATATTAAGCAGCTTACGTTAGCCTTGCGCACGATCGCTGACGAAAAGAATTTGCCTGAGGAAACTGTCCTGGGTGTGATCGAGCAAGCAATTGCTGCCGCGTGGCGCCGCGACAATGGTGAGCGCGACCAAAACGTCCGGGCAGAGCTCAATCTCAACGACGGCACTGCCAAGGTATTCGTCATTCGTGAGATCGTTGAGGAAGTTAACTTCCCATCGACAGAGATCAGCCTAGAAGAAGCACGGGCGACAAACCCCGATGCTGAGCTGGGCGGTACCGTTGAGGAGGTACACAATGTGACGAGCTTTGGCCGTGTGGCCGCTCAGACTGCCAAGCAGGTGGTGTTGCAGCGCTTGCGCGAGGCTGAGCGCGAGGTAGTACTTGCAGAGTTTGAGGACAAGATTGGTACCGTTGTGACGGGTATTGTCCAGCGAGTTGAGCCACGCGTTGTGCGGGTCGAGCTGGGCAAGGCAACTGGCATCTTGCCGCAGAGCGAGCAAATCCAAGGCGAGCGCTACGTGCCAGGCAGCCGCATCAAGGTATTCATCAAGGATATCGAGCGCGACAATCGTGGTCCGCAGCTTATCCTTAGCCGTGGCAACGAAGCCTTCATCGAGTATCTTTTCCGCCAAGAGGTGCCAGAGCTCGAGACAGGGGCAGTTGAGATTAAGGGGATCGCCCGCGAGGCAGGTCGCCGCACCAAGCTAGCCGTTCTGAGTACGGTGCCGGGGATTGACCCGGTTGGTACATTCGTTGGTGGGCATGGCACGCGGGTCAATGCCGTTGTCAATGAGATTGGCGACCAAGAAAAAATCGACATCATCATGTACGACGAAAACACCGACACGTACATTCGCAACGCCCTCAGCCCTGCCGAGGTAGTGCGGGTCGAGATCGACCGCGAGCACAAGCATGCCAAGGTATATGTGACAGAAGACCAGCAGTCGATCGCGATTGGCCGCAGCGGGCAAAATGTTCGCCTGGCGAGTCGCCTTACCGGCTTTGAGCTTGATATCGAGACAGCAGCAAGCCAGCCTGCTGAGCGCAAGCCACGCAAGAATATCGAGGATGATCTCTTTAGCGCCATTGAAAATCAAGCGTAAAATTGCAAAGCGCTGCGACACGCTAACCCTACTCATGATAGAGTAGGGTTTTGCGTGTTATTAGCACTCCACCTTGACGAGTGCTAATAAGCAGCGTATACTGAGTAGGGTGGCTTTTTGGCCACAGATTTTGGAGGACGACATGGAAGATGATTTTGCAGATTTTATTAGTCATTTGAGTGACGATGCTCGCCTGAGTGTCCAGTACGCTGATGCAATAGCCCGTGGGTACGGCAACCCTTATATTGGGACCGAACACCTGCTCCTTGGTATCCTGAGCCAAAGCGCTAGCCTGGGCACTAAGGTACTGGCCGATGCTGGCATTACGCTACGCCGGGCGGAAGATTCACTTCATCTGCAGCCGCTCAAGAGTATTACGGTGCGGACTGGTGGGGCAACTGGCCTATCTGAGACAGCTCTGTTGACGCTCCGGATGGGGTGGGAAATTGCGAAGGAGTATGAACATGATGAGCTTGGCACAGAGCATATTCTCTATAGCTTGCTCAAGCAAAATAACGCCCGTGCAACTGTGTTACTACGCGAAATGGGGGCAGATACTGAGGCAATCGTCCGCAACCTCGAAGCCCACTTTGATGATATGCGCGAAGAGAGCCATGGTGGCACGAGCACCCGCACCGACACGAAGCGGCGGCCAATGCCGCGCGGTGGCAGTGCCCTCAGCAAATACAGCACTGACCTCACGGCTAAGGCGGCCGATGGCGAGCTAGATACCGTGGTGGGGCGAGCGCGCGAGACCGAGCGCCTTGTAACGATTCTCAGCCGCCGCACCAAGAATAACCCCGTCTTGCTGGGTGAGCCAGGGGTTGGTAAGACGGCCATCGTTGAAGGTCTCGCGCAGCGGATTGTCCGCGAGGATGTGCCAGATAATCTGCTCGACAAGCGAGTGGTTATGCTCGATATGACGGCAATTGTGGCTGGTACTAAATACCGTGGGCAGTTCGAGGAGCGGCTGACGGCACTGATCCGCGAGATTACCAAGCAGGGCAACATCATTGCCTTTATCGATGAATTGCACATGCTTGTAGGAGCTGGCTCGGCAGAGGGCGGAGCGATGGACGCAGCTAATATCCTCAAGCCAGCGCTAGCCCGAGGTGAGTTGCACCTCATCGGTGCGACGACGCTGGAGGAATATCGCAAGCATATCGAGAAAGACAGCGCACTGGAGCGTCGCTTCCAGACAGTGCTCGTTAAGGAGCCAAGCGTGAAGGATACGGTAGCAATCCTCAAAGGGTTGCGCAGCTACTACGAGAAGCACCACGGGGTGAAGATCAGCGATGAGGTGATCGAGTCAGCGGTATATATGAGTGACCGCTATGTAGCTGATCGCTTTATGCCTGATAAGGCGATTGATGTGATTGATGAAGCAGCAGCGCTAGTACGCGTTAAGAAGGGACATAAGCCAAGCAAGCAGCGCGAGTATGTCCGCGAGCTCAAGGCGCTCAACGAGAAGATGGAAGACGCCGTGGCAGCAGAAGACTACGAGCGTGCTGCTCTCTATAAGCAGCGCATTAGCCAATTGACTGACCAACTCGAGCAGGCCCGCCGCGAGCAAGGTCGCAAAACTCCACTAGTACTCACCGAGGATCATATTGCTCATGCTATTGCTGTGATGACACACATCCCAGTTGAGAAAGTCCGCACAAGTGAGGCGAAGCTGCTGCGTAATCTTGAGAAACATCTTGGGAAATATCTGATTGGCCAGGAAGAAGCAGTCGGCAAAGTTGCTCGGGCTATTCGGCGCAGTCGTAGTGGGGTGGCGAGCAGCCAGCGGCCGATCGGTAGCTTTGTCTTTATGGGGCCAACCGGTGTCGGCAAGACCGAGCTGGCGCGCGTGCTTGCTCGTGAGGTGTTTGGCTCGGATGACGCACTGATTAAGATCGATATGAGTGAGTTTGGCGAGAAGCATACCGCGAGCCGGCTTGTTGGTGCGCCTGCTGGCTATGTAGGCTACGACGATGGCGGCAAATTGACAGATAAGGTGCGGCGTCAACCCTATAGTGTGGTGTTGTTTGATGAAATTGAAAAGGCTCACCCCGATATCTTCCAGATGTTGCTGCAGCTCCTTGAAGATGGCACACTGACTGACTCGACTGGCCGTGTTGTGAGCTTCCGTAACACGATCATCATCCTTACCAGCAATCTTGGAGCAGACAAAATGCAGCACAATCGCAGCCTCGGCTTCCAGGCCAAACTGGCCGACGAGGACGATACAGCACAGCAGCAGCGACGCAACGAGTCGTATACTCGCGAGGCACTGGAGCGCTTCATGCGGCCAGAGCTAATCAATCGGTTTGATGCGATCATCACCTTCCGCCCGCTTACCAAACCAGAGGTTGGGAAGATATTCGACTTGCAGATCGCTGAGCTCAACCGGCGTTTGGCGCGCCAGAGCCTTGCCGTCAAGGTGCTGCCAGCAGCAAAGCGACGGTTGATCGCTCAGGGCTACAGCCACACCTTTGGGGCGAGGCCGCTGCGGCGCACAATTGAGGATGAGCTGGAGCACCGCCTTGCGGAGGGGATCTTGGCCCATCACTACGCCAAAGGGTCGGTCTTGACAGTTGGAGTACGAAAAGGGGAGCTGACGATTGACGCACGTAGCGAAAAGGCCTAAGCGCCTCCTCTCAACACTGGTCGGTCTGGTGATGATCGGTGGCATGGCCTGGGCTGGGCTGACCTATGGCCCAGAGCTCTACGATGCTGCAGTGGCGAGCCGGTACCAGCCCGATAGTGCAATGCAAGCGGTGATTGACCAGCTTGAGCTGACGGACAAAGGTCGGCAGCTGCTCTATGCGAGTCAGCCACAATTGCAGGACAAGGCTGAGTTTAACAAAAGCTGCAAATCGACTGAGCGCACAGCCGCTATCCTTGGTTGCTACCACTTGCGCCGGATTTACGTCTACAATGTGCAGAATCAAGAACTAACTAACGCCGAGCCCGTCACGACGGCGCACGAGCTCTTGCACGCTGCATATGAGCGGCTTGGCCCGGGCGAGCGGCACCGGATCGACCAACTTATCGAAGCAGAGTACGCCAAGATCAAGACCAACCCGGTCATCGCCTCAATGGTCAAGTACTACGACCAGGCTGAGCCAGGCGAGCGTAATAATGAGCTTCATTCTATTATTGGCACGCAGATTGGTACAATCAGCAGCGAGTTAGAGCAGCACTATGGTCGGTATTTTCGTAACCGTGCGGCGATCGTCGCACGTAGCGATGCTTACCAAGCTGTCTTTGACAAAGTCGATCAAGAAGCCAAAGCGCTCAGCAAGGCAATCAACCAAGAAGCTACCCAGCTCCCCACTGACCAAGCACAGTACAAAGAGATGGCTGAGCAGCTGTCGGCTGATATCAAGGTATTTAATGCCAGAGCCCAAAATGGTGGCTTTCGCGATGATGCATCATTTCAGGCAGCGCGCAAGAAGCTCTTGGCACGCCAGCGAGCACTTGAGGCACAGCGGCTCGCGATTAATCAGCGCGTTGAGATATATAATGCGAAGATCACTCGGCTCAATGCCTTGTCGGTACGCGCTAATGAGCTGAACCAAAGCATTAATGGCATTGAGCAGCCTAAGGAGCAAGTGTAGTGGCACGAGCTCGCACGATATTTGTCTGCCAGCAGTGTGGTGCGCGCTCACCAAAGTGGACGGGCAAGTGTGAGCAATGTGGCCAGTGGAATAGCCTCGTCGAGCAAGCACCAGCCCCAGTGGGTAAATCGGCTGTGGCACGCAGCGCTGGCCAAGGTACGTTGCTACAGCCGCGGCCAATCACTGCTGCAAGCCAGGATGAGCCAGCAGCTCGGCTTGCAACGGGCATTGCCGATCTTGATGCAGTGCTGGGTGGTGGTATTTTGCCGGGTGGTGTGCTTCTCTTGGCGGGGCAACCGGGTATAGGCAAGAGCACTCTCTTGCTCCAAGTCGCGCATGCGGTTGCGCAGCAGCAAGCGGTGCTCTATATCAGCGGTGAGGAGTCGGCTGGGCAGGTAGCGCTGCGAGCGACGCGACTGGGTGCCGACCAGCACGAGGCATTGTCTTTTGCCGCAAGTACGAGCGCCGATGATATTGCGGCTACCATCCGTACCGGTCAATACCAGCTGGTAATTGTCGATTCAATTCAGACGTTGAGTCTGGCTGAGATCACCAGTGCACCAGGCACTGTAAGCCAAATTACTAACGCCAGCAACGTTATTATTCAAGCGGCCAAGCAATCAGGGACGGCGGTAGTGCTGGTGGGTCATGTGACGAAGGAAGGGTCAATCGCGGGGCCCAAGGTACTTGAGCATCTCGTGGATGTGGTACTGCAGTTTGAGGGCGATCGCTATGGCGGCTTTAAGGTGGTGCGGGCCATCAAGAATCGCTATGGCAGTACGAATGAAGCGGCGATTTTTGCTATGGGTGAGCACGGCCTGACAGTGGTCGAGAACCCCTCAGCTGCACTACTTGCTGAGCGCCAAAATGCCGATGGCTCGGTGGTGTTGGCCACCCTTGAGGGTAACCGCCCTATCCTTGTCGAGATCCAAGCACTTGTCAATCCAACCCATTTCGGGTATCCTAAGAGGACAGCCAGCGGATTTGATCTCAACCGACTCAACCTTTTGATCGCTGTCCTCGAGCGGCGCACCAAATTGCAATTATCCGATAAAGATATCTACATCAACGTTGTCGGTGGACTCAAACTGGCTGATCGGGCGGCCGACTTAGCCGTCGTCATGGCAATTGCTAGTGCTGCTGCTGGCCGACGCCTTGATGATGGCGTAGTAGTGTTTGGCGAGGTGGGCCTTGGTGGTGAAGTGCGTAGTGCCCAAGCAGCCGAGCGGCGCATTGCTGAGGCGCAAAAACTCGGCTTCACCAAAGCGATTGCCCCGCATTGTGGCCTTAAGACGCCCTTTATCCATGATGTGCGCGATATCCGCAGCGCACTCATTACCTATCTAAAAACATAACAAAAGGAACAACATGCAATTATCTACTCTTGTGTTGCTTATCATCACACTTATTATCCTTGGCGAAGTCAGTTATCTTCTGGCTCGATTGCCGCGTAACACACTCAAGACGAAGGGGCGAGCACTGTTAGTCGATACGTCGGTGCTAATGGATGGCCGCATTACGGCCGTTGCCAAAACAGGATTTATTGGTGACACGCTGGTGATCCCACGGAGTGTGGTGGGCGAGCTGCAATTTTTGGCAGATCATGCCGACAGCGACAAGCGAGCTCGTGCGCGCTATGGCCTCGACGTCGTGACGGAACTGCAGGCGATGGACGAAGTTGAGGTAGAGCTCTTGCAGGATGGCAGCAAAGCACGTGAAGGGGTTGATGAGCGACTGCTGAGCCTGGCCAAGCAGCATGGCGCGTGGCTGCTCACGATTGATTATAATCTCAATAAAGTTGCCGCTGTGGAGGGGATTGGCGTGCTCAATATCAATGAGCTGGCGCAAAGCATCCGGATGGCGCATTTGCCTGGTGAGCACCTGACGCTAGCGCTCCTCCAGAAGGGCCAGGATGCTCATCAGGCGGTTGGGCATTTGCCAGATGGCACAATGGTGGTCGTAGAGCAAGCCAGCAGCCAGCTGGGCCGCACCTGTGAAGTGGAGATTATTCGCAACCTCCAGACTGCTGCAGGCAAGATGATCTTTGCCAAGCTCGTCAAAAAGCCAGCAACTCAGCCGGCCAAAACTCACTCAGCTGAAACACCATCGAAAAAAGCAGTAGCGCAAGAAGAGCCGGCTACTCAATTAACTACTCAGCCCAAACCAGCAAAGACCTCGCGCTCTCGCCAACCAGCGCAGGCTCGTGTTACCACAGCTCCAGCAGAAAAAACAGACAAGAAAAATGACCAGCCAGCCTCAAGTCAGCCCCAGCGAACGGCGCGTGTGGCTCGTGAGAAAACAAAGCCAGCAGAGCAACCACAATCAAAGCAGCTAGCCAAGCGTACCTCTCGCGCGCGAGCCACTACGGCTCCGAAATCTCCGCAGGCTGCTTCATCTTCTCAATCCGGACATGCCAAGCAGCCAACAACGGGCCGCACCTCACAAGCAACCACGCAAGCTACCTCCAAAAAACGAACTACTCGCTCGCCATCACGTCGCCGTGTTGACCACGAAGCAGCGCTGCTTGATTTGGTAAAAAAGCAGACGGATTAGTAGTTTATATTTCTTAGCTGAAGGTGTACATAGATAAGCGTATCATGACGAGGCCAGAAGTCGTTCCAATTCATGCGCGAGCACCATGGCTTGAAGATTAGACTGTCTCAGGAGGGATTATTACAAAGCTAGCAGGTAGCAAAAAGGTATTGTTTGATTTTTGATATGTAATTCTCAGGGTGTTATACTGATAGTAGTAATGCCATGAAAGGGGAAGTAATTATGTATACCTATCGAGACTTTCTCACTACCACCCTTACCACCGCCGCGAAGATTGCCGTCGCAAACTTTGGCAATCTCTCTCACTCGGTCAAAGCGGGAGATCGTAACCAAGTCTTGACAGAGACCGACCTGGAGATTGGCCATTTCCTGACGGACGCAATTCGCACAGCATACCCTGACCATAATATCATCGACGAGGAGCTGGGCTGTATCGATAACGGGTCGCGCTACACCTGGGTGGTTGACCCGATCGATGGGACGAGTAACTTCGCGGCGGGGCTACCACAGTATGGCATTATGCTTGGGCTGCTCGATCACGACACCCCAGTGGCTGGTGGCATAGCCCTGCCTGCCTTTGGCGAGCTCTACGTTGCGACCAAGGGCGCGGGTGCCTGGTGTAATGGCCAGAAGATCCGTGTCTCGCACGAAACTGACCTTGCTAATAGTCTCGTCGCGTATGGTATTGACGGCCACCCTGAGGATCCAGCCCGGACAAAGCGCGAGGCTGAGCTACTCGGTGCCATCGTCCTCTCGATCCGTAATCTCCGCTCGTCTAATAGTGTCGTCGACCAAACAATGGTTGCGAGGGGTGCCTATGGCGCCTGCGCCAACCAAACAAGCAAGATCTGGGACAATGTCGCGCAGCAGATCATTATTGAGGAAGCGGGTGGCATCTATACTGATATTGCTGGCAACCCCATGGATTATCACAATGCCCTGAACCGCTCCCACGAGAACTTCACCTGGCTAGCGGGAGCGCCGGAGCTGCATCGGCAGTTGGTGAGGGTGGTGAGGCCTTTATTATCTGCCGCATGTAACTGGTAAGCTTAATTCGTCCGAGAAGCTGGAGAAATTGTGATGGGTGTGGAGTCTATGATGATTGCGCGAAGGCATGCTGTGAGAGATAATTGGCTAAGGATTCTTGGATGAGCTAGAATCGCGATGATCGACTCCAAAGCAGATGTATTCTATTTTTAATCGTAAGCTCTAAATTTCTTGATATTCCCATTATGGAGATGCCTAATCCCCCGATATCTTATTCGAAGGGTGTAGGCTATACCACTAAGGGGCAAATAACAGGCTTGGAGTAGATAGATATAGAAGCCTAGATTTAAACTCCATATAGCTGAGAGTAGTGTGTATTTGTATGTAGCGCGCGCTGCTCAAAACAGAGATAATGCAGTTCCAGTCATGCTAGTAAACTCCACTATAAAAAATCCTGCACATACAGTCGCAGGGTATTTCATTGTTCTCTACAAACACACTAGCTTGTTCGTTGGCCGTGAGCGGTATTTTTGTCGCTGTAGTATACACTGTCTGTCAGTGTGGCAGTCACAGTGAAGTTTTTGCCAGCAGAGGAGGGGATAGAGACGTTGGTGTCGCCATCACTGTTGACCTGGCGCGTGCCAATGAGCTGGTCGCCCACCTTCACCTCTAACTGTTGGAGTGGGTGGCTGCCCTGGCGGTAGTATACCGTCGCCGATTGCCCACTAGAGCTTACGGCGACGGAGACACTTGGTTTGGAGTCGGTACAGCGATGAGTATCGTCATTGCTGGTTGCATCATAGCCATCTTGAGCTGAGACAGTCTCTTTGCCTGACGAGTCTTTCGACCGAGTAACAGGGATATCCACATGAGCTGACTCTGGTGTACAGTTTGTGGCCTTTTTCTTAGACACCCGGTCGAATGACATTGTGTTGCTGCTGCGGTTAGAGTTTTTGTTGTAATACGATGGATAGATCTCGTTGTTGATCCGCTGGATACCACTTGGTGCAGAGAACCAGTCGCTGTATGATGCTTTGTGTTGACTAACATAGTATTGCGTGGCATCAGCCATAGTGTAGTCGAGCAACATAGCGGGGATGAGTGAGTTACCATTACGGAGTGGTGACGTATCAGAGTTGCCCAGCCAAACAGCCATCGACAGGGCTGGGGTATAGCCGACTGTCCAAATATCCTTTGCTACCACCTTGCCGTTGACCTCGGAGTTTGATGTACCGGTCTTGACGGCGGTCTTTGCCTTGAGGCGGTTCATTTGTGGCATGTAGTCTTGCCCGCCACCAAGGTTAGCCCGTGCACTGGAGTCGCCGAGGATATCGTTGACGATGTAGGCAGCTTGCTGGTCGATCACCTGCTTCGTAGAGGCCGTGTATTGCTTGAGGACCTGGCCGGTACTGTTGGTTACTTTGAGAACAGTTGATTGCGGGGTGTAGGTGCCCATTCGCGCTAAAGATGCGATGGCATTGACATGGTCGACGAGGCGTGTACCGCAGCTCCCGATGGCACTCGATAGGCCAGCTTGGGCATCTGCACCCTGGGTACAGTAAGCACTGTCGCCCATCTCGCGAATGGTCTGCCAGGTGCTGCCGCGCCTATTGCGCTCATTTTCTTGCATAGCCTTAATGGCGGGGATGTTGCGCGAGCGAGCGAGGGCTTGGCGGAGATTAATGTTGTTTTGGAACTTGCCATCGGCGTTTTGTGGCGTCCAGCTGCCAAAGCTGATCTTTGAGTCGGAGAGGACAGAGCCACTCCCGTAGTTGGTTCTACCATTACCCTTGTTTTGAAAGAGTTGAGCATAGACCAGTGGCTTGATGGATGAACCAGGCTGGATAAAGGCGGTAGCGGCATTGTTTTGACCAAAGACGTCATAGTTAAAGTCTCGACTCCCAACCAGTGCTACCACTTGACCTGTTTTATTATCCTCGATAGCAGCTGCGCCATTGGTAAAGCCAGCATAGGTCGCACAGTTAGTATTACCACAGTGAGAATTAGTAAGCTTGCCATTAAACATACTTTGCATACGAGTCTCAAGCTTGCCTTGGAGTGTAGAGTCAAGCGTAGTCGTGACAGTGAGACCGCCTTTGCCAACGGTCGATTTGCCCAGCTCTTTTTCGAGCTGGTCGCGTACCATCAGGACGAAGTGCGGCGCTTTTATGTCGGCATACTGCTCAGCCTTTGGTCTCACAGTGTCAAGAATGGCAACTTGCTTTGCTTCGTTGGCCTGCTCTTTAGTAATGTAATTCATCTCAACCATACTATCAAGCACCTTGTGCTGGCGTGCAATGAGGGCGCTATTACCTGGTACGTAATATGGGTCGTAGAGTCCCGGGCTGTTAGGGATACCAGCAAGCAGTGCTGATTCGGCTAGGGTGAGATCCTTGGCTGGCTTCTGAAAGTAGGTGCGGGCAGCCGATTCGACACCATTGCGGCGGCCACCATATGATGCTTCGTTGAGGTAGAGATTGAGGATTTGATCTTTGTTGTACATACGCTCGACCTCAATCGAGAGAATCACCTCCTTGATCTTGCGTGGTATACCATCGAGGCCGCGTTTTTCGATTTCGCTCTTCTCGAAGAAGGCTTGCTTAACGAGCTGTTGTGTGAGCGTCGAGCCACCCTGCACAGCATTACCCTGCGAGTTGCTCAGGAATGCGCGAGAAATACCAGCCAGGCTAATACCGTGATGGTTATAAAAATCACGGTCTTCCACGGCGATTGTTGCCTTCTTGACGTAGTCGCTAATCTGGTTGCCATCGACCACGAGCTTGTAGTCGCCGTTACCTTTATCCTCCCAGAGGAGCTGGCCGCTGCGATCGAGATATTTGGTAACAGTGGTCTGGACGCGCTTGTCTATCTCGCCTGGGCGAATTGCATCGAGGTCTTTGCGATAGTAGGTGAAGAGCCCGGCAATAATAAGGGCGAGCACGAGGAAAAAACCACCAACTACCTTGAGGATGGCATAAGCCCCACGTTTGCTAAATAAGAATTGTGCCACCCGGCGTGGATGCATCCGATAGAGTAGTCGCTTGAGGGGCTGCTTGGGCAAGCTCGCCAAGTATTCCGCTTTGCGGCGGGCTTCGGCGTCTTTTTTGGTGCGGCGCTTGGCTGCAAGATTGGAGTAGACGCTAACTCGATGTGATAAATTATTTTTGACCACGATCTCTTATTCCTCTAACACACGATATTCCTCTGCATTATAGCATTATATGGGTGTGTAGGGCTAGTCTTTCCCGCCGCGTGGCTCCTATTTCGTGCTAAAATAAATAGCAATACATGAGCATAAGAAAGAGCAAGAGTGGAGTATATATGACCTTAGCAGAAGAATTAACCTGGCGCGGATTCATTAACCAAACGACGTTTGCTGATATCAATGACATCAATGAGCCGCGCACTTTCTATATCGGCGTTGACCCGAGTGCACCGAGCATGACGATTGGCAACTTGGCTGTCATGATGCTATGCCGGCACTTCATCGATCATGGACACACACCACTGCTGCTTGTGGGAGGCGCAACCGGGATGATTGGCGACCCAGATGGCAAAAAGCAAGAGCGTGACCTGCGCAATGCTGAAACGGTAGCGCGTAGTGTTGAGGGCTTGACGGCGCAATTTCGACAGATATTTCGCGGCCAAGATTTTGCGGTAGTCAACAATGCCGATTGGTTCGCTCACGTTAATTATGTCGATTTTTTGCACCAGATCGGTAAGCACGTGAGTATGACGCAGCTACTCGACCGCGATTTTGTGCAGCAACGGATCGGCGAAGGCGGGGCAGGCATTAGCTATGGTGAATTTAGTTATGCATTGATTCAAGGCTATGACTTCTTGCATCTGTACCGCGAGAAGGGTGCGACGCTGCAATTGGCTGGTGCCGACCAATGGGGTAATAGCGTGACAGGCGTGTCGCTCATTCGTAAGCTCGAGGGCGGTGAAGCTCATGTCTTGACGGCACCGCTCGTAATTAATAAGCAGACAGGAGTGAAATTTGGCAAGTCGGAAGGTGGTGCAATATGGCTCGACCCAGCGCTGACGAGTCCATACAAATTCTACCAATTTTGGCTCAACTGCGATGACGAGACGAGCGAAGACTTGATTAAGATCTACACGTTGCTTGATCAAGCAACTATCGAAACATTGATCAACACCCACCGCGCTAACCCTGGCGCGCGCACCCTACAAAAGGCTCTAGCACGAGAAGTAACCGATATCGTCCACGGCCATGAGCGCCGCGAGAGCGTGGAGCGAGTAACCAGTGTGCTCTTTGGTGACAATGACCTATCGGCACTGCGCGAGGAAGATTTTGACGCGCTGGCTGACGAGATCCCAACCGTCTCACCTCAATCAGTGGTGACCGCTCTGGTGGAGGCTGAGGTCTGCGCTAGTAATGGCGAAGCACGTCGCCTCATCAAAAACAATGCCATTAGCCTTGACGGTGCAAAAATCACCAGTGATCAACCAGCGACGAGTCCAAGCTTGATCAAAAAAGGCAAAAATAGCTTCGTGCTTGTACGATAGATGGATGTTGCCGGTGGCTTGCGCTCGGTAGAATGGTAGCGACCGATTTTTCTATTATGTATTTGTCATATTTTATGGTATGATAATGGCACATTAATTAGCTACAAGAGGAGAATTTGTCATGAAAAAATTGATTGCATTTGATCTAGACGATACGTTGGCAGTAACGAAGTCGCCCGTGAGCGACCGGATGGCGGCTCTGCTGGGGCGCTTACTGGAGAAGTATGATGTATGTGTCATCACTGGTGGAGACTTCAAGCAGATCCAAAAACAGGTGACCAGCCGCCTTGATGTATCGCCCGAATTACTGGCTAAGTTTCACGCTATGCCGACGTGTGGTACACGCTATTATCGTTTCGACCCACAGGCGAGTGAGTGGCAGCTGCAGTATGCCGAGGACTTGACGGATGAGCAAAAAGCCCAGATCGTGAGCGTGCTTGAGTCGACCGCACGGGAGATGGGGATCTGGTGCGAACACCCAGCGGGTGAGATTATCGAGGATCGCCAGAGCCAGATCACCATATCGGCCCTCGGCCAGCAAGCCACTCCGGAGGAAAAATATGCATGGGCAGAGAAATACAAGGATGTCCGGCCGATCTACCGCGATAAGGTAGCGGCGCAGCTGCCTGGCCTCGAAGTACGGATTGGTGGCACTACCAGCACCGACATCACCCGCCCTGGTATCGACAAAGCCTACGGTATGAAGAAGCTGCTTGAGGCTAACGGCCTAGAAAAAAGCGAGGTCCTTTTCTTTGGTGATAAGATCGAAGAAGGAGGTAACGACTACCCAGTCCGGGCGATGGGCATCGACAGCATTGCCGTCAATGGCTGGGAGACGACTGCCTATGCATTGGACGGGGTTTTGGGCGTAACGGAGTAAAAACCTTTACTTTCATACACTGACCAAAAGAGCGAAAACTTGCAGTATATAAAAAATACTCACCTAGCAGGGTGAGTATTTTTATAGTGAGTGCCGAATAAACTAAGGACTACTCTCTATTAAGCTTTTTATAACAAAACCGCGCAAGCTCTGGTGCAATAGTGTCATATGTCTTGCCGGCGAGCAGACCTCCAGCTTCGGAGAGCTCTACAACTCGTTTAGCTCATACACAAAATCGCCAGTTTTCATAGAAAAGCAAAATACTTCGTAGCTAGATGGCTTGCGTGAAGAACGTGAGGTAAGATCGTAATAAAGTTGTTCAAATGTGGTGGGTAATGCTCTAGGCGGCGTCCATCGACGCATTGCGCATTTACTCTCGGCAGTAGTGGCAGCTGCAGTGATACGACGCACTCGATCCGGCAACTTTTCATTTAGTGCCGGAATGCTGGTGTGTAAATTATCGAATAAACTCCAGTTGTTATCGCAATTATAGCGGCATATAGCGAAGGGCTGCTTTGTGGTGATAGACTGACGAATTTGCTTAGATAGGTGTCCAGTTACTATGCCGTATCTTCCGTCGCTTGCGAGTATTTCGCCAGAAGTTCCGTCCACTGTTGCGTTCGAGACGACATGAGGTGCAATGCGTTGCGAGAAAAGGTCGCTTGCTGTAGTTGGCTGTGTTTGCAACGAGCGATGCAACCATACAAAAGTAACTATGAAAACCAGTAATAACACCGTAATGATAATGCTGATAACGAAATGCTTAGACTTGGTGGTGTGTGAACTAGCTGTCATATCTTAATACAAGTATACCACCTTGTCGCAATGATAGGCATGAGACTACAATAGCTGTGGTATTTTCCCTTGTGATAGCTGCACGAGGAGCTCATCTCAGTTGCCTACATTCAGTATAGTCCACTAAAATACTCGCCACGATGGGCGAGCGTTTTTTGTTATCCAAAACCGTATCCCGGCCTATTTCGATTGGAGGTGGTTTAGATAAGAGTTTGTCTGGTGCGGATGAAAGGATTTGAACCTTCACGCCACGAGGGCACATGCTCCTAAGGCATGCGTGTCTACCAATTCCACCACATCCGCATAACAAAGTTATTATACCAAATGAGCTGGTGTATCTGCAACCTTAGCTGCGTCCATCAGCTCGGCGGAAAAAGGTGAGGTGTGCGTTTCCATAACTACGATTGTCCACCACAACAATGTCGTTTGCTAATTTTGGCCCCTCACCTATTCCTATATGTGATAATACCATAAATCCGCCTGGTTTGAGAAGGGCAAAAAGTCGGCTAACTGTTGTAAGCTGGAGATCGTGGTAAGGTGGGTCGGCAAAGATGATATCGAACACTTCGCCATCGTACGTATCAAGCCATGGGCTGACGCCAGCTTTGACTGCAGTAGCGGATGGATCAGCACCGAGCGCTGCGATATTTTTGCAGAGGATGGTAAAGGCGAGGCGATCACGCTCAACAAACACCGCCTGGCGAGCCCCACGGCTTAACGCCTCCAGACCAACGGCACCAGTGCCCGCAAAGGCATCGAGGATGCGGGCATCTTGCACTACATCGCCAAGCGAATTAAACAGCGCATTGCGCACTCGCTCGCCCATTGGGTGGGTACGGCGGTTATCTGGCGCATCGAGCCAGCGCCCACCATAGCGCCCAGCGATCACTCGGACTTTCATAATGGATAAGCCTCGCACAGTGCACTGTACCACGCGAAGGCAACAGTGCGAATAATCTCTGGGATGAGCTCATTGCGCGTCTGCAAGGCTAAGCCCGTCGTCCAGCCATTCCGCCAAAACGTGTGATACATATCGAGTGCATACACCCGCTGCACTGCTCGCAAAAAGACTGCCTCCAGACCAAGTTGCTCTGCCTCAGCTACCCACTCGGGCGATGGGCAGGTGTCGGCAAAACGGGCAGTGCGCATCGAGGCCGCCACACCAAGTTCAAAGAGAATGTGCGTCGCAAAGACACCCTTCGCTCCCCAGTATTCCCAGTTTTTGTTGATAGTATCGAGCCCCGTCGTCCCATGGATGAAATTCTTATCTAAGACGGTAAGGCGCTCCTCTTTGGGGCGACCCCAGAGTTCCTCGATTTTGTCACTCAGCGGATAGTGATGAGCCGGCGTGAGACCATCGACGATAGCGTGCGACATCCAGGCTGCCTCGAAGGCAGCGCGCACTGTATTGTTTTGGCGTAGCGCTTGGACAAGATTGTAATGATGATCGAGAATCATAACGACGAGGTCGCGGTCGTCTGGCTTGGTAGGGTCGATATAGTGCCAGGGTTCATCGACGCTAGGGCTTTTGCGTTTGATACCGTCGGGGCCATTATTGCCCTCGAAATGGAGAATGTCGCGCGAGCTCGGGAAGTGGAGAATGGCGACATGGTGGCTGCACATCTGGCCAAGGTCGCGCCGTGCGATCTGGTCGATTCGCTGATGAACACCAACCAAGTGCCCCGACTGGTCTCGAAAGGTTGTTCCACTGTACATATCTCATATAGTATAGCAGATTTTGGCGTGGCTGAATCGTTACTATGGATGTGTTTTGTTGAGATTATCCACGTTTCATTATTTTGATGGTATTCCATGCTACTCAGTGGGATGTAGCGAGCTGATGCTATGCGAGCAGGAGGGGTCTGATTGATTTTGCTTGTCCACTCATCCTTACGTTTCTTCTCCGAAAATACTACGCATACCTAGTATTTCTCACACTATATAGATTTGATGACTTTATGTAACAAACAGTAGCTGCACTTCATTAGATGAAATGATGAAAATTTACTATGAGGAGAAGGTTTGGAATGTGGGCGAAATACTCTAAAATGACATTCCCGCCCCTAAATGGGCGAGAATGGAGAGAATGAAAAAAGGTAGAATTAAAAATAGGTAAGATTACCTCAGCTTAGTTGAGTGTCGTGAGTCGTTGATTGCGTTGCACGGTTGCCTGGAGCTCCGGGTAGTGTTCGAGTGAATCGCCACTGGCGATAAAGGCTTGCGCTGCTTTTTGGGCTCGGGCGATTGCCTTGCTGTCGGCCAGGCTCGCAATGCGCAGATTGAGTGCGCCATGCTGAGCTTTGCCGTAAATTTCGCCCGGGCCGCGGAGCTGCATGTCGACTTCTGCTAAGTGAAAGCCGTCGCTAGAAGCCTCCAACTCGCGCAGACGCTGGCTCGGCCTACTATGGTTATTAAGCAAAAGATAGCAGTAGCTCTGGCGTGTGCCACGTCCCACTCGGCCACGCAGCTGGTGGAGCTGGGCAAGACCAAATCGCTCAGCATCCTCGATCATCATCACTGTCGCATTTGGCACATCAACACCAACTTCTACTACTGTGGTACTCACGAGAATATCATACGCATGCTGGTGAAATTCTTGCATCACCCGTTCTTTGTCAGCAGACTTCATCTTGCCGTGAAGCAAGCCAATTCGCCATCGGCCTAAAGTGCTACTCTTGAGATGGCGTACAGTTGTCTCAACACTGCGCGCGTCATTGTCGGGGTTGTCATCGATGAGGCTGCAGACGACATAGGCTTGGCTGCCGGCCTCGAGCTCCTCTGTGACGCGTTGGTACAGGGCTGGGCGCGAGGCGGGAGAAATAATTTTGGTAATGATCGGCTGGCGACCGGCAGGGCGCTGGCTAATGATGCTAATATCGAGCTCGCCATAGACGGTCAGGGCAAGGCTACGGGGGATTGGTGTCGCTGTCATAGCAAGCAGGTGTGGCATATGGCCGGATTTATCAAGGAGCTTCTGGCGCTGCGTCACGCCAAAGCGATGCTGCTCGTCGATGACAACAAAGCCAAGCCGCGCAAAGTTGATCGAGTCTTGGATGAGTGCATGCGTCCCCACTACGATATCTACCTCGCTGCGTGCAATTCGCTGCACAAGCTCACTGCGCGCAGCACCGGTCACGCTGCCAGTCAGTAGCCCAACTTTGATACCGAAGGGCGTAAGTAATGCATCGAGCGTGGCGGCGTGCTGACGGGCAAGAATCTCTGTCGGTGCCATCAAGGCGGTTTGGTAGCCAGCACTGGCAGCCTGGCGAGCGGCCAGGCCTGCGACCACTGTTTTGCCACTTCCCACGTCACCTTGGAGGAGGCGATTCATTGGTGTACTACGCTGAAAGTCTTGCAGGATATCCCAGGCCGCTCGGCGCTGATCATCCGTGAGAGCAAAGGGCAGAGCACTCACAAATGACTTCACGATAGCTTGCTCAAACGGTATGGCATAGCCTTGGATCTGAGCATGCGCCTGGCGATTGAGCTGACTAGCAAGCAGCAAGCTAAAGAGCTCCTCAAAGGCAAGGCGCTGGCGTGCCCGTGTGATGTCCTCTGATGTGGTAGGAAAATGCATCGCAAGCAGTGCCTCGCTCCGGCTCATTAAGCCTTCCCGTGCGACAATCTGCGGAGGGAGTGTCTCGGGTAACATTGTGATCAGTGGTCGTAGTTCGGTAAGTAATTTGCGTACTAACTGGCTCTTGAGGCCGTGCACTGCGTGGTAGATGGGCAGCAGGTTGGTGTCATGGTGGGCAAGCTCTTTGACACGCTCGGCACTTGGGTTAGTGAGTTGGTAGCGGCCATTCTTATATTCAAATTGTCCCCGAAAGTAACATTCATCCCCACTCGCAAGCTGCTGTACTCGATACGGCTGGTTAAACCACACGGCGTTGAGCTTGCCCGAGCTATCTGCCAGTACTGCTGTAGTAATGCGGAGACCACGCCGCACCGTGCGCGTGCTGATTGATTCGCAGCGCGCCGTGATCGTCACATTGCCTGGTGTCAGCGTTGCGATTGAACTCGCCGCAGTAAAATCATCGTGCTTGCGTGGCAAAAACATGATGAGATCATTGACGGTCAAGAGCCCAGCCTGGGCAAGCTGCTCAGCTGTTTTTGGCCCAACGCCTTTGATCTGGGAGAGTGGTGTCGATAGATTCACTTTTTTATTGTACCGCACCTGGTGCAAATGCGCTGCCCTGTGCTATAGTATAAGCAGTAAGCTAACGGGGGAAATGTGAGTAAAATTGCAAATTATTTACGCAGTCATATTGCCGGGTCTGTTTCGACTCGGGCCGATTGGCGTGCGTCAGTCAGTGCAGATGCCGGTATTCTAGCTGCAACACCAGAGCTCGTGGTAGCGCCGCGCGTTGTGAGTGATATTCGCAAGATCACCCGTTTTGCCTGGCAAATGGCTGAGAAGGGCCACACGATACCAGTTGTTACACGCGGCGCTGGCTGTGGTGCGCTGGGTGGTGCCGTGGGGCAGGGGATATTGCTCGATACGGCAGCCCTTGACACAATCTTTGAATATGATGGCAAATCGCAGCGGGTTCGCGTCCAGCCAGGTGTACCAGCACGCAGTGTAGCGGCAGCACTGAGCATGCATGGTGCTGGTGTTGGGCCACTGACTGGCCAGCGAGGTACAGTTGGTGGAGTTATTGCAGCTGGTGCACGCGGGACGCTCCTCAGCCGAGCGACCGATCCAGCCGAAGCGATTGACCAGATCGAGGTTGTACTCGCCAACGGCGACGTCATGCAGACAGAGCGTCTCTCGCGGCGCGAGCTCAGCCGGCGCAAGGGTTTGCCTGGGTTTGAAGGTGATATCTATCGTGGTATCGATGCGATTATTACTGACAATGCAGCGCTGATCGAGCAGATTAACCCCAATGACACGTCTGGTTACAGTGGTATTGCACGGGTTAAGCAGCCCGATGGGACGTTTGACCTCGGGCCACTCTTTGTAGGGAGTGAGGGAACGCTGGGGATTATTGACGAGCTGATTCTCAAGACAGAATTCTTCAGCTTTCGCAAGACAAGGGCAGCCTTGGTATTTCGGAGTAGCAGCGATGCCCAGGCGGCGATTGATGATATTGACGCGCTTCAGCCAGCACAGCTCAGCTATCTCGATGCAGCGATTTTTGAGCAGCTCCGCCGCGATGGCAAGAAGTATGCTTTTTATGAGGAAGCTGCCCAGCAGTTTACGCCGCAGGCAGTTTTGCTCGTGACACTCGATGACTTTAACACCCGGACACGTGCTCGCAAACAGGCCAAGCTTGAGCAGCTGCAATCTGCGGGCGAGACGATCGTCACCATTGCTGAAGATGACGATGATGAAGATGTAGCGGCGGGGTTTGCTGCGCTTGACCAATATCGCTGGCCCGATGCCGCGCATGTTGGGGCACCGCGCTTGTTTGAGGGGTTTTATGTGCCGCCGCAGCGCTTCGAAGAATTTGCTCGGGCGCTCATGCCGCTTGCTCGGGCGTTGCAGTTGCCGCTACCTCTTGCTGGCTACCCTAGCTTGAATCTCTACGGCGTCTATCCGCGCCTCTCACTGCGCAAAGTGAGTGATAAGCAGAAGATCTTTAAGCTCTACGACGAGCTCACTAAGCTGCTTGCGCTATACGACGGTCATTTGGTGATGAGCGGTGGTGAGGGCCGGCTCAAAACGCGCTTCGTCCGTGCTACGCAAAACCCAGATCTTACAGCTCTCTACCAGCAAATCAAACAGCTCTTCGACCCTCACGGCATTCTTAATCCTGGTACAAAAACCACCCTGCAAGCTCGCACCATTACTGCAATGCTACGCAATGAATATACGGTGGATTGGCGATAAAACTTTGTGGAGGAAGTGTGTTTGCTATTTGTCGCAATTGATTTCTTTGCCATACCTCAATAAAATGGAGGAAGAAAGAGGCTAATGAATATGGGTATCGATCAACGAATAGTATCCCGTAACCCTGCCACTAACGAACCAATCTGGTCTGGAAGTCTTGCAGATGACGCTGCGATTGTGCAGGCTGTTTCTGTCGCAACACAGTTTGGGCTTGCTGCTGGCATTGTCACTCGCGAGCGCGCACAATACGAAGCATTCTACCAGCAAACAAAAGCAGGCATCATTAACTGGAATCAGCCACTGACTGGCGCAACGACTGCGGCTCCATTTGGTGGAGCGAAGGCTAGTGGCAATTACCGATCCGCTGGATTCCTGTCGGTTGATTACTGCTCATACCCATGCGCGTCGATTGAGGATGAGTCACCAGCAGTCCCAACGACATTGCCGGCTGGGGTGGTGTATTAAATGACTAAAGCGAGTTGACATAGATAGTAAATGGTGTATGATAGTGCCATGAAACAATCCTATTCTCTAACGCAATTGCGAAGTGTTCTGCTCTATCTGTCAATTGGCTTGCTAACATTGTGCGCACTTCTCGGGATTCTTGCAGTATTATCGCAAGAAATTGATTGGCGAATCCTATTCACGACGTTTTGTGCCGCAATCGCATCATTAATTGCTATGAGCAACATATCACGACTTGCCGACAACCGAATAGTTATAAAAATTCTATCCATTATGTCGATCATCCTCAATGCTCAGTGGTTTACTGGTATGTTTGTTATCCAGTGGAATCTCTATCGGTTTCTTAGTTTTTGTCGTCCCTCTGTCAGTACGGGGAGTCGATATAATAGACATTATAGCGACTATAGCAACTATGACTACGAAGATCATGTTCAGACACAAATATGCAGCGACTTCATCTCGATTACGACGAAGCTTACGCTCACAGCATTAATTATTGCACTGCTCATTACACTTAGCGTAAAGACCTTGTCATACGCCAACAAAAACTCTTTCATCATAGGAATGAAAATGATGACGGTTACTTGCGCCAGTCTTTTAAGTATGGCATGCTTGAGTATGGTATGGTTTAATGTGCGAGATACATCAAGTACGCTACGTTTTTTGGTAGTTTTTGGTATACTCACTGTATTTGGCTTAATAGTAACGCCTATTTTGGTACATCTAGAGAAGGTACAGCGCTACCTCCAACCTGCACAACCAAATACACTAGTACAGAATGAGCAGCAGCTTCGGTACGAGATTGAACGCCAAGTGCGAGCACAAATTGCTGCCGAACAGCAAACAGCAAAAGCGGAGGAACAAGCTCAAGTACCTCCCACAGCTTCGAATGAAGATGGTGCAATGCATGATGTGCAGCCTGATTGATGAATTAACAATGGGTGATTATGCTCCCGATAATGATGGGTGGCGCTGAATGAAAGAGGTGATGGGTGTTGCAGATCGACAGATAATCAATAATTTGAGTGACAGGGTTACCTATGCATGCCATCAGAGTTCAATGAATGATTAGAGTATTTCTGATTTAGTGATACTCAAAAATACGACACAGCAATTAGCCATTTAATATAATAAAAAAGAGGGGGTGTATATATGTCTCGCAGACGAGGAGCTATCATCACAATAGGCGACGAGGTGCTCAATGGAAGCACGCTCGATACTAATTCTCACTGGCTTTGCACACAAATTGCTGGTCGTGGTGCGCTGGTTACGACGGTAGTTACGGTACACGATGACCCAACTGCAATACAAGACGCGTTGGCATATTGCATACGTACGGATCCAGACTTGATCTTTACCATTGGAGGTCTTGGTCCGACAATTGATGACCGAACTGTAGAGTCAGTTGCTCGCGCCCTCGAGTTGCCGCTCGAGATTAATCAAACTGCAATCGAGTATGTCCAGAAACGATATTGTGACCTGGAGTCACAAGGAATAGTTGATCGGGATGTGTCTATACCAGCAAGGAATGCTCGCAAAAAGATGGCTTTGCTGCCCACTGGGGCAGTGCCAATCTATAATCCGGTTGGTGCTGCACCAGCGGTCGTTATTGATATAGATGATACGATGTCTGTTCTGTGTCTTCCGGGTGTTCCTGCAGAGGTTCGCGCGATAGTCAGTAGGCATGCATCCGGTATTTTGGAACGCCGCCTTGGTAGCGGATTTTTAAGAACAATGACGATCATGACAAGTACTAATGATGAGTCGGTCCTTGCAGAAGCATCTGCTGTGTTGACTCGTGAATTCGTGGATGTGTATGTGAAAACTCGTCCGATTCGTCAAGAAGGAGGAAAGATTGGTGTGACACTAACAGCGTCTGGAAACAACCAAGCAAAAATTGGCGTTCTGTTAGATATAGCGTTTCAGAGACTGACAGTTTTTCTTGAGGAATACGGCGTCAGTATTGTTAGATGTCGTATTGATAATGCAGATTGACGGCAACTCAATAATTCCCTATGATCAGATCATGCAAACAATTCGCCATAAATACCTGACCGTCGTTCTCCTATCTCTTGCGTTAGCGATACTATCGCTTGTCAGCAATATCTACTTTCCCCAAGAAATGGAAGGGCAGTTGCAGCTATACTCTTGTATCCGCAAGATATTTAGTAAGTTATTTAATGCAGGTGTTGTCTGGGCAGCGTTGCCATTCTTGGCAGGGTGGAGATCTCAAAGCTTGGTAAAAGCGGCGATCAGTGGCGCTGCTATTGCAGAGCTTACACTGCTACTCCATTACGGTATTGGCTGTCTTATTGGGGTGTATGGCCCCACGATATTTATGGCGAATTCATTTTGGTTTGTTGCTGCTCTTGTGCTATGTGCGCCACTGGGGGTATGCGGCTGGATTGCAGCTTTGCCAAAAAAGTCATCGCGTATATTCTGGTTCATCCTGCCGATAGGGGCAATTCTCGAGCCTATTGTGACTCGAAAACTAATACCATACTCGATAGTGCGGCCATGGCCTGAAGTATATTCGGATTACGTTAGCGGTACAGTACTGTTGCTTGTTGGTATCGTTGGTATAATTCTTGTGAGATCAAAACAGGAAAGTAATGATCAAAGATAAGGGCTAGAGTATTTATGGCTGTTTTATGTGATGGTATAGTTGGATCAACAAAAACGGAGTAGGCGCTCACAACCCTCTTTATTTTTAGACTGACCAATTCCTTAATATCCCCACAAAATGATGAGAGCCTAGCCATTACCTTGTAGTTTGAAGCTACATCTATCGCGAGACGCCCAATACTTTTGGGTATTGACTGGTCGTCCGGCTAAGCTTCCGTGTCGTTTTTTGCGGAAGTGTTTCAAAGCAGTAGGTCGTTTTCAGGCTGCTTTGGTAAATCCTGGTGGGGTAGAGCTTCACACATTAGTTATTATTTAACTCATTAACGCAATGCTGCAGTCGAGGGGTTAGTCGTTGTGGGTTGATGATATTTCGGACAACCGATACAAAAAAGCACCAGTCTTCTGATTTATACACACTACATCGAAACTTCCAACACCTCCCCGAGAGCGTGTTATACAGCGGGCATCAGGCGCAATAGCTTGCAGAAAAAGATCGCGAGCAGTTGGTTGCCCAAACGTTGGGAGATGAAGGAAGTTACCGCCAACGGCATTGTCTACAGCATAAGCACGCGTCAGACCGGCATGAGCAGACTGGTCTTCTGGTGATTCCCAGCGGCTACAGCCGCGTGAGCAGTTTCGAAACACCCACTCCGGCAAGGATATTGTTCCTTGGCCAGGTGTGGGGTGGATGCGCCCAATTACGGTCCCATCGGGGTCGGCATGAAGGCCCAAATAATGCATTGTATTGCCTGAGTCATAGGTGATATCGACGCGCTGCGTCACCTCCTCCGTCACGATACGCGCAAAAGTACCTCGAGCGCTCCACGGGCCGTAATTGAGAAATAGTGTTAAGCACACAATGACGACTAGAGTGAAGGTGAGACGTTTGTGGCGATGAAGAAAACGAGCAGGCATAGTAACTGCATTATACAATATAATTGCAGAAATGATGAGTTAATCCGTTATCCGTACTCCCATAAAATTTGCCCACTCAGTATATCCTCGGGTCCCATCACTGAGCATCGGGCGCACGATACGAATATCAATTCGGTCGATGCGGAACCCAGCCTCCTCGAGCATGCGACGCGGGATGTCTATTGTCTTGTAATGCTGAAAGAATCGCCCAGACTGTGCGTAATCGGTGGCTGTTAAACGCTCAAAGCGGAGCCCCTGATCGGATATAGCAAAATTTGCAAGGAATGCACCACCAGGGACAAGGGCAGCACGGATTGACGCAAGAACAGCGGGAAGGTCTTCTTGCCTGAGGTGTATGAGACTGGCAAGGGCAAACACACCAACGAAGTTGCCCTTATAATCTAGTTGTCTCATGTCAAGGCATCGAGCCGTTACTTTTGTTGACACTCCTCGACGATGCAACTCTTCTATCATTGCTGGGCTATTGTCGACTGCCTCGACGTCATAGCCTTGTGAGGCAAAATATCGACTATACTGGCCTGGCCCACAACCCAGGTCAAGAACTCGGCCATGCGGTGGAAGCATTGCAACAAACGAACGCGCAAGGTCTTCATTGATAACTTCAACGCCATCTTTCAAACCATACGTCGGCGCTAAACGGTTGTAAGCGGCGAGGGAAGAATTATATAGTGCTGTAATTTCTTGCATGTTGAGTCTCCTTTTTCTATAGTAGCAGACAATTTTCGTGCTAACCATCACTATAATGGTATAGCATGTGAACAGCATATATTGATACGGTCTTGTAAAGAAATGACAGACATGGATATATTTTGCGGAATAACGTGGAAAAATAACGGTAATCCTCATTACGAGATCATCCGTAATGGTGTCATTACTGCGATCAACTTGTCCGCCGGAATCCCAATATCACAGAGGGGCGAACGGCACTGCACTGGCTATTATGACTTTTCTTATGGCACTACTGGAGCACATACTCCTTGCCCGCATGCTGCTCAGGTGGCCAAGGGACATCAATGTCGGTCTTGTCAGCTTCAAGAGGGTTTCGTAGCGCTACACAACACTAAACACCTGAATGCTGTGCCGCCACAACTACGCAGCTACGTATCCCAAGAGCATTACCTCTATTTGGCTGCTTTTGGAGGTGGGGTTGTAAAAGTTGGTACAGCTGCACGATCACGCCATCCAGCCCGTTGGTACGAACAGGGCGCGTTGGCAGCTATGAGGATTGCGAGCCGACCTGACGGAATAGCTATCCGTCAACTGGAATCTAGAATATCGCACGCTCATGGTATCGCGCAGACAGTTCGCGGTAATTTGAAGACCAATCTTATCTCTACTCTGCCTTCTGCAGAACAGGTAACGGCTGATCTGCATGCTGTTTCTCGTCTAGTTGCAGACGACCGAGATATCTCAGTTTCAGACACGATTTGGTGCGATATGCTGCCGACGATCGTCAACCTGAAACAGAAGTCTGAAGAATGTCGCATCCTGCCTGCTGGTTCGATGTCATGGAGCCTCCTTGACGGACCTTATGCAATTGGCCAGTGCTTAATTTGGCATGGTCAGTTGAGTAATTATTTGCTAGATATAAAGCCCCTTGTCGGACGGAGTGTTGTCTTTACAAACGTAGGCGAAGGTGAAGCTTCTTTACAGGCGTCGTTATTTTGATAAATCAAATTTTAACATCTTTCATCTGACTACACGCTACAACTGTAAGAGCCTGCGCACTGTGCACACGTACTACCTCCAGTCGGCGACATGTCCACGAGCCCCACAACACGAACAACGCCCACCCTGGTGGGTGAGCGTTGTTCAACATCTGG
>CALHVV010000030.1 GCA_938036915.1 uncultured Candidatus Saccharibacteria bacterium
GAACCTCAATCTACGGTTTTGGAGACCGTTATACTAGCCGTTGTACTATGCCCCTCTGTACTATCTCCAGTATATCAAATCTATAGCCAAACCGGAAGAACTTTATATGGTAAAGCGAATATTGATTTGGTTTATGCTAAAAATCCCTCGCACCACGCAGAGTCTGCTATAATAAAATACATGCAACCAACGCCTCCAGTTCGGCCCTTTGCAATACTCATGGTTGGCTTGCCCGGTAGCGGCAAGACATTTTTCGCCGCTCAGTTTGCCAAGGCCTTTGGCTCACCCTTTATTGATATCAACGAGCTCTCGGGCTACTGCCAAGACGATGCAGCAGCGGCAGTGGTAGGGAAGACATTTTTACAAGAGATTGCTAAAACCAAGCAACCCTTTTTATACGAAGGCGATAGCAACACCCGAGCTCGCCGAAGTGAGTTCGTCCGCTGGGCGCGTAGTGAAGGCTATCGGCCAGTAATCATTTGGGTCCAAACGGATGTCGCCACAGCCCGCAGCCGAAGCGTCAAGAATCAGCGACTCTCACGCGAGGCGTTTGATTACTATGTGCGGCGCTTTAGCGAGCCAAACGCGGGCGAACTCTATTTTGTCATCAGCGGCAAGCACCCGTATTCATCACAGTCTCGTGCCGCCCTTACCTTCTTAAAGCAAATCGGTCAACAGACTGAAGACGAAGCTCTGCTGAGCAAAGCACCAGCCACAACTCCACCAGTAGCAAAGCAGCGCACTCAAGTGCCACCACCAACACCAGCCAGCCACCCAGTGCGTGCTATGTCGAGCGCCCCACGGCGAGGGCAAATTCGCTCCACGCGCTACATTGTACAATAAAATAACATCTTGGTTAAAAGGAGGGAGGCTTTTATCTATGTCTTCTACGCTCCACGACGATGAATTTGGTGATATCACCATCAAGCGCAGCGCCAAGGTGCGTTCCATCACAATGCGTCTTACGCCAAATGGCCAGCTCTGCGCCAATGCCCCGCGGCACACACCGCTCTTTCTCATCCGCCATAGCATTGCAACTCATCGCCAAGCACTCCGCCAGCTCCTACACCAGCACGCGGTGCATGGTTATCAAGACGGAGAGACAATAGGTAAGCACCACTCGATCGCTGTCATCCCCACACAGATGGTCAATCGGCCCACTGTGCGCATCGCAAGCCAAAAGCTGCTCGTCTCTCTCCCACCAGAACATACCATAGACGAGCCAGCCGTTCAGTGCGCTATCCGACAAGAAGTTGCGACCATCTTGCGCCGCGAAGCCAAAGCCTACTTGCCACAGCGCCTCCACGAGCTTGCTACACGCACCAACTCAACCTACCAGCGCATTCGCTTCAGCCATGCGAGCACTCGATGGGGGAGCTGCAGCAGCACAGGTACAATTAGCCTTAATATTGCGCTCATGAAGCTCCCCGATGAGCTAATTGACTATGTCTTGATCCACGAGCTCTGCCACACCCACCACATGAATCACTCTTCAGCTTTTTGGGGGCTAGTAGAGCAGTATGATCCTCACTACCGATCACACCGGCAGCGGCTCAAGCGCGAAACACCAATGATATAACATCAGCAAATGTCACACAAAACGCTTGTGCCTACCGTCATACTCCAGGTATACTAGAAGCGTGTCGCCATACGCTACCAATAGCCAAACTAGTACTGTCGTGCGAGTCAGCAGCGTTGTCTTTCCACTCTTGCTTTTTGCGTACAGCAAACTTCTCGGTCTTGATGCAATGCAGCGCATTCCTGGGGCAGGTGAATGGTCTTTTTATGCGGCGGCCAGCGCTTGGCTTGCCCTTGGTCTCTATACCTGTTTCCGTCCGTCGCAGACGAATAAGCAGCGAGCGTGGCAGCTCGTCTTGTATCATGGTCTCGCTGCGAGCTATCTGCTCAGTATCTCTGGCGTAGCAGTGCCGTTCACCTGTGCGTGGTCGTTGTTTATGTTAGCGGCGTTTGCTTATGCTGGCTTCTCTGGGTGGCTGCTCAGTGCACTCGTGCTTTTTATTACAGCAGCACTTGATGCATTTTGGCTGACGCCACAAAGTATTGTTGATATTACCACAACAACGTTGATGGCCTTTATGCTTGGTGTGGTCATTGTTGCCCTTGCATATCGTCACAATCTCTACCGCTCGGCACTGCATACCAGTCGCGAGGCAATGACCTTGCAGCACGATCGACTTCTGACGATTATCAACAATCTCGCGACCGCTATTATTGCAACCGACCAGCAGGGCATTATCCAACTCTACAACGCTGCAACACTCGATTTGCTTGATACCAACACAAGCCCACATAGCAAGCTAATCGATACCATCCTTCCACTGCGCGATAGCACCAAGCAACCAGTCTATCTGACTCAGCTGCTTCACGCTGCAACCGTTACGCAAACACGCGATGATGTGTGGATGGAAGTATCGGGCGAGATGCTCCGTCTTAGTATCATATTTTCTCCAATACGCGCGATCAATACAATGAGTGATTCAAGCGATGGCTACGTCCTCATCCTGCGCGACATTACGAAGGAGAAGTCGCTTGAGGAGGAGCGCGATGAGTTTATTAGTGTGGTAAGCCATGAGCTTCGCACTCCTTTGACTGCAGCCGAGGGGGCACTCAGCAATATCCAGCTCATGCTCCACCGGCGCGATATGCCGCAGCACACGCTCAAAGACCACCTTGATGCAGCCCACGAGCAAGTTGTATTCTTAGCAAAGATGGTTAATGACCTCAGTACTCTTGCACAGGCCGAGCGTGGTGCTGCCGACATGCCAGAGCTACTTAATGTCCGTGCGCTCATGGATGATCTCTACTATCAGTATCGTTCCCAGGCTGCCAAAAAGCAGCTCGCTCTCACACTCGAGACATCGCCGCGGCTGGGTCATGTCGTCGCAAGCTCATTATATGTACGCGAGCTTATCCAAAATCTCCTCTCTAATGCCCTCAAATACACCAAAGAAGGAGAGGTCCACCTCAGTGCGCGCAAGAAGGGTAATCGCATTATCATCGCTGTGCGCGACACTGGTATTGGTATTAGCAAGAGCGACCAAGCGCACATCCTCGAGCGCTTCTGGCGCAGCGAAGACTACCGCACGCGCGAGACTGGCGGCACTGGCCTTGGCCTCTACATTGCAGCCAAGCTGGCTCGCAAGCTCGGTACGCGCATCGAGTTTACCAGCCAGCTTAATCATGGCTCGACCTTCTTCTTTGCACTACCCGCAGCAGCCCAGCAAGCAGCACTGCGTGAGAAGCATAAGAAATCTTAGCCGCATTTTCTGGATGAGTTTGGCTGATACACTTCGTTTTGCCACTAGTTACCTCTCGCTGAGCCACATAACAGTGATGGCACTTGTAAGTGCTAACGGAGAAAAAGAGTAGATTGGAGCTTTCATCTCTTGACAACCCTCACTGCAGCGCGCTACACTAGAGCTTGACAGCCTGCAAAGACAGGCTATTAAATTTGGGGAGTATGCTGTGGCGAAACCAAGCAAAAAATCATCAACCAACCGCGTGACGCGCATCACAGCGCAAGACACCACGCCCACCAAGACCAAAACATCAAAAGAAAAGACAACCTCTGCGGCACCAGCCAAAACCGAGGCAAAAAAATCAAAAACAACCAAGCCAAAGCGTCAGCGCCGTGGCCCATTCTCGGCGATTCGCAATTACTTTGCTGGAGCCTGGTATGAGCTCCGTATGGTGCGCTGGCCCGATCGCGCAACAACATGGAAAATGTCTGGTGCACTACTTGGCTTTATTGCAGTGTTTAGTGCAACGCTTTTGCTGCTCGATGCTGCATTTAAATATCTATTTCAAATTATCCTGGGGAGGTAGACAATGACAAAAAAACGCTACGACAGCACACGGCAATGGTATGCTATCCACACCTACAGCGGTTACGAAGAGAAGGTAGCTGACAGCATCCGTCAGCGCATCCAGGCCGTGGATATGGCCGACAAGATCTTCGATGCAATCGTCCCTAAGGAGAAGCAGATCCAGATCAAAAATGGCAAGCGCAAAGTCGTCGAGGTTAAGATCTTCCAAGGCTATGTCTTGGTCGAGATGAAACTCACCGACGAGACATGGTACATTGTACGCAATACGCCTGGTGTCACAGGCTTTGTGGGGAGCGGCACCGAGCCAACCCCTGTAAGCGAGGCTGAGATTAAGAAGATCAAGAAACGCATGGGCGTAGAGGACCCCAAGCATCAGATTGACTTTAGCGAAGGGGAAGTGGTCAGTATCATTGATGGGCCATTCAAAGACTTTGATGGCACCGTGAGTGAGATCGACACCACCAAGGGCAAGCTCAAGGTGATGGTGAGTATGTTTGGCCGCGACACGCCAGTTGAGCTTGATGCGCTGCAGGTCAAGAAGGTGTAAGCCTCGCACGCAGTTTGCATTTGTATAGGCGATCCACTATAATAGCAACGTTACGCACTCAATACCAGTAGTAATTGAGTAAAAGGAAATATAATGGCAAAAAAAGTTATCGGCAACCTGAAGCTTCGTATTCCAGCTGGCCGTGCCACCGCCGGACCACCCGTTGGTAGCACACTTGGTCAGTGGGGCTTGAATATGATGGACTTCATCAACCCATTCAACGACGCCACCAAGGCAGATATGGGTAAGGATGTTATCGTCCATATCCAAGTGTTTGAGGACCGCACCTTTGCATGGCGCAGCCTCGGCCAGCCCGTTGATGATATGATCCGTGCTGCGATCGGCATCAAGAAGGGCAGTAGCAAGCCACACAGCGACAAGGTTGGGACGATCACCCGAGCGCAGCTTGAGGAGATCGCTCAAGCAAAAATGGAGCAACTCAACGCCATCAGTCTCGAAGGAGCTATCAAGACGGTGGCGGGCACTGCTCGCAGCATGGGCGTGGAAGTTACTGACTAACCCGCCCGGCGCACATCAAAATACCTCTGCATACAGAGGTATTTTTGGTATAAATTGACATATTTTGCAATAGTAGTTTACAATAACAGTATGCGTAAACTCCTTCTCGACAAAATCTCTATACCAATCCTTATTCTTGGCGTGTTCGTCGTTGCTGCGATTGGCTGGTGGCTGTATGAGGGGACGATTGGTAGCTTCACAACGACGATCTTCTATGGGCGCTTTGATCACGATGCAATTCGCCATATGGATGTGAGCTATCAGTCGGGGTATGCCATAGACGGCTGGGATGGCAATAATGGTATGGTTATTGGCACTATCACCGACAAAGCGACGCGTGATCGCTTGCTGACTATCCAGCCCTTTACTGATTGCCCGCACGGTTGCTTGGGGTGGTACCATTACGGAGACAACCTTCCTCACCATGAGTCGGTATTTCGAGATACCGCTATCCTTGGTAATCATACTATTCCACCAAAGAAGTTTAGTGATCAAGCTCGAGCAGCCATCAGCAGTGACAACCGCTGCGTGGCACGCTATTCGTCGAATCATCGCACCAACGATGTATTTTGTTTTTCACCAAGCAGCGGGGCGTTTGTCTATGAGTTTGCTGAAATGAGTGGAATGTAGATTAGATAGTATGCTGGCGTCAGTAAGAACGAGAGAAATACTGCGATATCTAAGGATATAACCGCCTTCAAATTAAGAAGCTATTATAACACAAGAGGAACGATCATGAGCACATCATCCACCCACGTTCAGCAACCACAAAATATACCAGTGCGCCGCACTAAGCAGATGGTACGGCTATGGCTCATTTTTGTTATTGTTGCGCTGATATCAGAGGCGATATCATATATAGTCAATTACCCTACGACTCACTACACACAAATAGATCCAGTTTGGGCAGCTATCATAATCTTCGGTATGGACGCAGCCTGCTTTGCGGCTGGCATGCTATGGCTTGGCCGTGGTAGGAGGCCTATTTCGCGCATCATCTATGGCTCAGCGGCGTTCTTAATGGGCGCATTTGCCTTCCAGGCTGGACGTGGATTCATTCCCGCCTCAATAACCATAGCACTGAGCTTCCTTGTCGCGACGCTTGCTACCATTCCTCGCTTTCACGTGCGGCATTACAAGCAGGTAGAGATAACGATGAGTGTATTGATTATCGTTGGCGCACTTGGGCTAGCATGGGCGTTTCGTATTATGAACCTGTATCACCCGCCTATGTAGATTTGTTAAAAGCAGCGATACAGTTACTGATAGACTGTCTTACTCTCTGGAAAAGCCCAAGAATGCCAAGCAAATAAAAATCTCACGTGCAAAATGCCTATAACATGAGAATAAGACATGAAACCGAAATGCTCGCCCTCTCCCTACTCCACTCAAAGCAATGGGAGGCGTGTTGGCGATATGTGATGGGCGTCGTTGACCTTACGGTAGTGCCGACGGGGTACAGCTCTTCACCGCGGCGGATCAACCGCTACCTGCGTCCGCAACTGGTGGAGGAGATGGTGGCGCTGCACCAGGCGGGGCAGACGGT
>CALHVV010000031.1 GCA_938036915.1 uncultured Candidatus Saccharibacteria bacterium
CTGGGTCAGAGGTCGCCATGAGCATCGGGCGATTGACTGGAATATCCTTTGCAACGGTACTTTGATCACTTTCATCCCAGCCAAGTTTATCCATAGCCGCTGCGAGCTTATCTTCTGTGAGCGGCCAATCTTGGTTGACCCAATAGTTTACAAGTTCGACGAATTTTTGTGGGGTAATGCTGTTCCATGTCATGGTGATAGTATACCACTATCATCTTATATACACCATCGCCATTTTATACTATTACACTGCCATCATGTGCATGGTTCGTTGCGTCATAACACTCCCTCGGCACACAGCGATACACCACTGTTTGGTCTCGCATGCACAGCTGCACAACTGGTGCAATAACGCCTGTCTTCTCGAGCGTATCGGGCAACGACCAATCGTAGCGTGGTCTCCCTTTATTACCATATTCAATCGGCACAACAATTAGATTGTAATAATGCCGCATCAGCACCAGCGCACGTAGCGGATCGACAAGCGGCGCGGTTGCCATCGGCTCATCGGCCACGCCGAGCTCGAGTGTTTGCCATGCTGCGTCGGGTATCTCCTCAGTCTCCTCGGATGCGTTATATCTATCATAGCTCACAGCCAACCCGCTACCGTCGTAGCCAAGGCCTGGTAGTTTCTCAGTATAGTCTGGCAGGTACGCCGCGATGGCAAGGTCGATATTCTTGGGTAGAGTTTTGCCTATGTCATAGCCCATTCGCTTAGTCAGTGGTAAATCCTCAGGTGGCAGCCCAGCACTGAGGTACGCTTCACACGCGAGGAGGTCACCTAGTATAATAGTTGCTTCGTTAATATCATGATTACTATATTCGCTATTCTCATATGCTCTGCACCGCACTGCATCATACACCGCGTTTAAAGCGGCAATCTTCTGACCTGATTGTGATGCTTCTTGCTCTGCCTGTGGTGTGGCAGTCTCTCCTGATAGAGTTTCGCGCATATTATTTCTCTACCCACCACCACACTGGCCCTTGCGGCGTGTCGCGCACGGCAATGTGCTGCGTGGCGAGCTCGGCACGCAGGCGGTCGGCTGTGGGCCAGTCGCGGGCTTCGCGCGCACGCTGGCGTTGGAGGATGAGCTGCTTAGCCTCATCGGTAATATCTGGCGTCGACTCACAGAGATTGAGACCAAGTAGCTGATCGATCGCCACCAGCAACTCCTCCAGTCCACGATGATACACTGCTGCCAGTGGCCGCGCTAGCACCCGATCAAACGCTTCGTCGATGAGTCGCAGTGCCTCGGGGGTATTCAGGTCATTGGCGAGCGCTTCGCGCACTGCCCCACTTGCTGCCAGGAGCGACACATGGCCCGATTGTTCGTCGCTCTTGCGCTGGTCATCATCCAGGCTCTCATACGTCTGGTGGCGCAGGCACGCCACTTCATACCACTTGCGCAGGCGGTTGCGCGCTGCACTGAGATTTTCCCAGCTAAAGTTCCCCTCGTGCGAGTAGTGGCTCTGTAAGACGAACAGCTTGTACTCCATGGGGGTATAGCCCCGCTCGGCGAGGTCGGCCAAGGTGTAGCCATTGCCCAGGCTCTTGCTAATCTTCGTGCCATTAACCTTGAGGTGGTTGCAGTGCAGCCAGTAGCGGGCAAAGGGTTGGCCCGTCGCAGCCTCACTCTGAGCGATCTCGTTGCTGTGGTGGACGGGGATATGATCAATCCCACCAGTGTGGATGTCGAGCGTCGCGCCAAGGAAGTGCATTGCAATCGCCGAGCATTCCAAGTGCCACCCCGGGAAGCCCATCACTGGCGCGCCATCTGTTGGTGGCTGGTCGAGCAACTCCAGTGGCGTAGGCCATTCCATGTCGCGCTTGACGCCATCTGGCGAGAATTTCCATAGAGCAAAATCGCTCGCGTGGCGCTTCTCGCTATTGGGGCCAATCCGTGCCCCCGCCCGCAAGGCTCGCAGATCGAGCCGGGCAAAGTCTGCATAGGCCGGGAAGGTACTGGTATCAAAATAAATCCCATCACTCGTCTGGTAGGTGTGCCCCTTACGCTTGAGCGTAATGGCGAGCTGGACTTGCTCATCGATGTAGTCGGTGGCACGGGCCAACTGGCTCGGCGGCGCTAAGTGCAGCGCATTCATCCCGCGGATGAAGTCGTCGGCATAAAACTTGGCAATCTGCCAGGCGGTCTTGCCCTCGCGGCGCGCGCCCTTCTCAAGCTTGTCTTCGCCTTCATCAGCATCGCTCGTTAGGTGGCCGACATCGGTGATATTCATCACACGCTCCACCTCGTAGCCCTCCGCTTGGAGCATGCGCACCAGGATATCCCAGTAGATATACGCCGCCCAGTTGCCAACATGCAAATAGCTATACACCGTTGGCCCACAAGTGTAGAGCGACACCTTGCCAGGCTGGAGTGGCACAAATGTATCAAGCTGACGGGTCAGTGTATTGGCAAGCTTAATCGCCATGGGCTGCCTCGCTCTCATCGTACTCGACGAAGGCCCGGCTGGCCGCCTCGACGATCTCACGCATCGCCAGTTGGTAGTCTTCATACATCCGCCAACCCGCTGCATAGGCATGGCCACCACCACCAAAGTAGCCAGCGATCATTGCCGCTATTGGCACATTACTGCGGATCTTGCCAGTCAGCTTGCCATCGGGGTAGGTCTTGATAGCAATCGCCACATCTACCCCTTCCACTAGACGCATCTCGTCTAGCACAAGCATACTGGGGTTATATTGATCGCTATATTCCTGGATCTCCTCCCACGGGATATGGATGAGTGCCAGGCGGCCATCTAGCATATACTCGATCCGCTCGATCAAGCGCCCTTTGTAGCTAAGGATCTCTGGTGCTTTTTTCATAAAGTCACGGCGGCGCACCTCAATGGCGGCATTGCTTGCGCCCAGCCGGGTCAGCTCTGCGACGGTCTGGATGGAGTCGGCTGTGGTGTTTTGCGTTGTCAGACCTAGGCTATCGCTCATAATTGCGATGAGGAGATTCTCTGCCGCTTGTGGGTTGATCGCCCACTGAGCATGCTGCGCAAGATTGTAGATGAGCTCGCCAGTCGCCACCACATCTTGATTGATAAGTGTATGGTTAAAGCTTAGGGTACTCTCCGTCGCGTGGTGGTCCAGCACGAGCACTGGGTGCGTCGTGAGGAAGGCGCGAGCACTCGGTGCTTCGAGCACCTTACTGAGCAAGACATCTGCGCTGGTATCAACAATAATCGCCAGCTCAGCACTGCTGTCAAACTCATCAGTAATGCGATCCCAGCCGCGAATATACCGCAAATATTTGGGCACTGCCACCGGGCAATAGAGCGTCACCTGCTTGCCCAAATCGCCCAAGATTTCCTCCAGCGCGAGGCTACTGCCGACACTGTCGCCATCGGGGTTTTCAGCTTGAATAATAATAATTTTGTCTGCGCGTTGAACCGCGCGTATCACTTCGTCAAACATCCTCTTTAGTGTAGCAGAATTTGCCAGTAGGCGCGAGGTATGGTGCGGTGGATTTATGGCTTGGTATGCGAGCTACAGGATCGTAGTTAGCCAAGGACGAATCGCGATGAATATAGTGGGCGGAGTCTATTCTTATTTGCATAGCATTATAGAAATATGGTACGGTAGTTTTAGAAGCACTAGTGTGGAGGATTCTATGACAGACCACGAGAACAGACCAAGCGCGAGCGAGATTAGTCAAGCACACGAGAGTGATCAGACAGCAACCTTGCGGCAAAAATTCGGCGCGAAATTTCTAGAGCTAGCCGAAAGAACAAAAGGTTTCATAGACACCGCACGAACGATATACTGGCACGGCTTCCCGCTCCCTCCATATGAAAAGGATAAACCGGCAACTCCTAGAGAAGTGAATTCAGAGAAATAACCACGCAAAATACCAGAGACTATACTAGCACTAACACTCCTTAGCTGCCTGCCTGCGCCTTCTCTACCAGCTTCTTGCCGCCGCGCTCAAACCAGCGTGTATAGGTGGGGCTGCTGCCGCTTACCCGCTCACGCCACAGGTTCATGGCATCGCGGCTGTAGCTGAGGGTCTCGATCGCCTCTAGCCCGCGGCCACGGTATAGGTTGCCCGCTGCACCCGGGCCACCATTGTAGCCAGCAGCAACGAGCTCAACGCACTCATTTTCAGATAGATTACCGAGCGGCACGCACAGCTGATCGCGTAAATGCGCCAGGTAGGCCGCGCCAAAGGCTATGCTCGTTTCAGGATCAAATAAATCATAGTTCGTGCGCGCCGGCTTCACGAATTTAGTCGCAATCTCCCTGCCCGTGCTATCTGTCACCTGCATCAAACCACTGGCCACACCGCTGTGCGCCTTGGGGTACCCACCGGATTCCAGCGTCATGATAATCGCCACCAGCTGCGGCGAAATACTGTACTGCCGGGCCTGCTTGGTAATCTCGCCCTGCCAGCGCTTAACGGTATCTGGCATCCAGGCGGGCAAGGTGTTATCTTGGCTCGTGAGCGCTACATTTGCCGTGTCCTGCGGTGTTTTGATAAGCTTCGCCAGCATACCGCGCTGCCACGCGAGATACACACCACTCACCAGCACAAGTACTAACGCAGCACTCATCAGCCCCCAGCGATTGTTCTGCGCCCATCGTGTTAGCTTTTTCGTCCATTTCTTTGATTTTGCCATTGTTTTAGTATAGCAAATAAACGCGTGTTGTTTCTTCTCTTGATGAGGCCATCTTTTGTTTTCTCTTTAAACCTCTGTATTTATCGCGTCCACTCCGAGAATGTGACAAAGCTAGATTCTGGAAGGATGAGGTTTCTTTTGGTTGACAACTCCCTCTTCCTCCACTATGGTATATATCATGACAAATCCTTCAGATGATACCACTGCTACCCAGCAACAAAGGCCACAGGCAAGCCAGCTCCCAATCGACCCAGTCAAGATAAAAGCAATGATCGACTATTACATCGCAGAGTATCGTGAGCAGTTGCTCGATCGTGATTTGCTTGAGCAGACAGTTGCAAAGGACGAGATACTCTGGGATCTCGATATATCGACGACAGTCACCAGGCTCACCACCGCTCTCCGCCGCTCCAATTGCGACCCCTACTCTGATAGTTATTTTGACGAGCAGACTGTTCTCGAGTGTAGACGCTTCGCCACCGATCTCCTACGCGACCTGCAGAAGATTAGCAAAGATATCCCCGGTCTTGCCGCAAAGCTTCCCGAGATTAAACAGCACGTCTGGAAGATTCTTGATGTCATCTTGCCAGATTCGCAGCCAACACAAGCAATGCGGTCGAGCACTCTTGAGCTCCAGCGCGATGAGTCTGGCACTGTCTCGCTCCAGACCATCCCTGCCGATCTCGAGCCACAGGAGCTCTTTCATCAGCGATACTGTGAGTATATCAAAATGGGTGATACACCAGATGGAGCAGCCCGCCTGCAGGAGCTGCGCGAATCGCTCGATGCCCGCACCGCTGCCGCCAGAGATATGCAGCGCGATGATATCGATTGGCCATTTTACCACCTTCTCAATGATGTTGATACACTCCACTCGCACACTCGAGACGCTGATGATTTTGCTCGTATTTGCACGATTGCGAACCTTTGCCAAGAAATGGCCTATCGGCACTTTGGATATAACCCTGCGACAACAACACCCTCGCAAGATCGAGAAGTTAGTCGATATATTTCATCAGCTCAGCGAGGAATGCGCACGATCATCGAGCTCCTTCTCAAATTCGATGATGATGGCGTAGCGAAGGCGCAGCAACTCGAACGGTATGTCGTTAGCCCCTACATCAAGGCAGAAATCGATGCCGAGTACGTCATACATGGCAAAGATCCAGACGGCACACGCCAAGCTCGCGCTATCGCCTATGTCATTGTACCCGAAGATGAAGAGTATGTGCCCCATCCTATTGTTAATTCCTTGAACGACCAGCGCTTTATCTTCGACCAGCAGATTCGTGATGCCTACATTGCCATCATCACCAAGCATCCATCAGAGCGATCTTCTTCACAGTTATTTGACGACTACTATCTTGTAAGGCTCTGTGCCGAGCACGGCGAGCAAGCGGCCGCTCGGAAGGCCGCTTGGGACATGGTGAACTATTATTTCTATCAAACAGATAAGATAGAGGAAATCCATTTCTATGTGCTTTTACTCAAAGACGAGCTAGGAGAAGGCGAGAAAGTCAAGCAGTGGATCGCGCAACAGCTGCGCGACAACCCAAGCGCCGAACTCGCTACGCTTTATTTTGAATGTGTTGGCTATGATCATGATGTATTTCGCTTTTTGCAAGAGGCCACCGCCCGCGAAGCAGACTCACCGATGAAGGCACTTGCCCAACAAGTCGAGAACCTTAATACGCTCGAAAGTACTGTCAGCAAATGCCTCTATAACTTCGTCGAGAAGCAAGAAGCCGCCGAAGAGCAGCGACGTCTCCACGCAGAATCAGCACAATAGTCGCTTCATTACACCGCGCGCCGCCCCTCCAGCGCGTGGCCGAGGGTTATTTGGTCGGCATATTCAAGGTCGACGCCAACGGGGATGCCGCGGGCTAAGCGCGTCATCCGCACCGTTAGGCCTGCCTCGGCAATGTGCCGCTGCAAGAAGAGCGCGGTCGACTCGCCCTCCACGCTTGCATTGGTGGCAATAATCACCTCCTCTACTGCGTCATGAGTAATCCGCTCCAGCAGCTCGGGGATGTGTAATTGCTCTGGCCCCACCCCATCAATCGGTGAGATGACGCCACCCAGCACATGGTACGTCCCCTTATAGTGGCCGGTACGCTCCAGCGCCACGATGTCGAGCGGCTCCTCCACTACAGCAATCTGCTTGCGATTGCGCTCTGGGCTGCTATAGAGCGGCGAAACATCTTGGTCAGGATTCATCAAAGCAAAGGTGACGGGGCAGGTCGCAACAGCAGTGTGAAGCTGCGTGATAGCCTGGGCAATCCCCTGGCTCGTCCGTCCATCAGCCCGCAGCAAAAAATACGCATAGCGCTCCGCCGTGCGTGCACCCACTCCTGGCAAGCGCCCTAGCTCATCTATCGCCCGCTGTAGAGCATGAGGCAGAATATCTGCCATACTAGCTAGAACCCGAGGTTGCCAAGCCCACCCATCAGTGATTGTAGCTCTCTCTCCAGTGGCTGCATCTTCTTAGCAGCAATCTCTTTTGCTTTAGCCAAACCATCGCGAATCGCAATCTTGAGCCAATGCTCCAACTGATGGATATTATCCAGATCCACCTTACTTGGGTCTATCTTTATATCCTTGATCTTCATATCAGCTGCAATCTGCACAATCACTGCACCATCACCAGCATCAACCTCTATAATCTCTTTCTCTAGTGATTTCTGTATTTTTTGCACCTTGATCGCGCTATTAACCAATTTCATTTTGTCGCCCATTGCCATATTTCTTCATTTCCTCCGTTTCTTGGCTGTCGTACTCGATTTATTATACATGATTTGGCGGATAGCTGGAAGGGATGTCGACTTGCAGCACTCCTCTGTTTATGGATTACATGGATATTAAAGCTGCATAATACCGAACTAACTGTGGTTAATTAGTGATACACTACAAGTATGGAAGATGTTTTAGTCTGGTATAAAAACAATCTTGATTACATCAATCTCATAAAAGACATTATCTCTGCTATCGGCACAATCGGAATATTCCTCAGTATTTACAAATTCATTCAATTTCTTACAAATCGAAAGATTCTCGATAAGAGACAGGAAGTGGATAACGATGCGAGATCATATCGTGAAATTCATCCTCAATTAAGTAATTATATAAACACACGATACCAAGGCAAACCAAAAGATTTTAAAATTCAGTTGCTTTATATTAGAAACTATCCCTACAATATCGAAAATGATGGTTATAACTATTATCTTTTCTACTATCTCCCCACGAGTAAACATAAGCCGTGCGGATATATATCTGGTAAGGGAATTTATATTCTATATCCTATTGGTTTTTCTAATAGTATCTATAAACATAACCGCAATAACACATGGTTCATCGACAAAAAAGGGCTTCTTTTCAAAAACTACGAGGAGCTTAATTACACATGTTTGCGCTTACGCATTCCATTCGCACATATCTTTGGTTCTGATTTTAACTCGGATATATCAGAGGGAGAACCAGTTTTTTACACAAAATATAAATATGGGGACTGGAAATTGTTTGCCGACGATATAGAAGCTCTTACACTTGACAGCAACTGCACATATTCCTATTGCTCAACACCAACAAGCTTACGTAAGAGTAAGAAAAAGCGCCACATAGGGCGCTCTCTCATCATACCGTGGTGACCTCACCGGGAATCGAACCCGGGTTGCTGGGATGAGAACCCAGTGTCCTAACCGCTAGACGATGAGGCCGCTTAGTCACTATAGCAAAAAAATCGGCCCTTGTCTAGCGATAATGTTGTAAAAAAGGCTTGACATGCCATAATCATGATGCTACACTGATCGTGTCATGCACTTGCATGGTGGAGACAACTAATACAAACAGCACTCGATACAGCCATCGCAAGCCACGAGATGCAGGAGAACCCATACTGCGTTTGTCTGGTTTGCTCGCGCTATAACTGTGCAAATTCACACTTGGCACCCGTGCGAGAGGTGCCAAGCAAAGGAGGACTCCTTGGGTATCTTACCCAGCCCAGGAGATGTGCGATTTTCACTTCCCACGCGGGGAGTGATTTTCGTTTGGTGAAATATTCTAGTGCGGCGTGAGGCGATCGATCGGCAGACGGAAGCCAAAGGTACTCCCCTGCCCCTCCCGCGAATGAAAGATCAATTCACCATGGTGCCCCAGCACGATCTTCTTTGCCAAGAACAGCCCAATCCCTGTACCGTCGGGCCGCTGCAGCTGGGCATTGTGCGCCCGGAAGAACTTCGTAAAGATCTTGCGCTGCTCACCCTGCGGCACTCCAATGCCATGATCTTGCACGGTACACACCACCCAGCCATCCTTGCGGTAGAGTCGTACCGTAATAACATCAGCACCCGGCGAATAGTAAATAGCATTATCGATATAATTAACGATAACTTGCCGGAGTTTATTTTCGTCGATCAACAGAGGCGGTATAACTCCATGCGATCGATAATCCACCCGCAAATGGTGGCGCTCGGCGATGAGCTGAATAGACTCGATACTCTCTGCCACCAGCGCGGCAACATCACCCGGATGGAAGTCGATTGTAAAGTTGCCAGTGCGGATGCGCGACACATTAAGGAAGTTGCCAATCAGCTGCACCATCCGCTCACTACTAGTAAAGGCCTCGGTGAGGAAGGTGCGCTGCGTGGCATTAATCTCACCAGCATCGCCCTCCAGCACCATCGATATATAGCCCTTCACACTAGTGAGCGGCGTACGCAGCTGGTGACTCGCCATACTAACAAACTCATCCTTCGCGGCATCGAGCTCGCGCAGGCGGCGGTTAGAGGCGCGCAGTTGGCGCGTTGCATGGTCTACCGCCCGAGTCAGCTGCTGCTGGAATTGCTGCGTGGTATTGTGGCACTGTTGCGCCATCAGCGTCAGTGCACACTGCTGAGCTATCATTGCAAGAGCGGCTCGCTGCGCAGTAGTATACGTGGCTCGCTCGGCCGGCGGGCCCAGCACGATATATCCACAGTGATTACCCTGCCACACTAGCCGCAGCACTACAGTAATGTCGTAACGACGAAGTGCGTGGCGCTTGGGTAGCATGGCGGTCATTGTGCGAGCCGTTGCTTCTTCACACAGTGGCACGAGTACATCGACAGAGGTAACGCATTCATCTGGTAGGTCAATCAGCGGCGGCGCTCCATCCACCATTACCACCACTCCACACCAAGTCGGCTGGGCAACCGCCTCCAACGCCGAACGCACCGCTGCTACCACCTCTGCAAAGTCGGTTGCAGTGGCCAGCGCGCTACCCAGTGCCACCAGGGGTTCAGCTGATATAGGCGCCATGCTTGATTTTGGGCGATTTTGTTCCATTTTCATGCTACACCTGCTATTATAAAGCAAATGGTTAAAATTGCCATCATCGAAGACGACCAAACCATCAGCCAAATGTACCGCATGAAGTTCGAAGCGGCTGGCTTTGCGGTGGAAGTTGCAGGCGATGGCAAAGCCGGTATTATGCTCGTGCAACGAACTCACCCCGACATCATCCTCCTCGACCTCCAGATGCCCCACCTCAATGGCGCAGACACGCTCGAGCACATTCGCGCTTACTCATGGGGTAAGGTCATCCCAGTTATCGTCCTCACCAACCTTGGCCACGAAGAAGCCCCCAAAAAACTCCAACACCTCGGTGTCCATAGCTACATCGTCAAAGCCGAGCTCACCCCCAGCCAAGTCGTCAAGCGAGTAGAGGAGGCTTTGGCGGAGCGTGGGGTGATAACGGAACAGTAACAAACTAAACTACTAGTGAAGCCACCAACACCGCTCGGCGGCCAACTCGTCAAGTTGAAAACCATCAAATCGCAAGCCTCGGAGTCGTGGCAGCAAAGGACGTATCTGTTCATCAAAAGCCGCGAGCTGTGTGCGGTAGTCTTGCAGCTGCTGTATTTGCTCCGCGTCTGTTAGCAGTCCTTTGTCGACAAACCACTCGAGCGTTGCAAGCACGTTATGTACACGATCGAACTCATCAGAGTAGCTATTGTAATGGAACCACTCGTAGTCTTCACGAAGCCATTCGACTGAATCTTGACTCATGTCCTTGGCAAGGCGAGGAAGTGCTGTTTCGGTGGCATACTCCATCGTATGACGAACGGCGTCTCGGCAGAATTCTGTATTGATTGTAGGTTTCAGAATTTCGACAATGATGTCTGCGCCGTCGCGCAATGACTGTACATCGAAGGTGTCGGGAGCTTGGGGTGCTAGATCGTCATTTAGCCGTTCAGTCCGTTCTTTATACTCCAGGCAGTACGATAGCGCATCGATATAATGCTCACGCGCCATCGGTTCACCTTCTTCGTACTCAAGTACTGAAAAGTAACTCGCTCCATAGGCTAAGGTGAACAGTCGTAGCACTTCTTGATAGACAGGGTCGCCGCACGAGTCCTTAGATCTAACAACAGTATTTTTAAACCATTCATCGGGAACAAGTCCAGATTCGCTTGTCCATTTTTGATATAGTATGCTTGGCATTTTTACCTCCATTGTTTTCACAGATCTTTTATTATTTTACTTAATTTTACCACATCATTTTCCTTGTGCAATTGCAAAAAACTTCAACTTAACCAACAATAACCAGTCCGCATATTCTTCAACAACCAACAGATTAATGACTACATTCTTATGCTACCAGTCTCACAAATTGGAGGCAGTTTGGATTCTCACGTCAGTGGTGGTACAATAGGGCTAGTAAGCACCCGTAGCTCAGCGGATTAGAGTACTTGGCTTCGAACCAAGTGGTCGCAGGTTCGAATCCTGCCGGGTGTACCAACTTTGTTCTATACAACCCAGCTTGGTCTGGGTTTCTTTATACGACACTATTTGCTATTCATTTTGTGGCCGCACCATACAAAAAAGGGTTAGCACACCGCTAGCCCCTTTTGCTATACTACCACCACAATAGCTATTAGCGAGGATAATAGTATGTCGATGACCGCATAGGTCCTGTTGTGTTTGTTGTGTCCCACAGCACAACCACCCCAGCTGCTAGCAAAATCAAGAAGACAACAATAGCCACTGCCGCCAAGACAAGGCCAACAATATAGGCAATCTTAAGCCCCTGCGCCCACGTCTTGTCGCGCTCGGTCGCAACATATGGCGTACCGTTTGCATCTGCTGTGGTACTCGTTAGCAAGAAGAAGTCGACGATACCCCAGACAGACAAGACAGACAGCCCCAACAGCGAAACAATATTAACATACGGCACAACCGATGTTACCGTACAGCCCACCGCAATCCAAAAGCGAATCTTGCCCAGCTCGTCGCCACGATACCAACGAGCCAAGCCATACTGCCCCATAAACGCAGCGAGGACTACGACCGCCAAGTAGTTGCGCGGTGAGGTATCAACCGGTGCAGGCGCAGCGGCTGGCACTACTGGTTGGCTGGCAGCTGGAGCTGCTTGCGATGCTACCTCAGTTGGTGGTGTTGGTTGTGCTGTAGGTTGTTCGTTTGCCATTGCTATTCTCCCGATTAAACTCTCTTGCCCCATGGTAATGCGTTTTTTGCAAAAAGACAAGCAGGCGCGAGCAGTGCAGTAAGAGAGACTTTTAATTCACTCCACGACCTCTTGACAGAACCCCAGGCTATCCGCTATAGTAAAAGGGCTTTGCACGGGTAGTGCAAGCACGACATGGGCCAGTAGCTCAGCTGGTTAGAGCACCTGCCTCTTAAGCAGGGTGTCGAGGGTTCGAGCCCCTCCTGGCCCTCCATAGTATGTAGTCCTCGGTATTGCCAGAGGACTGTTTGCTATAGAGACACCTATCACCGAGTATTAATCACGTATTTAGAAAGGACTACACCTTATGCCCACTTCATCACTCAACGGCCGCGAGCTCGCAAGTTTCATCAAGCAGCGCCAAGCCCGCCAAGTACGCCACCTACGCCAAGCGCATGGTATCACCCCCAAGCTGCTCATTATCACTCCGCTTGACGCATCGGGACCAATCAATGCCTACGTGCGCTACAAGCAAGCCTATGCTGCTGATATCCTCGTTGAGACAGAGGTAGCGCCAACCGCCGAGACAGATATGCCGGGCGTGATCGACCGAGCAAACAACGACCCACACATCCACGGTATTATCGTCCAACTACCGCTCAACGACCCATCACAAACAGATGCCATCGTGCAGCGCATCTCTCCCGCTAAGGACGTCGATGGTCTGAGTGGCCCGCAAGCTGCCTATACGCCAGCAACGGCGCAAGCAATCGATTGGCTACTGGCAGGTTACAACATTAACCTCGACGATAAGCAGCTCGCCATCATCGGGCGAGGGCGGCTAGTGGGCGCACCGCTTGAGCGGTTGTGGCGCGACCGTGGCTTGTCTGTAACTGTGTGCGATCGCCAAACGCCCAATACTACAGAGATCATCGCCGCAAGCGACGTCGTCGTCACCGCTACTGGCCAGCCCCATCTCATTACAGCGGATATGGTCAAAGCAGGTGCAGTGGTCGTCGATGCTGGCACAGCAAGCGAAGGCGGTGTTATCGTTGGTGATGTCGACCCAAGCCTGCGCCAGCGCAGCGATGTCACTCTCACCCCAGAGAAAGGCGGCGTGGGCCCTCTCACCATCGCTGTGATGATCGACCATGTTATCCAGGCAGCGCAGACAACGATCAAAGCTAGCAAGGAGTAGCCATTGCTGACATTGCTAACCTCTGTGGCTTAGTGTTTCGAATTTTCCTCGGTACTCTCTCGTGTTGCTATTATAGGCGCACAATCTCTTTGCTTGTTTGTGTGCTTCCTAACACTGAGCTCTATGAGGATCGATGCTACTCTCGGGTATGCTCCTTATGACGCTTCAAATCTATAGGCGTTTGTGGCATACTTACTCACGATATATTACAGACATCGTATCCTATCGTCTTATTATCCAGATTCAGGCTATCTCACCTTGCAGATATATATCATGGGTGATATATTATATCTATGGATATTCGTACTGACGTTTCACTCAAACCATATTTGACGATGCAGCTTGGCGGCAACGCTCATACTATGGTCGACCTCTATACCAACGATGATGTCGTGGCGGTGTGCACGATGGCCCACCAACAGCAGGCTGAACTCTTTGTTCTTGGTGGCGGGAGCAACACTCTAGCCCAAGACAGCGGCTTTGCTGGCATTGTGGCGCGCAACCGTATTCCAGGCTTCTCGGTCATTGCTGAGGATGATGAGTCGACGACGATTACTGTTGGTGCAGGAGAAGTTCTCGATACTATCGTGGCCAAGACAGTAGCTAGTGGTCTGAGTGGCATTGAGGCGCTATCGGCTATCCCAGGTACAGCAGGCGCTGCGCCAGTGCAGAACGTTGGGGCATATGGGCAGGAGATTGCCGACACACTCGTCTCGCTCGAGGCATATGATCGCCAGCAAAAGCGGTTTGTGTCGCTCAGTGCCGCCGACTGCGAATTTTCGTACCGGCACAGCATTTTCCGGGGCCGCGAGATGGGGCGATATATCATCACAAGCATAACGCTCCGCCTGCGCAAGGGTTTGCCGCAGCCACCCTTCTACCAAGCCGTTCAAGATTATCTCACCACCCACGCTATAGCAGAGCCTACCCCGCAAGACATTCGCCGAGCCGTCATGACGATCCGCGCTGGCAAGCTGCCTGACCCAGCCAAGCTCCCCAATACTGGCTCGTTCTTCAAAAATGCGATTATTTCAAGTGAAGAATTTTCTCAGCTCCAGCAGCACTACCCCACAGTGCCGCACTATGCGCTGCCCGATGGGCGCGTCAAGGTGCCATCAGGCTGGCTCATCGAGCAAGCGGGGCTCAGAGGCAGCGTTCTCCACGGCATGAAAGTACACGATAAGAATGCAGTAGTGCTCATCAATCAATCGGCTACCAGCTACCGCGATCTTGCTGCCGCTCGTGAGGAAATTATTCGCTCAGTGAAGAAAAAATTCGGCATCACCATTGTACAAGAACCGCTAGAAATGCTAGCGGCGTGACGAGTCAAATAGTGTGTAACATCTGCATATAATCTTATCTATTTACCCCTGTTAATCAATAGTTTTTGTAATATATAGTCAAGAACGTAAAATTGACTATATGTTCTTGAGTATTTGCATCTCACTACTTTTGTTTGTTCTCTGCCAGCTTTGTACTTCTCTCCTATCGGACAAGCACGAAGTTCATTTCCTCCTACTAGAGAATTCTTTTCTTATTACCCCCCCTATTCGGTAGCCTAGGGGATGCAGTCGAGGCAAAGCAAGCCATAATCACCTCGATTCGCCTTCTCACCTCTTGCACTTTTACCCCAAAACCCTTATGCTAATTGCATGAGGGTACGACGCGGGTATACAATCGTGGAAATTATTATTGTGCTGGCAATCATGCTGGTGCTGCTGGTGCTGGGTGTGGTGACGCTCAATAATGCGCAGCGCTCCTCGCGTGATACGGCCCGTACGACCACTGTAGAGACGGTGGCACGCAGCCTCGAATCCTTCTACAACGGGGACGCAACTGGTACGTCGGGCGAGCAAGGACACCGCTACCCATCAGCCGAACAGTTTTTGACCTCGCTTAATGGCACGGCAATTCGCCACATCCTCCCTGGGCTATCTGAGGATAGTTACCAATACCCATCGCGCAGTGGCCAGCAAGCGCTCTTCGTCCAGTCGCCAAGCAATGGCATTAGCAAAGATAGCGCCACAGTC
>CALHVV010000032.1 GCA_938036915.1 uncultured Candidatus Saccharibacteria bacterium
GGTGCGCCTTGCGTGTATGTTACGCTACGATACACCAGAGGAGTATCAGCAGCTTGCAGATGCGCTAGATACACTACCTGGCCCTGTACAAGCTATCCTCGCTCAAGAGCTTAGCAATGATGGTATTCATCAGCGCGCTACTTTGCCTTATTATGGCCCAGCCTTGCTGAAGGGACTCGAGAGACATCATAGCCTCGGCACAGCACTCACCTACTTTGCTCACGTCTTGCAAGAAGTACACATTGCCGACAAAGCAGCGCGCAAAGCCGGCGAGACAGGTATCGTCACGGCAGACCTCAGCACCATCGCCCAAGCTGCCAACCAAGGCACACTTGATCCACACCACGCTGAGCTGCGCTTTCATCACAGCGGCGAGACACTTATACCAGAATATCAGGACACACCCGAGCTTGCTATTGATTCACTCCCAGCGTTTGACTCTGAGAAGCTACGCGGCAAGCGGATCATCTACCTTGGGATGGGTGGTGGCTCGGATGGCATCCAGGCTGCTATGCTCAGCAAATTACACCAGCAGCACCATGCCGTGCAGCCTACAGCCATTGTGTCGGTGCGCAACTTCGCCGCCGATAACAACAAGCAGCTTGCTCATACTGGCCGACATATTAGTGATGCAACAGTAGAAGTCACAGAGGAAACAACCAAAGTTGGCGACTGGCGCTTCCTTGAGGATATTATTGCCAAGGATGAAACAATCGCACCAGTTTATCTGCTCAATTCGATTGAGCCGGAGCAGATTGCCCACGACCTACAGCTCCTCATCCGCGAGACGGGAGCTGATGCGATTTGTGGCATTGATACTGGTGGTGATGTACTCTACCGCGCCAATACTGCTATCGACCCCACAACCTCATCACCCGATCAAGATTATGCTGTACTCGCTGCTCTCCATATGGTTAACGCCGCGGCAGAGGCGGATGGCACACCACTCGATGTCTTTACGGCTATCGTTGCACCTGGTGTGGATACCCCTCCATACGCCAATGATATGCTTGCCCGTAGCAATGCCCAGCGCTATCTTCTCCAGCCAGACGATACCACCACCATTACTCAAACCTACGCTGCGTGGCGCATGGACGGCTCTGCGAGCGAAGAAGGGCTTTATGGCAAAACACCACTAGCATGGATTGCTGCGCTGACAGGCAAGCACGGCCTGCAGTCACTCGCTCTCCCACGAGCTAACGCAACTTCAGCCCATAATCCATGGCGTATCTTTATGAATATCCGCCCTTCGACCGCTCGCGTGGTAATGATGCAGGCCGAGCGATTATACCAAGCGGTGAATCATGATTAAACTAAATCATTCCAGCTTCCATCAACCTCATACAATGTTGTCAAAACACCGTTGTCAGACTAGGCATCTGATCACTACCCGGTCGTCGTTGAGCTTACACTATAGAGTAAGCTCGCTTGTCTACTAGGGTTAGTCTCTTGGTATTTGAATTTTGCGACTCAAGGGCAATATAAGCTTTAATAAAATAAGACCGATTTTCATCGGTCTTTATCATACATCGTGGCTCCGGAGACTGGGTTCGAACCAGCGACCTAATCGTTAACAGCGACCCGCTCTACCACTGAGCTACTCCGGATTACTCTGTAAGTATACCGGTTGAAGGGGTGGTTCGTCAAGAGTCACGCCGCAAAATAGGCATTTTATGCTATGGCTGGCTGCGGAATTGTTCGATCCGCTTAGTTAGCTCAGCGATATTGTTCCAACTACTACCGTCTGTCATGATGGCGAGGACGTATTTGCCGTTCGAGCCATAGACGATCGCTGCGTCGTGCAGGAGACCATTCAAGAACCCAACCTTATTTGCCACCGTGCCATTCGTGCCAGCAGGAATGCCCTTGCGATATACATTAGCCTTAAGCGCAGAGAGGAATCGGTCGCGGTTGGCACTACTAAAGTTCTGCCCTGCATCGAGCATCACCATAAAGCGTGCGAGATCATTTGCTGTGGTGTATGGCCCACCAGACTTGGCGAAGGTCGTGTCTTTGAAGCCAATGTCATTGGCATCCTTTGTCACAACATCATAGCCAATGACCTTGAGGTAATTCTCTGCGCATGGGTTATCGCTTTGGCTAATCATTTTGTTGAAGCAAACTTGGTTGTCCTCCCAGCGCCAGCCTGCCAACTGCTCGCGCCGAAGCACGCTATAACCAACAAATAGTTTGTATGTACTGGCGGTGACAAATTGCTTGTTGCCATTGTAGCTGGCATTGCGCTTCTTGCCATCAATTTCTAAGAATGAGACACCATACGTCCCTGGGTGGTCCTCAGCATAGTGTTTGAGAAGAGCGTTGAGTCCGTCTTCGGTCGAGCTATAATTGCGGTCATATTCTACCTTGGCTGGCACCGTCTTCATCACTGCGGCTGGCTGTGGGCGTGTTTTATTAATAAACTCTGAGAGCTGCTGCGTAGTTGCGTCAATATCGAGCGTGCGCCCTGGTTTACCATCTGTGCGTGACGTTTCGGTGAGGTCGTACGTGGCAACTTTTGTGGTGCCTGGATCAATATTCACCTTTGGCGTGACATGCTTTGTGAGATAGCCGGAGGCCTGTGATGCACTAATGCTTGCTACTAATGCCTTATCCTTTGGCTGAGTAACAACCCATTGAATAACTTCATTCGCTGGCAATGTCACTGTCTCGTCGTTTACTTTAAGGGCGACGCCTTTGCCGATAACCTTCGTGATTTTTTGCTCGAGCGCCTTCGCTGTATCGGTTGTAATGGCTGGGGCAATGCCACGCATTGGAATCTCAACAGTCGTGCCCTGCATGAGGCGCGGGCTAATTGCACCAATACTGTGCGACACCGCACCACGCTCACACTCACCGCCACGCCGCGCTTGGTTCACTACCAGTTTACCGTGCTCTACCTTAAGACTAGCATCGATCGGCGCACGCTTGCAGACTGGCATGATCGTCTGAGTGATATATTGCTCGGTACGCGTCGTGGTCGTCAATTTTGGTGAGCTTGACACATCTGGCTGCCACCAGAGTGACGATAATGGCATAATTCGCCACAGCAAGGGATACTGCGCCTGTGCAAGCCGGTCGGTGTTGTCTACTGTAATAGCAAGTTGCTCAATCGTCGGCGAAGCGATGGTTGTGCCATCACCCACTAGCTTTACGGAGTGCCCTTGGTAGGCTTGGTTAAGGGTCTCTGTGGCTTCTGGCAGTGTTTGCCAGCCAAGCGACACGCCATCGATCCGCGCATTTGGCAGCAGCCGATCACTCGGATACACCAGTTGGAACAGCACATTGAGCCCAAGAATAATACCAATAGTGATATATGTTTTGCGCCGTGTCCAGCGAATACGCAGCACTGGCACACGCCAATCGGCAAAACGAAGTTTTTCAGCAATAGTTGCCTTGCGGTGTCGGGGGTACGGACGCTGCGCGCGCGGAGGAGTGTACATCATGTAGATATTATATCATCTATGATGATTGGTCGCTTTGCAAAATTTCTAGTGCGCGCTGCAAGACTGCAATATCATCAGCGGCATTGTCCTGCTGCTCTAATGCGCTTATCTTGGCACGAATCACCTGCTCAACTGGTGCCACCACCACATCCGCAGCACTCTGGGTGGGCGGTACCACTTGCAGGCTACGTGCTGAGTTATCCTTCTTGACCAAAAATCCACGGACAATCAGGCCGTTCACATGCGCTGCTACCGTACTGACCGACTTATAGTCGAAGGCACGCATAATTTCGCGGTAGCTTGGGCCGTAACCATTGCTCTTGATAAATGTGTCTATAAATGTCAATAATTCACGTTGTTTTCGCGTTGGGCTTGTCATAATCCATCCTCCGTTATCGCTAGTGCTGCCAGCCCCCACCAGAGCATCGACACAGTGTCGTCAACAAAAACTGGTAAGAACAATCCTATCACAGTTAGGCCGATTCCGCCAGCAAAACTACCGAAAGCCAGCCAATACGACCGGCGATGCCATAATTTTACCAGTACACCAGTGGTTAATGCAACTAATAATAGTAATCCAATCCAGCCAATTTCGTGAGCAACGAACAAATAATGGTTTTCGATAATCAAGCTCTGCCCATTGCCAAGAAGCGATGCCGAGCCAGTACTTCCTACGCCAGTGCCAAGCGGTTGCTGCAAGGCGCGCCCTAGGCCAGCTTGCAACGAAGTGATTCGGTCGCTGTCGGATGTTTGAGCGGGGCCATGCGTTGGGTCGTTATGCAAGATAACATTATCAATAAAGTGTGGATCCATAGCGTAGCCAATGCTACCAACAATCACCCCACAGCCAAGTACTGCACCAGCACCCCACAATACGACACGCCGAGATGCCTGCGACTGCCATGCCCTGACAATCGCAACAATGCCAACGCCAACCGCCACCGCGAGCAGCGCACTCCGCGAATAGCTCTGCCACACGGCAAGTGCCGCTAGCAGTGCCATACCACCAAGCACCCAACGCCGCATATGCGAGATACGCCGCCATTGTAATGCGCCATACGCCACGATAAGTGTCAGGACAGTACTTGCATACGCCCCAAGTGGGTTTGGCCCACGCAGCGTGCTATTAATGCGGACATAGGCACTGTTGGAGTCGACTGTTTGGTAGGGTTCGATCGTCGTCGGCCCGTAGCCAAGCGGCACAAGCACATCACGCGGCAAAACAAGCTGCGCTGCCGCAAAACCAATCACAATGACCGCACCCGCACCGAGCATACGCAGCAGCCAGCACCGATACTGCGGATAATTACTCACAAACACATAGACTGCCACACCAAGTGCCACAAAACGCAGGTCGATTAACAAACCTGATAGCAATGCCAACCCAGACGTTGGTACAAGCAGCGCCACCACACCGTGCCACAGCGCAAAGGCGAGCGCCAGCTGAATAATGCGATCACTCAGCCAACGCTGCCACTGCCGACGCAGCGTCACGTCGACAATAATGAGAAGTAAAACAACGAGAAGCAAAACTTCCTTCCATGCCTTGACAAAGAGTGCATAATCTGGCCAATGCGCGCCCACCCATACGGTCAGCGGCGCATGGATAGCCAGTCCGAAAAATATCGTACACAAAAACCAAGCCGGTATCTTTTCTCGCAATAACCGCTTCATCTCTTTCTAGTGTAGCAAACTTTGGGTAAAAAGTGTTATAGTAACAGTTGTTATGCCGTCAAAAAATACGAAATTTTATAGTCTCATTCTCATCGGCCTCGATTTTGTTGTGCTGATGGCGGTGTTTTTCATCGCATACTACGTCCGCACGCAAATCGATCACCGTGATCTACTCCACACTGTCTATGCTAGCGACTATCTGCTTGGTTTCGTCGTCATTGCGCCAGTGTGGATTATTCTCTATGCCTCACTTGGACTCTATAGCGCAAGCGTCTATAGCCGGCGACTCGTCGAATGGGGGCGGCTGTTGCTCGGTACATTCATGGGCATTCTGCTCGTGATTGGCTGGGAGTACGGCACACGAATGTATATCTTTCCGGCCCGCTTGGTGGCGATGTATGTCTTTCTTGGTTCGTTTTTGGCAATTGGCACAGTGCGCGAGTTGTTTCGCCTGACACGGAGTTGGCTCTTCCAGTACAACCATGGCGTGAACCGTGTGATGGTGATTGGGACATCGCTAGCAACGCGAGACATCGCTGAGTCGATCTCGACCACCTACAAGTCAGGTTTTCGCGTCGTGGCAATGGCTGGCCCCAAGCGCTTTGTGCCACCTGGGCTCGATGTTGTTCATTTTGCATCACTCGACCCCGCTCTGGCGCAGATCAAAGAGCTCAAGATTGACACCATCATCCAAACCAACCTCTACGAAAACGAAGAAAAGAATCAAAAAGTGCTTGGTGCCGCACAGGTTAACCATATCCAATACAACTTCATCCCTGGCGAGCCAGAATTTTATACTGGCAAAAACACCATCGATGTTTTTCTTGGCTACCCAATGATTACCGTCAGCCAAACACCACTCATTGGCTGGGGAGAAATCGCAAAGCGGATTTTCGACACAATTATTTCTGGCATATTGCTCATTATCCTTGCGCCGCTTTTTGTACTCCTCATCATTATGCAAAAGATCTTTAACCCTGGGCCAGCATTTTATATCTCAAAGCGCCTCAGTCGCTACTCCGAGCCAATCCAGCTCATCAAGTTCCGTAGTATGGGCGCACAGTATGGCAAGCAAGATGCGGCTGATGAATTCCGTGCAATGGGTCGTGACGACCTAGCTGAAGAGTATGAAAAAAATCGCAAGGTCGAACACGACCCACGCATCACTCGCTTTGGCAATTTTTTGCGGGCAACATCACTCGATGAATTACCCCAGATTTTCAACGTCTTTCGTGGTGATTTGAGCTTGGTTGGGCCGCGGCCAATTCTACCCCAAGAAGTGAAGTTTAGTTCAGCCCGCACGGCACTCTTGCATAGCGTGAAGTCAGGGGTGACGGGCTTATGGCAGGTATCTGGGCGCTCAAACCTGAGCTTCGATGAGCGGATCGAGCTTGAGCTATTTTATGCCCAAAACTGGAGCTTCTGGCTAGATATCAAGATTCTATTCAAGACGATTGGTGTAGTGCTACGCAAGACAGGTGCAAAATAACACATGACACTATGTCATTGTAAGGCCCGTGTAAGAGAGTAACCTCGATATAAGTCCTCTAGTTAAGTCACAAACTATTCTACTGTATCATCTGGTCACGCACTACCTTGCGTAGCTTGGTTAGAAATAGCGTCTTGTCAAAACGCTGTGCGGTGCGGCGCAAGACCGTTGGATCAAAGGTTCGTTTCTCGGCTTGCTCAATAGCTTTAGCAACGCTGATACTTGTCTGCCTGTCAAATAGCACACCCACTTCGGGTGACGTCACGATATCTATCGTCCCACCACGCGCCAGGCCAATCACGGGCGCACCAGCCGCTAGCGCTTCAACACTGACAATTCCAAAATCTTCCTCTGCTGGATAGATAAAGCCACGCGCTGTTGTAATAGCCTTCTCATATTCGGCATCGCTCGCATCGCCGAAGCGATCGGTGCGGAACTCAACTGTTGGGCCAGCCAGGTCAACGAGCCTACTGTGCGCGGGACCATTACCAAAGACGATCAGCTTCTTGCCAAGTTTCGTTGCTGCTGTGACTGCTAAGTCGTACCGCTTGTATGGCAACTGCCGGCCAATCGTCACATAATGATCACCCCGCTTGGCAGCAGGCGTAAACCGGTTTATATCTACTGGTGGATGAATAACTATACTATTTCGATTGTAATATTTTTTAATGCGCTGTTGTGTTTCGGTAGAGTTTGCCAGGAAAACATCAACTTGCCGGGCTGCTTGAAGGTCAAGCTTGCGCTGGTGTGGTACCATGAGCGGCATAAGTGTGCGGATGAGTGGATTAAGATTACCATAGCCTGGGTCGCGCCGATACTCGTTGTAGTGGCTCCAGTAGTATCGTGGTGGTGTGTGACAATAGTTGATAATAATCTGATCGGGCCGCGTCTTTCTCACCTGATGACCATGCATATATGAACTGGTGAGGATGATATCAAACTCACGCAGATCAAGCCGCCGCATCGCTTTGACGGCCAGTGTTGGAAACAGCTTATAATACGTGCGCACCTTGCGTGGGATTTTTTGCAAAAACGACGGCCGAACATCAAGCTCGGCAAAGGCCGGCATTTTGTCTTCATTGTACATTGCGGTATAGATCGGCGCATCTGGAAAAGCTTCGTGCATGGCCAACACGACATTCTCGGCACCACCCATTGTTGTCAAGAAGTCGCAGACAATGGCAATTTTGGGTTGTTTACTCATAGTATCAGTGTAGCGCAAAGGAGAGATTTTACCTATACCCTACTCTACCGTCACACTCTTGGCAAGATTGCGCGGCTGGTCAACATCGTGCCCCCGCTCCACTGCCATATAGTAGGCAAAAAGCTGTGATATCACATTGAACAAAATTGGCGTGAGATGCTGCAGCTTGGTCGCGACGCGCACCACCGTCTCGGCAGGGACGCGTTTATCTGTGTCGGTAATGACAATCGCATGAGCACCACGTGCATTCATCTCAATCAAATTACTCTGCGATTTTTCGTACAACCAGTTGTCTTGCAAATAACACACTTCGAAGAAATGATCGTCAATCAGAGCAATCGGCCCATGCTTGAGCTCACCTGCTGCATAGGCTTCAGCATGAATATAGCTTACCTCCTTAAGCTTAAGTGCGCCCTCAAGTGCAGCTGGATAGAGTGTATCACGGCCAATATAAAGCGCATGATTATAGTGAGCATAATTATGTGCGATGTTTTTAACGCTATCAGCCTGCTTAGCCAGCGTCTTTTCAATCTCAGCTGGCAGCATCTCAAGCTCATTAATAAACTCACCTATCAGTTGCGGGTTTGTTCCCTTGGCTGCTGCAAGCATCAGGCCAAAGATTGTCATTGCGGCCACTTGCGAAGTAAAGGCCTTGGTGCTGGCCACACTGATCTCTGCCCCCACGTGTACATATACTCCACCGTCAACTTCGCGTGCAATCGTGCTCCCCACTGCATTGACGACACCAAGGCACGTCACACCCCGTCGCTTGAGTTCCGTCAGGCAGGCCAATGTATCGGCCGTCTCACCACTCTGACTCACAATGAGCGCAACGGTATGCTCGGGGATGTTATATGCTCGGTAGCGCAGCTCACTAGCAATCTCTACACTCACTGTCACATCATCAGTCAGTTGCTCAATAAAATAACTAGCCTGCATCCCCGCAAAATACGCCGTGCCACAGCCCACAATCATCACATGCTTGATCTGTCGCAATTCAACATCACTTAAGCCTATGCCGCCTAGCCTGGCATAGCGCTGCGCGGCAATCACTCGCCCAGCCAGCGTTGCCGCAAGGCTAGTCGGCTGCTCAAATATTTCTTTGAGGAGAAAGTGGTCGTACCCCTGTTTTTGAATAGCTTGCAAATCCATCTCTAGTGTCTCTACTTGCACATCGACCACTTGCGAATCAGTCGTTTGAAGCTCGAGACCGGTGCGGGTGCAGCGCCCTACTTCGCCATCGTGCAGATAGACCACTTGGTTGGTATACCCCACCAAAGCCGATGCATCACTGGCAATGTACGTTTCGCCATCACCCAGCCCAACAATGAGTGGACTACCCTTGCGTGCCACAATGATTTCGTCAGGGTTATCTGCTTGGACGACCGCCAAGCCGTACGTACCCACCACCATTTTGAGCGCACCTCGCACTGCCGCCAAGAGGTCTGGTGCTTGCTTGTGTAGGTAGTCGATGAGCGCCGTCAACACCTCAGTATCAGTATCACTCTTAAATTCATACTCGTGCGCTGCAAGCATCGTCTTGAGCGCCTGATAGTTCTCGATAATGCCATTATGTACAACATAGATCTGCCCCACCTGATGTGGATGAGCGTTGCGCTTGCTCGGTGCACCATGGGTTGCCCAGCGAGTATGCCCAATGCCAACTGTATCAGTCGTCTTGTGGCGATCTGTTAGCTCATTTAGCGCAGCTACCTTACCTTTTGTCCGGAGGAGTGTTGGCGCAGTATCTTTATCAAGCGTGACGATACCAGCACTATCATATCCGCGATATTCAAGCCGCTTGAGCTCCGTCAGCAACACACCCTGCGCTGGCCGCGTTCCGATATATCCAACTATTCCACACATAGATACTTTCCTTTCCTCTTGTATTATGGCGCTTTGGTCTTTGCCTTCTAGTGTACTCTTATTTTTGAATAATTTTGCAAAAATGTAAAAATTACAATAATTTTTCTCTGTTACTACATGATGCTATTTTTACATCAATAGCGCTTTGAATATAAAAGGCTAGAGAAAAAGTGGCAAGATACAAGACCAAGTGTAGCGCCCACCTTCAGCTATAATATTAAGCCGATATACACATACTTATAGACAAAGAATAATACGATATGTTCGACATTTTTTCGACGAAGGGGTATACTAGGTAATATGAGTAGAGAAACGATTTTAGTCACTGGTGGCGCTGGGTATATTGGCAGCCACACCATTATTGAGCTTATTGCGGCAAGATTTGACGTCGTCGTTATTGACAACCTCGCCAATGCCAGCCGTGAAAGTCTGCGACGTGTCGAAACAATTACCGGCACAACTATCCCCTTTGTCGAGGCTGATGTGCGCGACCGATCGGCACTCGATGCGATTTTTACCAAGCATGATATCAGTGCTGTGATTCACTTTGCTGGACTCAAGGCAGTTGGTGAGTCGGTTGAGAAGCCGCTCGAATACTATGACTGCAATCTTAGCTCAACCCTCACCCTCTTAGCTGCAATGCGACAACATGGAGTGCATCGACTTGTTTTCTCAAGCTCTGCGACGGTCTATGGCACACCAGAGTCATTGCCACTCACTGAATCATCACGCACTGGCACCGGCATTACTAATCCATACGGCTGGACGAAATATATGATCGAGCAGATCATTCGTGACTATTGCACGGCTCACCCCGACTTCCAAGCGACTATCTTGCGCTACTTTAATCCGATTGGTGCGCATATATCAGGTATGATTGGCGAAGATCCAAATGGCATCCCTAATAATCTCCTGCCCTATGTTGCACAAGTTGCCGTTGGAAAATTGCAAAGCGTTGGTGTATTTGGTGATGACTACGACACGCCTGACGGTACTGGTGTACGCGACTACATTCACGTTGTCGACCTCGCCAAAGGGCACGTGGCCGCTCTATCGCACATACAGCCTGGTGAGCACACCTATAACCTTGGTACTGGCCATGGCACTTCTGTCCTGGAAATCATTAGAGCCTTTGGCAAAGCGTGCAAGCATGACATTCCATACGAGATAAAACCACGCCGAGCTGGTGATATTGCAGCTTGCTATGCCGACTGCAGTAAGGCGCAGCAAGAGCTTGGTTGGCAAGCAGAATTATCCATCGAACAAGCCTGTGAAGACTCCTGGCGCTGGCAATCTCACAACCCAAATGGTTATAAGAATTTAAAATTTAGATAATACCCCATGAGGGTATTATGCAATGAACAAAATATTTATTATATTCAAAATGAATATATTATTTGTTCATACAATAATTTTATTATTCAAGGGCATAAGCTTCCTGCTATATACGTTTGTGTCTCTGAGTAATAAATGTATACAAACTATTGTTGCCTGCAAAGTTAATCTATAGAAATAATAAACAGCCCATAGATATTGGGCTGCTTTGTTACTGCAAAAAATAGCAAGTTTCGGTTTAGACGCCTACTATTCTTGGCCAGTTGCTTTGTTGATACGAGTTGAGGAATCTGGTTTGCCTTCGCCGGCGTCGAAGCGCATTTCTATGTTGTACTTTTTACACACTTCTGCTTCGGGAATAGCCTTCTCCGTGTCACGATCACCACCGTTGGCAAAGATGAGTTGGTCGCCTGGATACTGGCCAGCTACCATCTCGAGTGATTTGATTTGTGTGGGATCTTCGTCGATCGATAGAATCACTTGATCAACACCTCTGAGAGCGCGCATGAGACGCAGGCGATTGCTTTCGTTGAGGATAATTTTGCCTTTTTTCAGCAACTGCTGTTTGTCATTGTTGACAATAACAATAAGTTTGTCGCCCATCGCGGCAGCTGCTTCGATCATATCGATATGCCCACCATGGAGCGGGTTAAAATAACCACTGACAATTACTACTCGCATTTATTACTATCTCCTTGTTGTTTATCGTTAGAAAGCTTCTGTTGCTATATTATACCATTACTCTCGTATATCTCGACACCATCCCCTATTTCACGCTATAATACAGCTATGACAAAATTGCTTATCACCGGTGGTGCGGGGTTCATTGGCTCGAACTTCGTGCATTATACCGTTCATCACAAGCCGGAATATGAAATCACTGTCGTCGATAAGATGACATATGCTGCGAACCCGCACAACCTCGACGGAGTGCGCGAGCAGATTACCTTCGTGCAGGGCGATATTTGCGATGCCGAACTGATGGATCGCTTGATCGCCGAGACGGATATCGTCGTCCACTTTGCGGCAGAGAGCCATAACGACAACTCACTACGTGACCCGAAGCCCTTCCTCGACACCAACGTGTATGGCACCTACACTATCTTGCAAGCAGTGCGCAACCACAACAAACGTCTCCACCACATCAGCACTGATGAAGTATTCGGTGATCTAGCGCTTGACGATCCAAACCGCTTTACCGAGGAGACACCGTATAATCCATCCAGCCCCTACTCGAGCACCAAGGCGTCGAGCGATATGCTGGTGCGCGCCTGGATTCGCAGCTTTGGCGTGAAGGCGACGATTAGTAACTGCTCCAACAACTACGGCCCCCGCCAGCACATCGAGAAGTTTATCCCGCGACAAATCACTAACATCCTAAGTGACATCAAACCAAAGCTCTACGGCACGGGCGAGCAGGTACGCGACTGGATTCACGTTGACGACCACAACTCAGCAGTGCATTTGATTCTCGAAAAAGGCACTCTGGGCGACACCTACATCATTGGTGCAGATAACGACCACGTCAATAACAAAGCGGTGATTGAGATGATCTGCGACCTGATGGGCAAAGGCAAGGACTGGTACGAGCACGTCAATGATCGCCCCGGCCACGACATGCGCTACGCCATGGACTCGAGCAAGCTGCGCCGCGAGCTCGGCTGGCAGCCACAATACACCGACCAAGACGGCATGGCCAATGGCCTGCGCCAAACCATCGAGTGGTACAGCACCAACCGCGACTGGTGGCAAGCCCAAAAAGCCGCTGTAGAAGCAACCTACGCAAAGCAAGGACAATAAGCCAATGCCTGACACCCCCAGCAAAACTCGTGTGAGCAGCAAGATCGCCTACCAAAACCCCTGGATCACCATCCACGAAGACCAAACACGCGACCACGCAGGCAACCTGGGGGTATATGGCTATATGGAGTCGCGAAACTCATGTATGGTCGTTGCTGTCGACGAGCATGAGCGAATTTACCTGGTGCGCGGCTTCCGCTACCCCTCACAGAGTTTTGGCTGGGAATTGCCCGGCGGTGGGGGTGATGGCGAGGATCTGCTCACCGCCTCCAAGCGTGAGCTAGAAGAAGAGACTGGTATCGTTGCCCAGTCGTGGGAGAAGCTTGGTGAAGCATATGTATGCAACGGCCTAATGACAGAGAAAATGGCGGTGTGCTTGGCACGAGACTTGTCTTTTGGTGGTAACAAAGAACAGTCGGATGAAGTATTTAGCGATATGCGGTTCTTCACTCATGAGGAGATTGACCAGCTTATTACCCAAGGCGATATTAACGACTGCCAGACACTAGCTGGCCTCCATTATTATCATATATGGCGAAAGGAGAACGCATGAATTTCGACCCATCAACCTACAACGACCTTACCGTGACTGAATCACCAATTCCAGGGCTATTCGTCATCAAGCTGCCCGTCCATGGTGACAACCGTGGGTGGTTTAAAGAAAATTACCAGAAGGAGAAGATGGAAGCGCTGGGACTACCTGCCTTGACCATTGTGCAAAACAACATTAGCTTTAATGACAAAGCTGGTGCAACACGTGGGCTACACGCCGAGCCCTGGAATAAGTTCATTAGTACCGCGAATGGCCGCGTGTTCGGTGCATGGTGTGATGTGCGCCAAGGCCCAACCTTCGGCCGCACATTCTCTGTAGAAATTAATCCTGGCACAGCGGTGTTTGTACCCAAGGGCGTGGCTAATGGTTACCAGACACTGGACGATAATGTGGCATATACCTACCTGGTTGACGCCCATTGGTCACCAGATGCGCAGTATACCTTTGTTAACCTCTTTGACCCAGCACTCGATATTGCGTGGCCACTCGGCAAAGATAAGGCGATCATCTCACACAAAGATGCTGCGCACCCACTCCTGCGCGACGTACAGTCAATGGAATTATAAAAAGAAAGGAAGCGTGCATGACAGATTACACCTCTACCCTCATCATTGGTGCCAACGGGCAATTGGCCAAAGCAATGCAGCAGCAATACCCTAGCGCTCGGGCGATTGGACACAATGACCTCGATCTCTGCAGCGCAGCAGCTATTGCGAACTTCGACTGGTCCGGTATTAAGACAATTATTAACACTGCTGCTTATACCAATGTTGACGGCGCAGAAACATCGGAGGGCCGCGCAGCAGCCTGGCGCATCAATGCCCAAGCAGTGGGACAGCTTGCTCGTATCTGCTCCGAGCGAAATATTACCTTGGTTCATGTGTCGAGCGATTATGTTTTTGATGGTGAGACAGCACCACACACCGAAGATGAGCTATTTAGCCCCTTAAGTGTCTATGGTGCATCCAAAGCAGCAGGCGACATTGCCGCGAGCACCACACCACGGCACTATATTGTCCGCACCAGCTGGGTGATCGGCGACGGCAAAAACTTCGTGACAACGATGCTTGGCTTGGCCGCAAAAAATATCGCACCAACAGTGGTAGCAGACCAAATCGGCCGCCTGAGCTTCACTCCAGAAATTGCACGGGCGATTGACCACCTGGTAGAGAGCAAGACACCATATGGTACCTACAATGTGACAAATAGCGGCCCACTAGTAAGTTGGGCAGACATCACGCGGCAGATCTTTGCCTTGGCAGGGCGCGATGACTTACCAGTGACAGATACAACCACCGCCGAGTATTTTGCCAATAAGCCTGGCGTCGCGCCGCGACCACTCAATAGCGACCTTAGCCTTGAAAAATTACACGCGACTGGCTTTTCGAGCCAAGACTGGCGCAAGGCACTACGTGAATATGTTACTCTAAATATTCATTAAAGTAGTCCTTGGCTATTTGTCATAGCTTTTAGATTATCATCTCACAACGTCAATAATTTTGTTTGACTTCGCGCATTATCTAGACTGACTCTTTCGTACACTGTTATATATTCCCATTATCTTCGGTATTATGGTACTATTACTTTATCTGGTATGATAAGTATATAGTTAGAACAAAGGAGTTTTACGTATGAAAGGTATTATTTTGGCAGGTGGTTCGGGTTCGCGCCTGTGGCCGATTACTAAAGCAATTAGCAAACAGCTGATGCCCATCTATGATAAGCCGATGATCTATTACCCTCTCACCACGCTGATGCAAGCAGGGATTCGCGACATCCTCATCATCACGACCCCAGCTGACCAGGCAGGCTTCCAACGCTTGCTTGGTGATGGTGCGCAGTGGGGTATCAATCTGCAATATACCATTCAGCCCAGCCCCGATGGCTTGGCGCAGGCGTTTATCATTGGTGAGGAATTTATTGGTAACGACAAGGTGGCGCTCGTCTTGGGTGACAATATCTTCTATGGCGCAGCGCTCGATGATTCGCTGCGCGCCTGTACCGACCCAGACGGTGGTGTGGTTTTTGCTTACAAAGTATCTGACCCAGAGCGGTATGGTGTCGTAGCCTTTGATGATGATAACCACGCGGTGTCGATCGAAGAAAAGCCCGCCCAACCTAAGTCGAACTTCGCAGTGGTAGGACTCTATTTCTACGACAATGATGTGGTAGAAATTGCGAAGAATGTCCAGCCAAGCGACCGTGGTGAGTTAGAAATCACCTCTGTGAACGCTGAGTATCTGCGTCGTGGCAAACTGAAGGTCCAGACACTAGACAACGGCGATGTATGGCTTGATACTGGGACGATTAGCAGCCTAACCGATGCTGAGGACTTTGTGCGCGTTGTGCAGAATCGCACCGGCCAAGTCGTTGGCAGCCCCGAAAAGACTGCGCACACCAATGGCTGGATCACTGACGAGCAGCTTGCCGAACTTGCTGCACCACTAAAAAAATCAGGCTACGGAAATTACCTCTCGGCGTAGTATAATAATACCAATATGAAAACGAATACCAAGACAGTGTGTGTGATCGTCCCAGCCTACAACGAAGCGACGGTCATCAAGGACGTGATCAAACAATCCAAGCGAGTCTTTGCCAAAGCCAAGGCAACTGGCTATACGATCGACGTTGTGCTGGTAAATGATGGATCGAAGGACGACACACTTACTCAAGCTAAAAAAGGTGGTGCCATTACAATCGATCATATCCTTAACTCTGGTGCGGGCGGCGCAACCTTAACTGGTCTATCGTATGCTCGGCAGCATGGATATGACATTGCCGCCACGATGGATGCCGATGGCCAGCACGCGCCAGAGGATGTGTTGGCGGGTATCACGCAGATCGATGAGCGTCAGGCTGATCTACTCATTGGTAGTCGCCTCATTGATAGCACCGGCATGTCTAAGACAAAAGTGCTCGGTAACAAAGGTTTGAGCTTGATCACTAAGCTCTTGTTTGGCATTAATGTGACAGATTCACAGTCTGGCCTGCGTATTTATTCGCGCCGCGCCATCGATGATCTCGACTGGAAGTCAACTGGTTACGAATTTTGCTCGGAGATGATCTGGCGTGCCAAGCAAGCGGGGATGAAAATTGGCGAATACCCAATCAAGGCAATCTACACCGACTATTCCCGCGCCAAAGGCCAAAACA
>CALHVV010000033.1 GCA_938036915.1 uncultured Candidatus Saccharibacteria bacterium
CTCCCGCTTGCTTGGTCGCTGGCCTCCAGATATTTTCTTGTCCAATAGCATGATACTAGCTAGACACAGAGAATATCTCTTCCCTACTCCGGCAATTGCTCATTCTCGCGCAAGATTTTCTTGCCGCGCATTTCGTATTTGACGCCGGTCAGGTCGCTCGTGACGTAGTCGTCGTTGAGGAGATTGACAAAAACGGCCGCATCCTTGGCATCCATGATAATGATGCTCCCTGCCGCGTCGTCCGTCATCAGGCCCAGGCCCATTTCGTCGGCGTGGTCGATGAGTTGGTCTTGCGTCACTTGGGCGGGATCGAGTTTTTGCAGTTTAGTCACCAGCGCTGGTGTGTCGCGCACCAGGCGGTCGAGCGTGAGCCCCTCAGGCAAGGTAAGCTTAAACTGCTGAGTGATGGCAGCGATCTTCTCCTCCGCCACAGCGTGCTTCTTGGCATCGTAGCCAAAGAGCCGGACGAATTTGCTCTCGCTAAAGGCAAAGATATCGTTGCCGACGATCAACACCTGATTATCTGGCGTGATGCGTAGGCCAGCATCAGCCACAAATGGCTGGAACGACCCACCACTGTACATCCAGGCGGTTGCCCCCTTGAGCACCTGCGACTGGGGCAGCAGCTTGGCCACAAAGAATGGCTCGCCATCTGTACCCATCCGGAAGCGGGCAATGATACCCTTAACCTTCTTAAATTCATGGTCACCCTCGTTGAAGGTCTCAAGGTCTGCCTCGCTGTAGGTGATCTGCTCGATGACTTCTTGAGCATGCACTACCCGATCAAGCGTCGTGCACTCAAGGACATTCTCCTCCGCCTTGGCCGCCTCAAAGTCCCGCACCATCAGGCCAGTCGCTGCACCCGTCTGCACCGCCGTGATCATATCGTAGAGGAAGAGCACCTTGAGCTGTGCCTTGAGCTCAGCTGCATAGTTGGTAGCATACACTGTATAGCCCTTGGTAAAGAGAAAGAGATCCACCTCCAGCTGGTCTTTGTCGCGGTCGGCTTGGTTGGCCCAGAGGAATATGTCGGTGGCGTCGATAGACGTGTCAGTAGTAGGCGGTGTGGTAATATCTGTTGACTGAGTCTCGGCATGAGTAGCTACGTCTGCATCACTCTGCGGCGTAGCAGCTGACTCTGGTGGCGTTACTGAGGTGGTATCGGTAGTGGGGGTTTGTGTGTTTGGTTCGTTATGCATGGTTTCTAGTGTACTATATTTGGGGTGTAAAGCCTATTGCTCAGTAGCGTGCTTTTCACCGACATCAGGATGCTGGCTCAGCCAATAGTAGAGCGTAAAGCAACTCGGGACGAAACCATGGATCTGCTCAAATTGAGCGGCGTAGTCTACAATCTCCCTACTCGTGGGAGGCTCATCGCCGAGGAGTGTTTGGACATCTTTTATACGTTCTTCTACTCTATCTCTCAACCTTTCGTCACATTCAGGATCCATCCGCCATTGCGGCCTGAGCATTTCTCTATATACAGCGTCATCATCACAACCCTTAGCTATATCGGTCTCTGTTATCTTATCAGTAATCTCAGATAGTTTTATTGCACGATCACTACCTTCATCTTCATTAAGACAACTATCTATGGCATCTCTCAAGAGTGATGTCTGGCGTTCATCGTCCAAAATATACGCATGTTGATCGAGTTGCCAGCAAAGCGCTTTAAGTAGTGGGCTTAACCAATCTGCATTCAGCCTCGTAAGCAACAAATCATCACCCCAATCGATAGCATCTTTAAGAATATGCTCTATTAGCCTGAATTCAGAGGCGCCAAATTTCACATCCCCCGGTGGCGTAAACCACTCACTGTCATCGAGCTGCTCAGGATTCTGTGGCCGCTGCTCTTCTTCGCCTAGATTACGGCTACCGCCCTCATCATGCTGTAATGAATCGTCAAGGTTAGGTGTTTCTGCTGATTGATACCTGTCAGCTCTGCAGCGTCTGTCAGTGACAATAATCTTACCATCACCAGCCATTGTTGCAACCACACCAAGGCCCGGTACAAGCAACCCAGATTCTAGCTCCTGCCAACTTTCTCCATACCGCCCCTGTTTCGTCTCACCCGGCGTTTGCTCAGCACTGTGTGCTTGGTTGCGGGCTTGCCGTACTTTCTCACTCATATCTCGGCTCCATTGTTATTAATTAGGTAGGAACTCATAATACATCACATCTCTCTACACTGTCAAATAACTCACAGGCACACCCGCTAGGTGCATCATACTCACTGCACAAGAATTACTACGCGCAGCAAACAATATCGTAAGGATAGCGCTCCTCAAAAAAGCCTAATTAGCGTTCTCTGTCTACTGGCTCATGCCCCAGCGTCTCCAGTGTGCGGTCAACCACTTTCTGGGCAAAGCGCTGCATGTCATCATCGCTCCTAAGATCAAGCCCCTCACCTTGGTCGATGAGAAAGCTGTGTGGCGGGAGATCTGAGGCCATGCGGGTTGGTTCGCCATAGCCTCCACCCACCATATACCCCATAGCGTGGCGTATGTCATTTGACTCATGTTCATTGAGGGCAAATACCCCGCGGCGCAAGAATGCTGGGTGTGCCAAGCAAAATGCCGCTGTGTCGATATCCAGATATTCCCCTGGCTGCACCACCGGTATCTGGTATTCAACACCACGGATATGGTAATCTCTTTCTTTTGTCGATTCCACCATCGTGAGGCCAAGCGAATACCCCTCAGTACGCAGCGCCTCAACCGCTGCATAGAGCGCTCCACCACGCTGCATAATCCGCTTGGATGAGACATTACTCTCCATTGATGCATTAACGTACATCATTGCCTGCTTCCCGTGAGTATCCTGGCGGACTTGGTAGTCCACCATATGCTCAGGCTCGCCGTGTAGGTAGGCACCGATATCTACCTCATCACCAGCGAAATCTAGCCGAGATTCCACAACTGGTCGCCGCCCCACTAGCTGGTCAAGAGCAATACGCCCCACCGCCTGGCGCAAATGCTGGCGGCCCTCTTCCCAGCCATAGCGCGCTAACTCGAGCGCCTCATCCATCGTACTCGTGCCCGACCACTGCCACTCATCTATCTTCAAGCTCGATGCTCTGAGACCAGATTGCTCTTGCTGCTCGGGTGCATGCTGCATCGCATCAATCATCTCGCCAATGCTATCGAGCTGACGAAAGTGCATCGTACGACCGTCATACTCTTGCTCAGAGCGACGCATCTAGTGACTCCTCGGCCGCTTACCACCCACGTCGGGGTGCTGCCTCAGCCAATTACACAGGGTAAATCGCCCAGGAACAAAACCGTGGCAGGCTTCAAATTGCTTGGCGTAATCCTGGACGTCATGGTCGTTCAATTGCGAAAAGTGGTCTTTCACAAACTCTATTCGGTCATGTACTTCCGTCTTGATGTGGTCATTATCATTATCCTCTGTTTCCCATTGTGTGATGTCCCCACGGTCGCGCTGCCAACGCCGATCCTCTACATTGACTGCAGCAACTATATCTGAGACAAGGACCTTTTTTGTCGTCCAAATTTCGGGGTCTCCAAAGACCCGCCCTACTGCCCTGGTGATTGTCGGCGTTTGCGATATGTCCGTTAGCTCACGCGAATGCATCGATTCCAAGTCCCAACACACTCGGACAAATATACTGGTCTCATAGTTGGTCATGTCTAATTTATTAAAATTATAACAGTCTGGTAAGAAACGACGTATAGAACTATCAAGAGATCTCTCAAGCCATCGTGTATTCGTTCTATCGATAGTAATTTCTTTATCCTCCGGCGGCGTAAACCACTCACTATCGTCTTTCTTCTCAGTATCTTTTGGCTGAGTTTCTCGAGATGACTTACCGTGAGATTCATCAAGCTCTTTGTCTTTAGTAGCTTCGCGAATCTTGTAGTCAAGCGCCTCCTGCACTTTCGGCATCAACCGCTTGGCATTCTCAGCTAGCTTCTCGCGGTCATGCTCCTTCATACCCTTATAGAGGAGCATCTCGCCCAGCCAATCCTTACCAATGCCTTGCTTAGCCAGGCGCACGCCATACAGGCTAGCACGCTGGCTAATGACGGCACGAATACCAAGCTCGCCCAGTGCCTGGCGATGTGCTCGCACTATAGCCAGCCACTCTTTGGAGCTAGGTACCTCACCAGCCGAGATGTCGAGTGGTGAGCGGTTTATCTCCGTGCCAAGTATCAGCGCTTCCTCCAGATCTTCATCGGTGTCCATTGGGATGAAGGCAAAGCGGTCGATGGTGGCGGCATCGATCGGTGCCCGGCCCACATACTCACTCGTCGCTCCGCGGCCAATCGTGTTGGCACTGGCGATGAAGCGCGCCGTCTCGTGGCGTGGCACTCTGCTATCCGGAAACTCACCATGGCCATTGGCAAGCGCACTGTTGAGGATAGTCAAGATACTTGCGCTACCATTATCGATCTCATCAAACATAAAGACGCCACCATTTTCATACACATCACGGTAAGCTGTGCTATGGTAGCTACCCGTTGCATCGCGATAGCCCATAAGGTCGGACTTGGATGTCGTTGGCCCGAGCGATATAGAGCGAAATGGCAAGCCAATGCTATCTGCCGCTTGCTCACCAGCAGTCGACTTGCCACTCCCTGCCTCGCCATGCAGCCAGATAGGTACATCCGCCTGCAAGGCTGCGCGCACGAGAGGTGTGTGGTAGTGCGACGGCTTGGCTCTGTTAACAAACTGCTGCAATGCAGGGTATTCCTGCTGCCGTGTTGTATGATCTAGCGCGAGGATCGTCCGCAGTGCATTCACAACCTCCTCGCTCGTCCCTTGGTGTAGTTGCTCGACAACCTGGCGTGCTTCGCTCAAGTCTGCAGTCACCCCCTGGTGTACTGCTTTGATATCGCGCAGTGTTTTGCCGCTCATCAGGTTACTAAGTGACTGGAGCGAAATCTCACCACTCCCTGCAGTATCTGCAGTGGTTTGCTCAGCACTACCTGTTAAGGCTCTCTCTCTCTCTCTGGATTTGCCATATTTTCTCCTTATTGTCTAGGTTACTTATTGTAAGAGATATCGAGGAGGTTTGTCAATTAGTAAATTACGGGAGCTACTGAGAGGTTTTCAGCTCTTGTGTAAGAGCTGCATATGCTAGAATAATATTCATTTTTATTTACTATATTTTACGAAAAATATGAGACGACCCCAGACTTTGGGATAGCAATGCGCTACTGCACCGCATCCTCGCCAAAATGCTTTTGCAGCCGCATTTTTATTGAGCCTTCATGTCGGCCGAGAGTACGGCTGAGCTGGCGAATACTCACACCCTGGACGAAGGCCTGCTTGAGCGTCTCGTCGTCGGCCTTTGTCCATGGTTTGTAGGCGTTGGGGTGAGTCTGGCGCATTGTGGCGATCTTGGCCGCCCAGCTAGTGCTGCCAGTTTTACTCGTTGGCTTCTTCTGCGGCATCGTAGCACGCTGAGCAGCCTGTTCGCGCAGATGGGCAAAGCGCTCGGCATCTTGGGCAGCCCGGGTGCGCAGCTGCGTATCAATGATATACGCTTCGTCACTCATGGTAAGTGCCATGCGGTTGATACCGGT
>CALHVV010000034.1 GCA_938036915.1 uncultured Candidatus Saccharibacteria bacterium
ATAAACGTCCCCCAAAAGATCGTCAGGTTGCCCTGCATGCCGCGGCTATTCATAATCAACTGCGCCGCCAGGCCAATCACCGCCACCATCGCGACGAAGACGATCATCAAAATAACTGTATTACGTTTGTTGTGTGCAATTGCTCTGTACATAGATATATTGTAGCAGATAATGGTGGTTTTGCTGGCACTCGCATCAATCTCCGAGCGCTGCATTCTCTGTGCTGGCTATTAGTGAGGTTTTGGGCTCACGTTGCACCCACTTGACTCGCCCCTCATATATTGATATATATATATCAGCTTTTGTTGACATATGTTCGCATTTTGTCCAAAAGTGTTGTTTGACAAGCAGAGCATACCACTCAAGGTGGGCTGCCCAGGCATGGCTACATAGCCGCGCCCCAGCACCCCACCTTGAGTCGCCGCATCCGAGCGTCGACCAGTGTTATTCTACACAAGCGTCCGCTTGGGTGGGGAGAGAGAAGTGTCATGAGTGACATCGATTTTATTATTGGTGTAGCAAGAGAGAAAGAGAGCACAGCAAAGCACATTGTTGGCATATTCATTGGCATTGCCAACATCGTCGTTAAGGTGATTGCAATCACCTTACTATGGAGATGGTTTATCACACCATCTCTCGGTCTCCCTGAAATTGATGGAGCTCAAGCATGTGGCATCATGCTATTCATAGGCCTTGTGAGAGGAACTGTCCCAAGTGAATATACAGCACCTTCTCTTCAACGTCATTTGATAACAAGCTCGGCGATCCTCATGCCCCTCTTCCTTGGATGGATCATCCACTTTTTCATGTAGAGTTCCATCTCATCGAACATGACATCCACTCTAGAAGGGTGTCTACCCTCTCCTGCTCTGCTTGTCATGTTCGCCTATCGCGATGTTCTCACCTGCTGGCAGCACTCTAGCACTCTAATCATTGCAATTATTTTTATTACTCAAATCCCCCACCTTCTAGACAAAACCGCCCCGGTCAAGCGATAAGCCGCTTACTGTAGCCACAAACCTTCTCAAACATCCCTCACTCCAAGAATGACATATAACCTGGTATTATCACCCTTATGTCGTTGCAAAACAATAAAAAACCGCCCTCCATCGAGAGCGGTTTCGCTATAACGCGCGTGATGCCTAGAATTGCACTTGCACTGGGTTTTCGACGCTAGCGCGGTCTTCGACCTCGAAGAACTCACGAGCTTTGAAGCCCAGCATGCCAGCCACGATATTGGCGGGGAACATGGCGATACGGGTGTTGAGGTCGCGCACACCACCGTTGTAAAAGCGGCGTGCAGCCTGGATTTTATCCTCAGTATCCACCAGCTCTTGCTGCAGCTGGATGAAGTTTTGGTTGGCTTTGAGCTCTGGGTAGGCCTCTGCCACAGCAAACAAACTCTTCAGGGCGCCCTC
>CALHVV010000035.1 GCA_938036915.1 uncultured Candidatus Saccharibacteria bacterium
CGATATCTACCCCGTCTAACTGATGAGCCTGCAGCGCCTCCTTGACAGAGCTCACAAAGGCCTGCCGGGTGCTTGCTTGGCGCACCATTGCATCGAACTCATTCCGCGCAGCATCATTGCCGCCACCAATTGAAAGAATAAGGGAGATACGCGGATTGACCGCCCGAATCCGCTGCAGCGTGGCTGCTTGCTTGAGGTGTGGCAGTGTATCAAGTGTCACGCGCCCATCGGCTGCAATACGCCCAAAATGAACAATGAGCCGATCGATCATCTTTAGATGGTCGTCAGCCACCTTTGGGAGGTTCTCGTCACTGACATAGACCGAGATTGTCCTCCGCTCCGCAGCCTGAGCTGGCACTGGAGCCATCAGCTGGCATCCGACTGCTATCATCATGACACTGAGCACACTTTTCACCATTGCCGTCCGCATATCGCCTCCTTGCTTCTGCTACCTGTCTCCTTCTAGTCTATATCGTTTGCCAGAATAGGTAAAGTGTGAGGTGGTATAGATTACTCGTCATCAGTGGTTGGCATGTGGTGGGTCGGCCAGTACCGATCAAGCACTACATAGGGCAGCTGCTTATACCGACACCATAGCACGATCGTGACAAGCAGCGTCATTAATGACACAAACGGCAGATGCACCATCGACAGCACCGCAATATAGAGCAGCCGCACCGCATAGAATACCACGCGGTGGAACCACCCTCGCGGCCGATCATCGAGCGAAATACCCGTCAGCCAGCCACCAAGCGTCCGCCCCTGTGCCACCAATGGGAGGATGGCATGCACGAGCGCAATAAAGCCATACGGAATAATTTGCGTCAGCATCTGCATCTGTTCAGTCCACTGCCGTGAGTGCAACACATTGAGAAGCGTGAGCGCTACCATCACAATTGTTGAGCCAATCGCCACTCCAGTCATATCAACGACAAAGGCAACGATACGCCGCACAAGGCCAGGCTGGCGAATCATCGTTGCTCCACGCTCCGTATCGCGAAGATTTGGCAATAGCCAACCTAGCCAAAAGCCCAGCAGTGCCCCGCTCGTATTGAGCAGCAAGTCATCGACATCAAACAGCCGATAGCTACACGGATACACGCCAAACACCCCCGTGAGCTGCGTCAGTTCAATCACTACCGACGTCATAAGGCCAATCGCCACCACCGTCCACCAGCGCACCCGATACATCGCCCGCAAAAACGCCCCCAGTGGCACAAAAAATATGACATTCATTACGACCTGCAGCACTGCCCGTAGCCCCTCATGCGAGATATCAAAAATCGACGCCAGTGGCACTAATTGCGGCTGGATATGGTGGCTCCCGCAAAAGCGCGCCGCATTATCTGGCATCGGATAAAGCGTAAAGGCAGCCAACGCCAAGCCATAGAGCACCACCAAATACGTCATAACTACCCGGCCAAACGCTACCCGGCGAAAGCGAATATAGTGCACCAATAACAGCGGCAACGTCAACACAAGTGCAGCAAATGGCCACATCACAAGCGCCACCCGAAACGACGCGGTAAAATTCCCTAAGAATGAGAGCATACTGAGCGCCAGTATGGCATAGTAGTCAAGACCTGTCAATAACGAGACTAACAGCTTACACCGCCGCGCGGCACAAGAGCTGTGCGTTTGCTGCGACAATGATCGTCGAAAGCGACATTACCACCGCACCGATCGCGGGCGAAATAACCACCCCGACTGGCGCAAGCACCCCAGCTGCGAGTGGAAGCATCAGTACATTATAGCCCGCTCCCCAGCAGAGGTTCTGCACCATTTTGCGGTACGTCGCCTGAGCCAGCGTGATCAGCCGGACAACCGCCTGCGGATCATCACCAACCAGCATAATCCCGGCAGACGCTGCGGCAACATCAGTCCCTGTCCCAATCGCGACACCACTCTCAGCCTGGGCAAGCGCTGGTGCATCATTCACGCCATCACCAACAAAACACACCCGCTTCCCCTGCTGCTGGTACGCCATGACAATCGCCGCCTTCTTAGCTGGTGTTACCTCAGCGTGAACCTCAGTGATACCAACGAGGTGAGCAATTGCATTGGCTGGCCGCGCACCATCTCCTGTTACCATGGCAACTGTTATACCGCGGCGTTGGAGCGCTGCGACTGCCGCTGCCGCACCAGGGCGCGGCGCATCACCAAGCTCAATTACACCACAGACGCGCCCAGCCTGGGCAACATAAACCACTGTATGGTCCGTCGTTATCTCGTCTCGATCAACCTGATGCTGCTGCATAAAGGCCGCATTGCCAACTAACGTCGGCACGCCATCAACAACAGCCTGCACGCCATAACCCGGCACCGTCTGGAGATCACGCACAGCAGGTATCGCAACATGACGATCGGCTGCCGCGCGGCGAATTGCTGCTGCAATCGGGTGTTCTGCCTCATGCTCAGCTGCCGCCGCTAATCCCAGAATAGCCGCCTCGTCCCCACCATGGACTGCGACTACTGCCAGGTGACCAGTCGTCAGTGTACCCGTTTTGTCAAATAACACCACATCAACCTGCCGCGCAGCCTCAAAGGCGCGGCGATCGCGCACCACAATACCGCGCTGGGCCGCAAGCCCAGTCGAGATCGATACAACCAGCGGCACCGCTAAGCCCAAAGCATGTGGGCACGCCACCACCAGTACTGTCACCACTCGCTGCAACACTTCACCCAGCGATGCACCAGCCAGCGCCCAGCCAGCGCCCGTCACCAGCGCAGTAGCAAGCGCTGCATAGAAAAGATAGCCCGCTGCCCGATCCGCCAGCACCTGCGTTCGCGACCGACGCTGCTCAGCCTGGCGCACCAACTCCATAATATGCGACAACGTTGTATCATTACCAATGTGCTGGGCCATAACATGAAGCGCACCATTGCCATTGATCGTGCCTGCCGTCACAAGACTCCCTGGCTGCTTGGCAACGGGGTGCGACTCACCCGTGAGCATCGACTCATCCACCTGTGACGCGCCAGATATCACCTGGCCATCCACTGGTACGCGCCCACCTGGGCGCACCAGCACGGTCATCCCCACAGCCAGGTGATCAAGCGGCACTGTATCAATCGATTGCTCTGTCACGACCTCTGCCGTCTCAGGCAAGAGTTGGGCTAAGGTATGGGCAGCATCCGTTGCTCGCTTAATCGCTGCCATTTCGAGCCAGTGCCCGAGAAGCATAATGGTAATGAGCGACGCGAGCTCCCACCAAAAATCCATCCCTGCTACCACGCCACTGGTCACCAGCAGGCTGTAGCCATAGGCCACACTAATCGCCAGAGCAATCAGCAGCATCATACCGGGCTGGCGCTGGCGTAGCTCCTGCCACCCCGCCCGGATAAAGACTCGGCCACCATACCACAGCAATATCGTCCCGCTTATGGCCGGCACATACCGGCTCACTACCTCAGGCAGTGTATACCCGAGCCACTGCTGCAGCAGCGGTGAACACACCAATACACTAATCGTTATGAGCAGCGATAGCCAAAACCGCTGCCGAAACTGGGCCGCATCATGCCCGCAATGGCCACCCTGTCCATGCCCCTCATGGTGAGTATGCTCACCATGAGTCATATGATGGTGCCGTGACTGTTTTTTATCCATAACAAACTCCTCGGTGCTGCGCACCGCATTATCCTTTCCATTCTTATATCCGCTTGCTGCTAGCGGATGTTCGTCAGGTCGTAGAGCTGGTCGAGCTCTTTGAGCGCCTTATCGCGCTGCTTCGTATCACTTGACGCCAGCATCTCAGCCACATGTGTCTCGAGGTGCTGCTTGACCATCAGCTTGTTTAGCGATGCTAGCGACTTCTGGATCGACAGACTCTGGATGATGATGTCCATGCAGTAGGCATCGTCTGCCACACGCTTTTCTAACCCCTCCAGCTGGCCCTTCATAATTTTGATACGGTGTAATGCTCGTCTGGTAATATCTTTGCTCATGTTCCTATGGTATACCCCCTGGGGGTATCTGTCAACCAATTCTTTCCCACATAAAAACCCACCACAGATGTGGTGGGTTTTTGCAAAACAAGGCAGGACGAGGCTTAGTACATGCCCATACCGCCGCCCATGCCAGGCATGCCAGCTGGGCTGGCCGCTTCCTTCTCAGGCAGGTCGACGACCAGCGCACCCATCGTCATTGCGGTGCCCGCGATGGAGGCCGCATTTTGCAGTGCTTCCTTGGTAACGCGAACAGGGTCAACCACGCCAGCTGCTTTGAGATCGATCAGCTCGCCCGGTGTGTTGACATTAATACCAAAGC
>CALHVV010000036.1 GCA_938036915.1 uncultured Candidatus Saccharibacteria bacterium
GCCTCCTTCAGGTCATTATAATCTTCATTAGACACCGGGAAAAAGCCCGCGTAGACGAAGGGTTTGACTTCTTTGTAGCCAGGGAGAGGCTGGACGGTTATTAACGACATATTAAGCTATATTATAGCACCTTGCTAGCACGACGGGGATACATAGCTTGCAGCTTACATACTTCTAGGGTTCTTGTGTTTTATATGCTCTAAAGTCTTTTCTGTGGTATAGCGATGAAAACCAGAATTAAGAAGATCCTCTGCTACTACAGGGTCAACGTGGCCGCCCTCAGCAAGACGACTAAGGCGTATGCTAGCCTTTTCAGCATTGGGATCTGTAAGCATTGCTTCCTGGGCTGACTGTGGACGAGCTGCTCTACTCATCTCATCCTCGGCAATAACAGGATCCATATCACCGGTTTCTACCTTCTCAGCTAGCTCAGCCGACAATTTACCAAGCTGCGCATCCCTTTGATCTACCCCCCCCCTGAACTTAAGAACATTCCCACCAAGACTGATAATATCCCAAGAAGCACTTATATTTTTTAAAAGACTACGCTTTTCTTTCACAGCACGATACTCCATAAATAGCTTATTAATGAATCTCATGATATAACTATTGTTTATAAATGTCAATGGTACTTCCCTACTCCGCACCTAACATTTAGTCGCTTCTTAAGTTGAAGGAAATGAATTGGATATTACTTTCCGCACAAAAGCTGCCTTACCTGCCGTATATACCTCTCTGTTATGCCGATACTGCTGTGCCAGCTCGCGTTTGAGTTTGGTATACTTCTCACGCAAGACAGGGCTACTCCGCAAGCGATCACGAAAGATAATCTTCGGCGACGATATCGCCTCTGCCTGCTCGACATGGAGATGATACTTCTGGCGCAGTGGATCATCCACGTCATATCCTTTGCCAAACTCCATTGTCAGTTCCGTCTCAGCATTGGCCATATTTTCGTAGCCAAGCGGGTGAAGCCGCTCTATCAGCTGCTGCTTCGCTCGACTGTCGAGCTTGCTTACAAGGAGTAGGCTATCAATAATTGGTTTGGCTGCCAATCCTGGCACCGCTGTGCTACCAATATGCTCGATGGCACACACCTCATCGCTCAGCGTATCACTTACCCGCGCTGCCTCAGCCATGAATAACTGTTGCCACCGTTCATCATATGGTACCACCTCTATCGGAAAGAGCTGACCAATTTCTTCTGATGTCATGGTGTCGAACGTGCTCATCGTGGTTACTTCTCTATGTAAGTATATTCCCCTTCATGCAGTTTCACTGTTGGCACCGTAGGAAACGCCGTTGCGAGCGCATCGGCATCTGCAACAGTACGCCGCTCCGCAGGATTATCAGCATTATAATGGACAACGACATTCATTGGCAAGATAGCCGAACCAGCATCAACTCCTCGATGGCTTAAAAAATGCTGTGCAAGATAGTTCGCTCCAGCCGATGAGCCAATATAAACTTTGCCACGCAGTAGTCGTTCTACCTCTGAGAAGTCATGAAGTTCTTGCAAAAGTCGGGTTGTCCTACCACCGTGAACGTAGATAATATGAGCGCGGCGAACTTGCTCAGCAAAACGGCTTTTGATTGCCAACTCTCGTTTCGCCGCAGGGAGATATTGGTTATACCAGCCCACCCAATCATCAAACTTCTGTTGCCATTCTCCGTGTGGGCTAGCAAAGAACACATCAAGAATCTTAAGTTCATCTTTCCGTCCTGCAAAGAAATTTTGCAAATAGCTACCAAAGTTACCCACCCAACGCTCTGCACCACCGCAAAGGATATATGTCGTTTTTGTTAGCTTCACTTCCTATCGCCTTCCACCATCAACTGGTATTACGGTGCCCGTTATATACCTTGCTGCATCACTCGCAAGGAAGACGATAACTCGTGCAATGTCACGAGGATGAGCAATACGACCAAGAAGAATCTGCTTTTTAGCGTCTGCTATGACATCACTTGGGAGGTCTTTATTCATGTCCGTGTCCACCCAACCAGGAGCAACACCATTCACTCGTATATAGGGTGCATACTGCGTAGCAAGTGTCTTCGTTATTGATTGAACCGCCGCTTTGCTAGCAGCATAGTCTATATTGTCGGGATAAAAATCAAACATCCCGGCTGTCGATGCGACATTGATTATAGATCCTTGGCCGGCAGTTTCTTGTATCATACGCCCAAAGATCTTCCCCGACAAAAGAACACTATAGACATTTGTATCAAAAATCGTTCGATAATCCGCAAAAGTGTGCTCTTCATACGGTTTGTCGATAATAACTCCTGCGTTATTAACAACGACATCAAGCGACGAAAAAGTACTTTCTATGCGATCCGCCATAGCTTGCACCGCAGCTTCATCAGATACATCAGCCTGAATCGCAATAACCTTCACTTTGTAACGATCACTCATCTCATGAACTATCTTTTGTACACTATGCTGGGCGGATGATTTATAATTCATAACCACATTTGCCCCAGCATGAGCAAACTCCTCAGCAGTTGCACGCCCGATACCTCTTACAGCTCCCGTTATAAGTACTGTTTTGCCCGCCAATCCATCCATTGCTATGCTACCTCTCCCTTATTTCTATCAATGAAATCATTGCTGTATAGATACCGTAATAACACCATCGCAATTCTATCCTCGCGCATGTCACCTTTCAAAGCCATTTCGCGCACCTCATCATACGAGAACCACAAGTCTGTCTGAATCACTTCGCCATCCTCAAGTTGCTGCCCATCATCACTTTTTATAAAATTCGTTGCAACAAATGTATATAAATCCCACTTCACCGTCGCACCAAGTGTCGAGGTGTGAATAAGCTGCGGGTCGACAATCGTGTAACCCGCTTCTTCTTGCACCTCATGCACAGCCTTCGTCGTCGCGGCTTGAATTATATCAATATGTTGGGCGCGAGCAGCTTGGTAGTCAGCACGTGAATCAAATACCTTACCCCCTGGCAGGCGATAATCATATCCATCCAGCTCATGACGGAATTCGCGGGTGAGCAAGATTTTACCACTGTTTTGATCATCAAGTATAATACGCACGCCTGGCGCTCGCACCACTCTTTCCCAGCCCTTGTCATTATGTTGGACATCAAACATCATGCCTGCAAAAGCTGTGTGCCAGCCCGCCTTTGCTTCACCTTCACTGTTATGTGCTATGTTCTTTTCTGTCAGGAATCTTTCTTGCGTCATACCGATCCTCTATTAGGTAGAGTATTACCGTTCCTCTATCATCTGCACCACGCCCGTCTCGTTATACCTCTGGTAGGCAGTGAGAATTTGGCGTGTGGCGTCATTCGTATTGAGCTGTAACGCTTCGTCTAGCGAGAACCACTGGCCTGTCGCTACTTCCTCAGTGTCAGTGTGCGGTGCCTCACTTTGCCATTGCTTAAGGCAAAACACTACAGTAAAGGCTTGTGTGTCACCATCAGGATAATGATACACTCGTCCTGGGCCAGACTGTGTTGCAAAGAGCTCAAGGTCGCTGGCGCGCGCAGTGATTCCTGCTTCTTCACGTAGTTCATGTAGTGCCGCGCTGGCGTAACTATCGCCTTCTTCGACGTGGCCACCCACTGTACTCCATCGATCAAAGGCTTTAGCGTAGATGAGTTTGACGCGCCCTGCTTCATCAACAGGCAAGACATCAACAGTTGTCGTGAGTAATTTCTTATCCCCAACCTTCTGGCGCAACTGCCACACATACGAGCCAACATACCCCATATTTGCACTCCCTTCTCTGCCGCCAGCAGATGATCAATGGTACTTTCTATTATGATTTTAGCATATTCGCTGAGGATGAGGCGGCTAGCTCCACACTACTCGTCCGCACGAGAATCTCCTCCTTGCTGGAGGGTACTAGCGAGCAAGGCCCAGGCAGCGAGCATGGCGTAGTTGGTGATTACACTAGTAGCGACCATATGGTGGATGGTGGTAATTGGCAGCCACTGGGAAATAATTTGCTCGGTGTCATCTGGCTGGTGTTGATGGTTTGTCCCAGCATATTCACCGTAAACCACGTGAAGCTTCGCGCTGGTGCGACGATTGTCGGCATAGAGCCAACCACACGCTCGCACACCTGTCATAGCAATGCCCGACTCCTCAGCCAGCTCTCGCTGCGCCGCCGACCACACATCCTCACCTGCTTCGATCTTCCCGCCCGGGAACTGATACAACACCTCATCCACCGGGTACGAATACTCTTGCTGCACCAAGATATTGTCACCTCGGCGACACACCACGATTACCCCACCATGCCCATGGTAGGGATAATGGATGTATTGGATGGTCTTTCCATTTGGCAGCTCTACTGTATCTTCTGCGACAGTGAGCCGGGGATGATCGAAGAGTATTTGTGATGACTGGGTGCGCCATTTTTGCAGTTGGTGTGACGACATGGTTGATAAAATATGAATAATAGCTTTACCTATTTGGCCCTTTCTTAATGAAATTCATTTTTTCTTAACCCTAGAAATACGGCGACGAGACAACACTGTAATCAGCCACAAACAGCCACTACATAGGACAAATCCAATTGTCGCAGGGGCAATCACCGCCAGACCGGCTTCACCAGAAAAAGTTATACTCCAGAACAATTTACCAGCAGCCATGAACGCCATGACTGCCACACCTAGCCAGATATTTCGCCACCACAATGCCGCTGCTAAAGCACTAAAGGATAATGGTATAAGCAATGTGAGGAAAATCTTACCAAATGTCCATTCACCCTGCAGATACTGCTGCTCAACTTGCAAAAACTGTTGCACCTGTGAATTCGTTTTATCGGGCGAGGCAAACCACCCCATGCTAGTCAAGGTCAAGAATATTACCATCATTATCCCTGCCCAGCTCCGCCGATAGGCGAACCAACAAAATGGTATCAAGAATAACGGACGAATATACCAGCTTAGCTGATTATGGTGCCGCTGCCACAGCCAATCCCAAAAACTCGGAGTCGTAAATGCCACGGCGATGAATAGTATAATTAGGCCAGCAAATAAGATGGCGATGAATGTGTCATACTTTTTTATCGCAGCCATCATACAGTAAACTATAGCACATGTTATAACTACTCAAAGTATTTCTTGAGTGTCACTGTATCGCCCACCCGCGCTTCACGCGTCGTCTTGAGGTTGGTGACGATGTAGCCGATTTCGCCGGTGCCAAGCAGTGGGTCGGGCTGCATGGTTGGGTTGAGGTGCCCTACCTCCAGGGCGAGGCCGCGGGCTCCGGTAGCCATCATGGTGATGTCCGCACCTTTCGGTATCGTGCCATCTACCACGCGCACGTAGAGGATAACCCCCCGGTAGTCATCGTAGTAGCTATCAAAAATCAGGGCGCGGGTTGGTATGCTCGGCGTCTTGCCATCTTGCGCAGCCATGCGCTCAGC
>CALHVV010000037.1 GCA_938036915.1 uncultured Candidatus Saccharibacteria bacterium
TCTCTTGCACACCTTGGGCATTCATGATAGCGCTGCGAGCCTCTGCCACATTCTCAAAGACTTCCTTTTCGTGCGATGCATAGCCCTTCACAGTACCGACTAAGTTCGGGATGAGGTCTGTTCGGCGTTTGAGCTGGACGGTGATGTCGCTCCAGGCTTCGTCCACGCGGATCTTCAGCTTGACCAAGCTGTTGTACGTTGCCCACATGAAGATGCCAAACAGAACGAGCAGGCCAATCACGCCGAGCAAAACGATTAATGCTATTGTCATAGTGTCGTTTCTCCTTTTTGGTTATAGCCTTATTATACCAAATTGTGTGGCTTATACTAGCCACTATGGTAATTCTACAATAAATCTTGGGCTCGTAGCTAGTACGAATGCTGCTATACTCTACCCTTCTGGCTATGTATACGAAAAAACCACTCTCCTCAAGTGATCTTCTCTGTTATATCATGTCTGGTGCGCAAGGCGGGAATCGAACCCGCACGGCTTTTGGCCAAGGGATTTTAAGTCCCTCGCGTCTACCAGTTCCGCCACTCGCGCGTGCAACCGCACTTTGGTATAGCAGCCATGTGCTGCTTGTATTATACTATGTTTATGAAGCAAATTGTAATAATTCATGGCGGATCAAGCTTTAATAGCTACGAAAATTACTTGAATAACCTAAAGAATAGCCAGCTGCAGTACGAACGGCTACTGTGGGCGCAAAAATGGCGTGACTGGCTGGCACAAGAAATCGTCGACGCCGATGTTTTGCTGCCAGATTTCCCTAATAAGCAAAACGCTCACTACGCTGAGTGGAAAATATACTTTGAAAAGTTATTACCTCTGCTTGGCGATGACGTTCAGCTGGTTGGCTATAGCTTGGGTGCAATGTTTTTGGCAAAATATTTGCATGAATTACCACTTAGCACGCCAGTCCGGCGATTGGTGCTAGTGTCACCGTGCTATGATGACGAATCGACTGAAGACCTTGGTAGCTTTCAAGTAACAAGCGCCACTGGGCTCGAAAAATCCGCCAAAGAAATTCATCTATTTCACAGCAAAGACGATCCGGTCGTGCCATTCACCGAACTTGCTAAATTTCAGCGAGACTTGCCAACTGCTCAGGCGCATATTTTCGAAGACCGCAATCATTTCTTCCAGCCAACCTTCACAGAACTAAAAGAACTACTAGAGCAAAAATAGCTCCATCAAGAGAGCTATTCATCAACAATTGTGGAGGCACGTACGAGAGTCGAACTCGTCTAAAAGGTTTTGCAGACCTCTGCGTAACCGCTCCGCCAACGCGCCACACCCCTATTATACCAAACTATATCTGTTCTTTGAACATCTCGTAGAATGCACCACGCTGCGCCATCAATGCAGTGGCAGTGCCATATTCAACGATGCGGCCGTGGGCGATAACGTAGATGGTATCCGCCTTCTTAACAGTGCTATAGCGGTGGCTAATGGTGATGATAGTCTTGCCCTGCTGAGCAAAGAGGTGGCGAAAGATGCGCGCTTCGGCGGCAGCGTCGATGGCGCTGGTGGGTTCGTCGAGGATGATGATGGGCGCATTGCGATACAAGTTGCGTGCTAAGGCCAGGCGTTGCCACTGCCCACCGGATAGATCGACCCCTGTTTCGTGGTCGTCCGCCTCCATCCATTTGCTGATATAGCTGTTTCCGCCATGAGGGAGCTTGTGGACAAAATCGGCTGCCTCGGCCTGGCGCAGTGCAGTATCACGGCGCGCTGTATCTACCGGCTGCGAGACATCACCATACCAAACATTCTCGTGCGCTGTGGCGAAGTCGTAGCGGATGAACTCCTGCCCCAGCACAGCCAATTGCCGATGCCAAGCCGCTGAGCTGATATGGCGGAGATCGTGCCCATCAATGGTAATACTACCCTTGGTAGGCTGATACAGGCCGGTGAGCAGCTTAACGAGCGTGCTCTTGCCAGCGCCATTTTCGCCCACGATGGCAATATGCTGACCGCGGCGAATCGTGAAAGAAATATCACACAGCACTGCCGTCTGCGTACCTGGATAGCAAAATGATACTTGCTGCACCGCGATCGCATCACGCAGCGTTACCTCATCGATGGTGGCTGCCTGGCTCATGGTAGGCAGCGCCATAAACTGCTGATAGTCTGTCATGGTGGCGAGGTCTTCGTCAATCATATTATATGTACTAATGACGTTATCCATCCCACTCATCACTCGCCCCATCATTTGCTGCACGAGCACAAATTGCCCAATCGGCTGGCGATGTGCCACGATCTCCAGCACCACCCAAGCAAGCGCCACTACCTCTGCTGCTGCCTGGATAATCTCTCCGCCCAGGCGCTGCCCCATAAAGCGGCGCTCGTAGCCAAGCGCCCGTAGCCGATCTTTATCCCGCAGTGCTGCTCGCTCACCAAGCAGATGGCGAATCACTCCATAGAGGCGCAGCTCGGCAATGAAGTTCGGCCGGCTAAGGATGTGCTCGATCCACGCCATGCGCCGCCGCGTCGCCACCTGCTCACGCCAGTGGCCAGCCTGCAAACGCGACAGCCGCACCTGCACCACACTACTTGGCACAAGCGCCACAAGCACAAGCAACCCCAGCCACCAGCTCACCATCACCATCATCCACAGGCTTGTTGCCAGCGACACTAGCGCTGTCAGCATTCGCACCAGTTGGATAAAGAGGTACGAAAATGACTGGACGAAGCGCTGCGCTTTATCAAACATATCAATGGTCGCAGGGTCATCATAGCGCCAAAAATCCAGCGCATGGAGGCGGGCATACATGTGGTCGCTCATGGCCGCCTCGATGCGATAGCGCGACACTTGGTCGTAATACCCTTGCACCACCGACCACACACTCGCCACCACACCCAACACCACAGTCGTCACCACATAGGTAAGGAGCTGCTGCGGCTGCCCACCCGTTGCATATGTCTCAGCCAAAGCCGTTGTAGCAAGAGCAGCGTAGTAGGCCGTGGCCAGTGGCAACACCGCCGACAGCACCGCTCCCACCGCTTGGACGGCGATCGTCAGCGGTGCCTCCCGCCAAATAATCCGCACCACCAGCCACAGCCCCGCCAGACGTTGGCGTAGTGAGGGGGTGGGTGCGATGGGTGGTTTGGTCATGATCGTTGATTATTGCGTCGGCTTATAGCCTTATTGTAGTGATTGCCGCTCTGTACTTTCTGCTTGTTTCGTAGCTAGTCTCTCAATACTTTTGGCGAGGATGCTGGGCTGACACAAGGGGTGAGTATGGCTATAGGAACTCAAGTATTGCCAGCCACCAAGCTCGAGTGGCGTCTCACAACTGGGGTGCGCCACTCGAGCTGAGCATGTTATTCCTTGTAGTCCTATGCTTTGGCGAGGCTAATCTGCAGCTCGGCACCGTCCACCGTAGCCGTCGTTTGGTAGAGTGCATCGCCTGGCTGCTTCATTGTCGCTAGCGTCTCACTCGCGATTGTGTCTGCATACTCAGTGAGGGCTTGGCGGAGCTGCTCATCATTCGTTGCTAGGTGCAGCATAATCCGATCATCCACCTGCAGCCCAGCCTTCTTGCGCGCACTCTGGACATGGCGAATGACTTCACGCATCAAGCCTTCGCGTTTGAGCTCAGGGGTGATGGTATCATCAAGTATTGGCTTATCTGGTGTTTCACCTAGCTCCTCAAGGAACTTAATATTCAGTTCTTCGCAAATGACATCCTCATACGGCTTGAGCTGCTGGTAGTCGGTCTGGTTCATCGACAGCTTGAGTAATGGTTGACGTACCTTGACACCTTGGGATGCACGCTGTGATAAACCATCATTAATGACATCACGTACTGCTTTCATCTCAGCAATGATCTGCTCATTCACCTCACCAGCTGGCAGCCAATTCTTTAAGTGAATCGACTCGTTATCACCCGTCAGGTTATGGTACAACTCCTCAGCCAAGAACGGCGTAAACGGTGCCAACAGATAGCCAAGGCGCACCAGCACATAGTGCAGCGTACGGTAGGCATCGTTCTTGTCACCGTCGTCCTCAGCGCCCGCGGCCCCTTTCGATGACCTCCAGAAGCGACGGCGACTGCGGCGGACGTACCAGTTGCTGGCGTCGTCCAGGAACGGCAAAATTGGGCTGAGCGCATCAGGGATATTATAGGCATCCATCTGCTTCTCGACCTCCGCCATCAGCTCATGCAAGCGGCTGATAATCCAGATATCGAGCGGGTTGGTCACAGCGCCAATCGTCGCTTCATCTTCCGAAACATCTGCACGCGCCCGAGAATTGAGGTCGTCAACATCAGGCAGATACGAGGACTGTTTGAGCGCAGCGAGTTCCGCAGTATCACCTGTGGTTGATGAGCGAGATTCCCGGTGCGCGGAAGCCGTTTCGGTGGATGAGAGGGACGTACAAACCGGCTTGCCACTCAGTGGATCCACCAGCTCGCCATCAAATTCCCAGCCATCAACCTCCGCATACATGGTGAAGAAATCATACATAT
>CALHVV010000038.1 GCA_938036915.1 uncultured Candidatus Saccharibacteria bacterium
CACTTGGTCATAGAAACTCTCGGTCGATTGCTGCGTATTGGTGTTATTCGACTCCTGGCGAGTCGCCACCATGCGAATAACCGATGCCACCGCTGCCACCACCAACGAAATCACCAAGATAGTGACAATAATCGGAAAAACTTTTGGCCGCTCGCCTTTATACATGAGAGTACAATACCACAAAGCCTACGAAAACTCAATAGATCCAAGAGTATAATGCGGAAAAACCCCTGTGATTATGCCGCAAGTACTCACGAGCACCGACTACACAAGTTAGTGCCAACTGACACGCTGCTTGCTGCCAAGAAACGTGTTGGTTGTTTTTGTATTCTTTTGGAATGGCGTATTTTCGGGCTTCTTGGCAAAGGAACGATGAGACGATGTCTCAACAAATACATTTGGGTGGTTTTGCGTGTTCTCGGGAGATGGCGCTGCAGCGAGCTTTTGCTCTTGCATCTGCTGCATGAGCTGCATAGCAGGCTCCGATTGCTCAAGACGGCGACCCAGCTCGGCAAGGTTCTCATTCGTCTCGCTCTCAATATTGCGGTCAGAGAAAAAGCTCCCATAGCCACTGACAAAACGTGCGAGTGATGGATCAGCTGCTGCAAGCGCATTATATGCAATATCACCATTTTTGATGCACAGCAAGAACTCCTCTGCCGCAACAGCTCGCACTGCTTCACGCGCTTTTTCGGTATTGAGAATATCGCCATGTGTCTCAGTATTCACCTGGTCTTTGCCCATCACATACTCACCAGTGTCACCCACGCCAGCCTCCAGCACTTCTGTAGTAACGCGGGTTTTTATGCGCTGTTTGACACCACCATCATGCGTATCAAGATGCTCGTCAATGCCAAGCCTTTCAAACTGCTGCTGCACCTTGGTCTCGGTCTTGTGCGTTTGCTTGTCGAACTTCCCTTTCTGGTTGGCATGGATCGAGTCGCCCAAGCCATCGATCACATCAAGCGCCGCAAGCCGCGAGTCTCCCTCCCCAGCCAAACGATCGGCTGTCGATGCATCAAGCTGATTATACACCTTGCGTGCACTCGTCCGGCGGCCATTTAATAGGTGATCGCCTTCGTCCTCAGGAGTAAGTGGCTCATACTGCTCATCCGGCAAAGCACTATCCTTCTCTGCCTCATCAGGTTCGCCAGTCTTGCTCACGTCCCGGTAGAAGCGATTTGTCGCCATCTCATCAGGATTAGGATTCTCTCGCTTATGGGATTGGGGAGAACCATACAGCGCATTCACCTGCCTGGCAAGGTCATCCATCCGCGGGTCGCTATTCTCTGGCGTGGTGGTGTCTATTTTGTCGAAGGTGTTGCTGCTGAGCTCGTTGTTGCCACCAAGGCTGGCGTAGAGACTCTCTGCCGCGGCTTTATTTTTCTCAAACTGCACAGAATCTGTCTCTTGAGTAACACCATACTTCTCACGAAGTCTTTTTCGTTCGTCTGGTGGAAGCTCGTAATAGTTACCAGGTAATTTATTTGTCGTCTGGGGGTACATCTGGTTTTTCTCCGCTTGTAGGGCTGTTGTTATTAGTTTGTTACACAATAGAACCTCCAGCAAGAAAAGTCAAGCTAGCTGCCTGTGTATAGATATGTGTTTTCTCCTCTTTATATTTTATACAGTCGATGAAAAAGAAGTGTATGGGTGTAGAAGATTAGTGACTTTGCTCGCGTGCCGCATCTACGCTGCGCGAACAAGCGTATTATCACCTTGTGGCAGGTCGCTACTACCCACGCCTGCTCCGTCTGGTGCAGCACTAATCTGGTTCCAGTCTTCTAAATATGGTGCCACCGTGCGGTCACCACCCTCAATCGGTGTTTCAACCGCCACAACCAAAGGCGGCCTCCCTTCATAACAGTCAATAACGTATTGCGTTGTTCCCTGCTCACTCGTTGTTGTCACAACCATCCGAGCTGTTGCATCATCTGGCACAAGACCAGTTGTGCCAAATGTATCACGAGTAAATTGGCATGCATCGGTCACTCGCGCCTCATACGGTTCTCCACCCACATCACAGCAGACCACTCGCCAATCGGCCAGATCCATCGAGCCAAATTCATAATGCTTTAGAGTGCCCATATTACCTGCCGGATCATACAAAAAGCCATACGTTGGCCCCTTCTTTTCTATCGCGCGCAACTTGTCGAGCCGAGCGTCAAGCTTCTCTCGCTCTTTTTTATCCAGGGATTGATCTGCCAATCGACCCTCAATTTCTCTCTCTTCTCTCTGCACCTCTGCTTCAAATAGCTGACGCGCCACTCCTTCGTTCGCTGCCCGCCGCTCCATCTCCGCCTCAGTCAGGGGCTGCAGCTCACCACTCGCCTGGGCTGCTTCGACGATGGCATCGTGCGTCGCCTGGTAGGTAGAGCGATCGAGGCTATCGGCAGACGCCTCTGGATCGTGCGGATCGGGCAGCTCAGCGTCAGCTCGCTCTTCACCATTAGAAAATGATGTATCCATTGCTTCGCCTTGTGCCATGCCCAACCTCTATTCTGTTTTGCTTGTGATGGCCCAAATTATACACCACTACCAGTGATTTGTCTATAGTCTGACCTCTGTTCGGTCGATGTTCTTAGACCGCTCCCCAATGCTCACCAATCGAGACATCGACTTTGAGCTTAACACCAAGCTGCGGGTAAATATGCTCCATTGTCTCGCGCAGGATATGGCTCACCTGCTCGGCATGGGCGCGCGGGCACTCGACCATAATACTATCGTGGATCTGCACCACCTGCCAACCGAGCGGCTGGCCATCACCATCGGCCAGCTGCGCTCCAGCCTGGGCTAATTTGTCTTCCACCGCCAGCATGGCAAGCTTCATGAGGTCGGCCTCGGTACCCTGGATCGGCATATTGGCAGCCGCTCGCTCGGCAGCGCTGCGCACCGCAAAGTTACGCGACGCAACATCCGGCGTCCAGCGGCGGCGACCAAACAGCGTCTGGACAAAGCCCGCATCATGCGCCTGTTGGATAGTCTGCGCCATATAGGCTTTGAGCTTCGGCCGAAGGCGATAATACTCATCAATAAAGTGCTGCGCCTCGGCATAGCTCATATGGGCTGCAGCAGCCAAGCCATGCTGGCTCATCCCATAGAGCACCCCAAAATTCACCACCTTGGCCCGGCGGCGCTGCTCCTTCGTGACGACATCAAGTGGCACTCCATACACCTGGGCAGCTGTGTTCGCGTGGATGTCAATATCGGTATTAAAATCGCGAATCATCGCCTCCTCCCCCGACAGCACCGCCGCTAGGCGCAGCTCAAACTGCGAATAGTCAGCATTGACAAACACATTACCCGGCGCTGGCACAAAGGCATCGCGAACGTGTCGCCCCAGCTCACTGCGAATGGGGATGTTTTGCAAATTTGGGTCGGTGCTACTCAGGCGGCCCGTCGCTACCACATCTTGGTTGAAGGTGGTGTGGATATAGCCCGCGTCGTCGGTCAGCTGCGGCAGCGCCTCAACATACGTGTTTTGCAGCTTCGTCAGCTCGCGGTAGCGCTCCACCAGCCCGATAATCGGGTGATGCGGCCGGAGCTTGTCTAGCTCCTTCTGGCTCGTCGAGTAGCCTGTCTTGCCCTTCTTGATGCCCGCCGTCGGCAGCTGGAGTTTCACAAAGAGTGCCTCGGCTAGCTGGGCCGGGCTGCCAATATTAAGCTCATACCCCACCATGCCATAGATCCGCTGCTGCAACTCGGCAATCTCGCTGCTCAAGGTGCGCTGCATCGCCGCAAGCGTGCGGCTATCGAGCCGGATACCGCGCCACTCCATCCGCGCCAGCACAGGAATAAGCGGAAAGTCCATTGTCCGCGCCACCCGGGCAAGCTCGGGCAGCGCATCAAGCGCCTGAGTTTGCTCATCGTATACCGCCCACAGCGCACTAATGGCAAGACGTGGGTCATCAAGCGACTCCAGCCCCGCGAGATCAGCCAGCGCCCGCGACGTGCGCAGTGGATTAAGCAAAAACGACCCCTGGGCGGTATCATGCTTCACGACTGGCAGCTGCCGCACGCCACGGGTGAGCAAGCGGCGTAATAATTCCTTGGTGCGGTGCCCGACAATCGGCACATGCGGAATAACATCAATCGCATCACGCCAGCTCAGGCGGGCTGCCTTACCTCGCTCGTGGCTCACCCAGACGCCGCCCTCGACCGGCCAGACCAGCAGCTCTTTAGCCATCAGGAAAAGTGCCTTAGCCTGATGAGCAGGCAGCTCGGCCGCATGCTGCACCACTGGTGCGTCAGATGGCTGAGTACTCTCTGCCGCCTGCATCTGCGGCGGCACGTGGCGCAGCAAACTACGAAATTCCAGCCGCTGCAACATCTCCCGCACCGCCGCTGGGTCGCAGTTGTCCATTGCCATCGCTGCTCGGTCAAGCGTCACTGGTGCATCGGTATATAGCCGGGCTAGCTCGCGGCTCATATAGGCCGAATCTTTGCCCTGCTCCAGCTTGCGCCGCAGCGTATCCTTGACCTGCCAGAGGTTGTCGTAGAGGTTGTCAAGCGTGTCGAATTGCTGCAGCAGCTTGACCGCTGTCTTCTCCCCCACCCCCGGTACGCCCGGGATATTATCCGACGCATCACCCTTGAGGCTCTTAAAGTCGAGGAACTGGCCAATCCGAATACCATAGCGTTGCTCGAAGGCAGGGATGTCGAATTTGTCAATATTGGTCAAGCCTTTTTTGAGGGCGTAGAGATAGGTATTTTGGTCGAGTATTTGCAGAGCATCGAGGTCGCTCGTGATGAGATATGTCTCGATATCCCCCTGCTGCTCGGCCTGAGCATCGAGCGTCGCCATAATATCGTCTGCCTCATAATCATCAAACTCATATAGCGGCCAACCAAACGCCTGCAAAAGCTCGTGCAACAGTGGTATCTGGGCGTAAAAATCTGGCGGAGCGGGCTTGCGACCAGCCTTGTATTGGTCGTAAATGGCAAGACGGCGGCGGATGTTGGTCTTGGGCTTATCCCACGCCACGCACACGTAGTCTGGCTGGAGGCGCTTGATCAGCTCCAGGCTCAGCGCCGCAAAGCCATACACCCCGCCAGTTGGTGTGCCATCAGCCGTCGAGAGGTTGGGCATGGCATAGTACCCACGGTAGAACACACTTTTGCCATCGATAATCACTAGGCGCTTCATCATAGTTCTAGTATAGCATTGGTGCGGTGCGGAAACATCCTCGCGCGGCACCTCTACCCTGCTCCCTGCCCTCCAGTTATAGCGTAGGTTGAGTGCGCTGGCGCCGGCGACGCCACCACCACACTAGCCAACCAGCCAGTGCGATGAGTAGCAAGCACAGGCTTATCAGCAGTGCTGGCACAAAGTTGCTCATCAGCTCAGCCAGCGGACCCTGCGCAGCAAACGCACCCTTTTTCTTCTTCACCGTCATCCGTTTGGTGCCCGGCTTTTTATCTTTCTTGTCGTCCTTTTTCTCTGGTGGAGTAGCCGGTGGTTTTTCGCTAGTGGTTGGAGTGCCGCTTTGGTATATCTTGACATAGTCGATAAGGAAGGTCTGGTTGGCAAACTTCTTCGATGAGTCGGGCGGGTGCTCCTCACTCTTCCACTCCACATAATCGTTGAGGATAACATACCACGTATCGTCAAAGACCTGCCTAAATTGATTCGCGTCCATGCCCATTTTTGCTGGTTTTTCTGCTGGAACTCGAGTGGTTGGATGACTTTTCTCATCGCCCGCTCGATAGTTATACACCAGCACTGGCTGGTTATCCACGAAGAATCTGACCGTCTCACCATCGTATTCCGTCGCCCAGACATGCCAGTTGTTCGCCAATGTCACTGGGGACGGTATGAGGTTCTCTCGGCTATGCCCTAGCCCCTTCGTCTTCCATATCTGCGATGATGGGCTGTGGTAGCAGCGAATATGCGTCGTCGACCATGTGTAGGTCGGTGTCCATGAATACCACTCCAGCATGTCGAGCTCACCATAGGGGTCATTCGCTTGCTTGTTGTTGCTACAGTTGGCAAGCGTCACACTATTGCGCAGCCAAATAGCTGGGCGCGTCCCATTCTCGCCATTCCAGTTAATCTTCGCCCGCACCTCCACGCGGAATGGCTTATGCCCATCGAGCACCCGACCCGACTCCACTCGCCCACTCTGGTAGCGTGTCATCTTGCCAGACGGGCACGGCTCTTGGCTGGCGTTGCTATCGCCCAGTGGCTCAGCCACACTCGACACACAGTGACGCCGGGTCATAATCTGCAAAGCGCCGTTAGTCACCGCAACATTGTTGGCGCTATATGCCAAATGTTCCTTGCCATAATTATCTTTATTTTGCTGAAGAACCTTCCAATTCGACAGCGATGTATTAAACTCCTCGTTATACACCATCTGCCACTGCTGCGCCTGGGCAACCCCACCAAATATCACCGACACAGCACCCGCAACAAGGACACTCACTACTCCATACACCAGCCCACCTTGTCGCTGCACTATTATCTCCTCAGCCTGCACTATCCGCGCTTATATACGTTATTATATAAGTGTACACGTTTTGTCGGATTTTTCAATTGTTATAGCATGAGTGGTGTCTTGCAGGATAAAACGCGGCGTTGCGTCGCAAGGCACACCACACCCACATCGCCACACCTGTACCACTCAATAGCACCCCTTGCTACGTGCTAGAAGGAGTGTTATTTTGCTACAAATCGTATCGTTTGTGCGAGTGTAGAGGTTGGTGTTTTTTAATAAAAATCTGAGTGTACAGTATACGGAGACAGGTAGTATATATGTTTATTCTTAATAGGCCTTTTTGCCTATATTCTTTAGCTGCGTTGCTGCACTCTTCGCACCCTGCCATACGTGGGGCTCTATTCCACCCCATATACCCGGCACCGGATTACCTTTACTCGCAAGCAAAACACGGAGCACAGCACAGTGACCAATAGCTGAGCATGGCTCGCACTGCTTTAGTGCACTGATATATTCAGGTGATTGGGGATCCTCACTAAAATGATCACCCTCTTCGTTGCGACACGCGGCTTCATCCATCCAATTCTGAGGTAGTGGCATATCTTTGCGCTGCATCGCCCATATCGCACGTGCTCTTTGGCCTCTTGGTACTTCGTCTTTATTAAATGTACCTCGTGGTGTTCGTGATTGCTCAATCATAGCTTCTGCATTATTCCACACCACTGTTATTTTGCCAAGCATAAGCAGAGTAGTGCGCTGCTTATCACCCTACCCCCATTGCTCAGCGCCGCCGGACGTGCCGCCGCTTAGGTTTGGGTGCGCCCCACTGTTGGCGATCGGCCTCGGCTGTGCCACCCCGTATATTGCCAGTAGGAATGATGCGCTGATAGCCCCGCAGCGCAAAGAGCAAACACTCAGCTGCCACTGGGCACTCAGCACAGTCTTCGCGCCGCTCGGGTTCTAGCCGCTGCCCTGTCTCGGCATCGATACACAGTGCCAAGCGAGCAAAAGCCTGCGGCGTGGGAATGTGCCCAATGTGCCGCCGCTCGGCCATGCACTGCTCTGCCCAGGCAATGCGTGCTTTGGGTGTGTCGTTTGCCTGGATAGCGTGGTGCATCGCAGTGGTGAGAGCGGTGGATTGGCTAGGAAGGTCGGTTGGTGCGGGGTTATCCATCAGTTGTTTGCGCTGTTTTGGTGTTAGGCCAGCACAGATCCCAACCGACACTCCTTCTCTCACTGCATACGCCGCACAGATGTCGATCACTGCACAGCCAATGCAGCGCTGCAGGGCTGCTGCCTTGATTTCTGGATTATCACTAAAATATTCTTCGCTCGTGGCGGGGTTGCACGCAGCCTTGTGCATCCATTGCGGTGGGAGTGCCGCTCCCTTTTGCTGCCGCACCCGCATCCGCAAATAGAAGATGCGCAACGCAAGGTCAGTTGGTGCATAGCGTCGGGGTTGCTCTGGTGGTAGCGATGCCGCTGGCTGCTCTTTCATCCTATTTTTATTGTATCATTCACCGCATCGCCAACCATAAGCATCATTATCTGCTATACTAGGGATATGAATCATCCATCTCACCCGACGACAATCCTTGCCTTCGTTGGCCTCTCGGGCGCGGGCAAGAGCGAGGCGGTCAACCATGTGGCGCGCCTTGGTATCCCCAAGGTCTACGCTGGTGGCATCCTCTACGACGAAATGCGCCGCCGCGGCATCGCTATCACCCCGCAATCACAAGCCAAATTTCGCAAAGCCTGGCGCGAAGAGGCTGGCAAAGATATCATCATCCGCACTGCTGCCGAGCAAATGCAGCGCCTCGCCGCCGCCGGGCAGCGCCACATCCTCTTTGACGGCCTTTACTCCTGGACGGAGTACAAATACCTCACCCACCACTTCCCGGGTGAGCTCGTTGTGGCGGCCATCGTCGCGCCCAAACAGCTCCGCCACCGCCGCCTCGCCCAGCGGCCCGAGCGGCCCTTTACTACGCAGGAAGCAATCGCCCGCGACTGGTCGGAAATTGAGGATATTGAGAAGGGTGGCCCCATCGCCATTGCCGACCACTTCATCTCCAACAGCCACAATCTCACCGAGCTCCACCAGCAGGTCGACGCCCTCTGCCGCGAGATTGGTTGGATGTAAAATACCCCGGTGGGGTATATAAATCATCAGTAGATTGACACAATGCCCTTCCCCTGCTATAATTCTCCCACAGATTATTTGTGCGTTACATATATGCACAATACGATAACAATCAATACGAGGAATATATGAACAACCAACCAACACCCCAGCAACCTGCTGCACCAGCACCGCAGCCGCAGCCAGCCGTGCAGCCACAACCGGTGGCCCAGCCGCAACCACAACCACAGCAGACATACCAATACCAACAACCCTACCAGCAGCCAGTTGCGCCAGTGCCACAGCCAGCTGTTCAGCCACAGCCAACACCATATGCCTATCCCGTTCGTTATGATAACCCTGGTGAGACACTGGGTGTCATTGGATGCGTCTTGAGCTTCTTTGGTATCTCTATCGGTGGTATTCTCCTTGGCATTATTTCGCGCAATAAGTCTAAGGAAGCCGGTATGTCTACAACGTGGGGTAACGTTAGTCTGGGCTGGGGCATCTTTGGGTCAGTCTGCTGGTGTCTTATCTGGCTTTTCTGGATACTTGTGTTTGTTGGTGTATTGTCCAAGCCATCTTGGTGGTACTATTATTACTACTAAGCCACTTACTTCGATATAAAAATACCCAGCATACTACTGGGTATTTTTATGTAAAGTATTTTGAGAGTACCTTCTGCATTTTTAGGGCTTTCGTATTCACCCCTCTACAATCATGATCTCTATTTCTCGGTAGCGATAGTAGGAGTGGGTATTCGAGAGGTTTGTGCCCTCACAGCAAAGTAAATAGCCATTATTATACAGAAGCTTCACTAAAAACCATACAGTAACGACTTTTGCAAGCAATTTATCCAAAAAATCGACATACATACTGTATGCCGATTATTCTCGTGCACTACGCCCTACTGCTGCAAATACTCATACAACTTCTTGGCGTCCTTGTGCTTGCGCAGCTTGGCCAGGGCCTTGGCCTCAATCTGGCGGATGCGCTCGCGCGTCACGGCAAACTCCTGCCCAACTTCCTCTAGCGTATGGCTCTTACCATTCTCCAGGCCAAAGCGCATTTTAATAATCTTCTGCTCGCGATCACTCAAGGTCGAGAGAATATCTTGCACCTGCTCCTTGAGGAGCTGGTTGGAGGCCGACTCTTCAGGGCTGACCGTATCTTCGTCCTCGATAAAGTCCCCCAGCACCGACTCCTCCGAGTCGTCGCCATCGCGCCCTACACCAGCGTCGAGGCTGCTAATATCTTGCTTAATCTTCATCACATATTCAACCTTATCCGGCTCCATATCGAGCTCTTTGGCCAGCTCGGTAATGGTTGGCTCGCGGTTGAGGTCCTGGGTCAGACGGCGCTGGGTGCGCAGCAGCTTGTTGATCGTCTCCACCATGTGGACAGGAATGCGAATAGTGCGCGCTTGGTCGGCAATCGCACGGGTAATCGCCTGGCGAATCCACCAGGTGGCATAGGTGCTAAACTTAAAGCCCTTGTCTGGGTCAAACTTCTCCACCGCCCGCAACAGCCCAGTGTGCCCTTCTTGGATAAGATCGAGAAAATCAAGGCCACGACCACTATACCGCTTGGCAATGCTTACCACCAGGCGCATATTAGCCTCGGCCATTTTGTCTTTGGCCCGCTTATCACCCTGTTTAATCCGGTAGGCTAGGTCTACCTCTTCGTCAGCACTGAGCAGCGGAATCTTGCCGATCTCGCGCAGGTGCAGCCGAACCGAGTCGTCGCTAATATCATCAAAGTATTGGTTGCTGTTGAGAATCTCCTCTGGCGTATCTTCTTCCTCAAGCGCCGCGAGGTCGGGCTCCATATCGTCGACGGCTAGATCCATGATCGGTGGCTGGGCATCGGGCGGTGCTGCCTGAGCTGTGGTTGCTGGTTTTTTTTGCTTGGTATCCTTATCGTCGGTTGCCACGCGCTATCTCCTTGATTAATTGGTTCAGTTGCTCGCGCAAAGCAGCGGCAGCAGTCGTATCGCCGCTCTCTTCTGCTTGGCGCAGGTGGGTGATGAGATCTTGTTTGTGTTGCTGCTTATGTTCGGTTTCGATCTGCCGCAAAAGCCGGGCGGTCTCGTAGTAGCGATCGGTCTCGCTCCACGCACCATACCGAGCGTCGGCACGTACCCGCACCATTGTAATATACTCGTCAAAATTTTGCAATGGCGGCGGCGTAGTGGTAAGAGGTTGTCCGTGGTGCGCCGCATAGTACTGAGCCAAGGCCTGGCGCGCCTCCCCCGCAAAGAGCTGTGAGTCAACTCGCCCAAACAACTCCTGGCTCGGCCCATCGAGCATCGCCAGCGCAAGCACGTCGTCTTGTACGAGGTAGCGATTGCGTGGCGCGGCCGCTGCCGCCTTGACAGCCTTGCGGATGGGTGCAGCCGGTGCCGTTTGCTGCGCCTTAGCCTGGACAGCCTGCACACTAGAGCCCACCGTTTGAGCAATTTGCCGCTGGTAGTGCTCGCGCTCGACCGGGTCACCCAAACGATTAACAAGTGCCAGCCCAACTGTCGTAAATTGCCGCTTACCCGCCGCTGTGGTGAGATCGAGCTGCTGCCGATACTGCGCCAGGAGCCAATCCACTGCTGGCTGAGCCGCCGCTATCGCCTGCTGCCAGGCCGCTACCCCCTGCTGCTGGATGAGCTCATCGGGGTCTTTCGCTTCCGCCGGCAGCGACACGACCTTTAGCTCTACCCCCGCTTGGGCGGCCAGGCCAATTGCTCGCTCTGTGGCGGCCCGCCCAGCGTTATCACCATCAAAACTCAGCCGAATATCGCCCGCCAGCCGCTTGAGCGCCCGAATATGCTGCTCCGTCATAGCAGTGCCCGCCGTCGCCACCACCGCTGCTTCGCCCGCCTGATGGCTGCTGATCACATCCATATTACCCTCGACAATCACCGCGTAGCCCTGGGCCCGAATCGCCTGCTTGGCCTGCATCAAGCCAAAGACATGCCGACCTTTATCATAGAGCAGTGTCTGGGGCGTATTGAGGTATTTTGGTGCATTAGGCACATCAGCAATCAAGCGCGCCGTAAAACCAATCACCTGTCCACTCGCATCCATCAACGGCACCATCATCCGCCCGCGAAAGAGGTCACCATCGTAGCGGTTCACCAGCCCCGCCTCACGCAACTCCGCCAGCGAAAAGCCTTTTTTCTTAAGATACGTTACTAGAGCCTGACCATCACGCGGCGCATAGCCAATCTGAAACTGCTGGACAATCGCCTTGCTGAGCCGCCGCGTCCGAAACACATACGTCAGTGCATCCTGGCTCCGCACCAAACAATGCTGATAAAAATTCGCCGCTAGTCGATGCGCCTCAAGCAGCCGCTGCTTGCGCCGCGCCAAATCGCGGTTACCCTTCTGCTCATAGCGCGAAAGATCCACCCCCGCCTTGCGCGCGAGTAACTCCAGCGCCTGGCGAAAATCTAGCCCCTCTACCTCCATAATAAAGCTAAAGACATCGCCGCCCCGCCCGCTACTAAAATCATGCCAAATATTCTTCTCGGGGCTCACAAAAAAGCTCGGCGTCCGCTCACTGGTAAAAGGGCTCAGGCCTTTGTAACTCCGCCCCGCCCGCTTGAGCTGCACATATTCGCCCACCACATCCTCTATATTTAAGCGTGCCCGCACCTCTTCTTTGGCATCCATAAGTATAGTATACCGCATATGGCATAGGCCAATCGAACTGTGTTTGCCCTCCTTTACTATTCATCCCCTCACCGAGCTTGCTGCATCCACACTATCCTGTTTTTGTCAGCGAGTAATTATATTACGTATGTTTAACAATCAGGAAAAATAACGTGTGGCAATAGAGAAATACGCTTACCTTTCGCACAAAACATGTGGTATTTTAGTATAGTATATAGGGGTATAGAGTATATAGGATATAGGGGTATATACTATGATTACTTCATCCATCTGACCTCTGTTAGAGATTATGCTCTTTACCTCTGTTAGTGGTTGTGTTTAAATGGTATTATAGTAACTATGAATCCACAGCAACCATACACTCCCCAACCGAATGGTTCGGCGCCGCAGCCCGAGCAGCAGCCTCCTCAGCCCAATGCGCCGGCTGCTGCTCCGTATACCCCCTACTATGCTACCCAAGCGGCGTCGGGTGCGCAGGATTATGGCTATGGCGCATACAATCCAGCGGCGCAGAGCCAACCAACTCAGCCACCCCACCACGAGCAGCAAGCTCCTTCATCGCCACAGCCTCAGGCTACACCCTACCAACCGTATCAGCCACCACACAACCAACCAGCCGCCAGCTACAGCACAGGCCAGTCATACCACTACGCACCGCAGCCCGAGCAACAGCCAAGTCAACCCTCTCAGCAGCTGCCAACGGCAACAGCTTACCCATCCAGCTCACAAGCTGGCGCAGACCAATCACAGAGCTATGCGAGCGCCTACCCAAGCCCTAGTCAACCCGCCGCGCAGCCCTACCAGCCACAAGCAGGCGGCTACACTGGCCAGGCGTATGCAAACCCACAGCAGCCACTCGGCGCCACTGCCATGGCTGCTACCGGCGCAGAAGACCTTGGTGCAGCAAGCGAGCCAGACACCTCCTTCCCGGTAGATTACCTCAACGAAATCGCACCCAAGCAACAACCAGTGCAGATTAACCGCTTTGCGGTGTTTGGGCTGATTGGCGGCGTGCTCTTGCTTGCCTTCGCCATTGTCATGATGATGGTCAACAGCCAGCCCAACTACACCAAGCAAGCCCAGAGCACCCTGGCGCGCATCGAGACGCTGCAGGCGGCCACTAAGGAGCAGCAATCGCGCCTGACGGAGAATGAGCTCTCGAGTATGAACACCACACTCACCACCTCGCTTGGTAGCATGGGGACAGAACTCAAGTCATCACTCAAGGATGCGAAGATCAAAACCGAGCTGGCAGGCGATGCCAAAAAGACCGAAAAAGCCTACTCCGACAAGCTCTCCAAAACGCTCGAAGATGCTTACCTCACCGGCTCACTCGACCGCGTCTATGCACGCGAAATGAGCTACCAGCTGTCCATCCTCAAGAGTTACCTCCAAAAGCTCAAAACCGCCAGTGGCAACCGCAAAGCCATCGCTGACTACGTCGCCACCAACAGCAAGACACTCGACGCCGCTACCAAGTCGTTTAGCAACTTTACCTCAACGAAGTAGCAACATACGCTGCCCTATCGACAAAGCTCGCCTCTCTGGCGGGCTTTTGCTGTATTAGGTATTCTGTTTGTATATAACTTCACGGAGCAGTTTTTTCTCCGCAGGGCACTGGATGATGCTGGTGTTTTATATGTGCCGATTGTCACGTTTCTCTAGCCGCTCTTCTTTGGGCTATTATAAATTTAAATACGAGAAGCCCCGCAGCGCTAATTCTCTTCTGTTATTCCATAGGGTGTATTTTAGGTATCAGAAGGTCGAAGTTTGGGAGTAGCCAGCATTTTATAGTGTTTTATCGAAACGTACTACGTCCTACTCCGTCACCAGCCGGTAGCTGAGCCGCGCCAGGTCGATCACTTCGTCATCGCTCAGCTGGCCACTGCAAATAACAGTGATCCAATGCTTTTTATTGAGGTGGTAGCCTGGCTGAACCGACTCATACCGTTCGCGCAGGGTGCGGGCTAGCTGCGGGTCGCACTTGAGGCTCACCCTTAGTGGCTGCGACCCTTCGGCAATGAGCGCAAACATTTTCTCCTGCTGGCCAGGCACATCCTTGCGCCCTACCTTGTACACCGCGATGCCTTCCCCAAAGGGATAGTCGAGCCATGCCCCGGGCAGGCTGAGCAAAAATTCTTCAAGCTGCTTGTGTGTCATAGCACTATAATACTACAACCACTTATGCCGCACAAAATACCCCACCATCGCCAGCGGTATGAGGACAATCAGGCCGATCATCAGCCAGAAGGCGACATCACTGCGAAACGGCAACTGCACGAAGTTCATCCCGCCCAGGCCCGTCAAAAACGAGACCGGCATAAAGACGGTAGCAACCAAGGTCAGGCGCTTCATCACATCGTTCATACGGTTAGACACCACCGAGAGGTACATATCGAGCGCGCTAGTGAGAAGGTCACGCATCGTATCGATGAGCTCGTGGACGCGCCAGGCGTAGTCGTAGCTGTCGCGCACATACACCGCGCATTTTTTATCAAACAAGGCATAGCGGCCGTTACTCAGGCCATTGAGCACATTCATCAAAGGGAGCACCACCTTGCGCAGGTCGGCCAGCTGGCGCTTGTACACAAAGAGCTGCTGGAGCTGCCGATTATCTGGGGTGCGAATCATCGTATCCTCCAGCTGGTCGGTCACATCGTCGATATGATTGAGCAGCGGCATAAATTGCTCAATAGAAAACTGCGCAATAGTAGCTAGAATAAGCGATGGCGTCGTGTGACTGGGTCGCAGCGCGGTAATACGCTGAACGAGCTCATCATCTAGCTCACCCTGGTGCAGCGTAATAATCTCGGTTTTACTGAGCAAAATAGTAATGGTGTGGTACTTCACATTGTGCCGACTAACGTATGGTATGTCCAGCGTCAGCAGCAGCCACGCCTCCCCTTCTATCGCCTGTGGCAGCCAGCGATGCTCGCGCACTATACGGGCCTGCAGCTCGGGCAGGTGGAGCTCATTTATCAATGCTCGCCGCTGCTCGGCTGTGTCGATCGTGATATCGCGCCACAGCTCGGACATTACAGAGCGACCTTTTGCAAATAATAGCGCAGCTCCATAATGCTACCGCGGATATCCTCCAGCGCGCGGTGGTCTTCTGGCTTGGCAAATTTCTTGCCGTATTTACCTTCCATCACCACCTTCCAGGCGCTCACATCCAGCATGCGGTAGTGCAAACGCTGGGCCAGCTGCGGCCACCAGTGATCGATAAAGCGGCGATCTTGGTGGATGGAATTCCCCGCTAGCAAGATCCGCCCCTCGCCAGCACACTGCTCATCGCAAAACGCCAGCAGCTCCTGCTCGACCTCTGCCAGCGGCTTACCCTGAGCATTCTGCTCCTCCAGCCCACGCCGCGCCGCCGGGTGCTGATCCCAAAAGCTGGCGTTGCCGTCGAGGAGGCTCGTGAGCTTAGTCACATCATGGCGCACCACCCCTTCGTACGTTGCAATCTCGGCAAAGGTCCAGTCCGTCACAATCGCCGCCACTTCTAGTATTTCATCCGTGGTAGGGTCTAGCCCCGTCATCTCTAGGTCGACCCACAAAATCCGTTTTGGTTTGAAGCTTGGTTTCATGCTTCTAGTATACTACATGTCCACCGTATAGCGCTCATCCTTAGCTGTTACCGTTATAAGCATAAGCTTTACTGGTATGCAAATTGGTGTACTACTTTTTTGTTCAGGTGTTTTTGCTTCCCTTCCCGCCTGCTTATTCTAGGATCTAATTATGAGGTAAATCGTCTCCCCTACCCCTGTTATTTCCGAATGGTTCACTTTTATGTTCAGGTTGAGTGGGTGTTTGGATGGTGTGCAAATTTATTATTCACCATAGAAAAACCACACCCTGAGTGGGTGTGGTTGATCGCTACGCAGGCTCTCGCCTACTTAGTCTTTTTTCTTGTCCAAGCGGTCGAGCTTGAGAAAGTGGATGATCAGGTAGATGACGAATGCTGTGGCAATCAAGGTGATCAGCGAGCTTACGAAGGCTCCCCACGCGAAGTCGGCGCTGCGCCCAGCAATCTCAATATGTGTGCTGGCAGCCTCGAGGCCCTTCTGCGACCCCACGATGAACTGCACCACTGGGCTAATGAACCCCTGAACTAATTTTTTGACCGTGTCGCCGGCGGCGGTACCAATCGCCAAACCAACAGCCAGGCCCACCACGCCCTGCTCACGGATGAAGTCCGCAAAACCGCCGAGGTGGCTGTTCTTCATCTTCTGCTCCATCGCTTGGGCAGCGGCTGCAGCTTCTTGGGCAGCCTTGCGTGGGGTGCGGCGTGCAGCAGGCTTCTTTGCAGCAGCTGCTTTGGTTTTGGTTGTTGTTCGTTCTGCCATAGGTTCTCCTTATTAACCATTGTTTATTCAAATTATAGCATATTCTGCATTAATTGCTAGCGCTCTTGTGTTGGTGGTGTTCTATGGCGGGAGGACTTCGCTAATCGCTTCTCAATCTTCTCTTTGTCTTGCTTGGCAGCTGCGATCCTATCCAGGCGCGTCTTCCTAAAACCATATGACAACACTGGCTTACGCGCCACCACCCGTCCTACGCTCGCCAAGAACTCGTCATTATCAGGCGGTAACTTAAACAACTTTTTATCATCATAATACTCTTTTATCGCTTCGTCTATCTTCTTGGGGTCGCCCTCAACTTTTGCAATCTTGCGTAGTGTTTCACCCTTAAAGAACCGACTCTCCGAAGTATCGTCGGGCAGCAAGCTTGCCTTGATCACATCCGCTAAGGCCAGGGCGCTATCCCCCATGTGTCGATCGATGAGTTTTGTGCGCAGAGCCTTTGCATGCTTAAGCTTGTTGCGTGGATCAATATCTGGATAGATACCAGCAAATTGATCAATAATATCCTCACTCGCAGCAACTGGATCGGGGTTATTGCCCAGTGTATTAATAATCACATTATGATACAGGCGCAGCATTTCGCGGCCCGGCACTGATGGCATGGTAATGAGCTGCAGCTGGCTATGGAGCAGATACTCATACTCATCGTCGTCTCGATGGCGGCTATCTTTGTCAAAGCTTAACCAGAACCGATCTCTTATGAACTTTTGGCGCTTACCTGGATCATCTATATCGACTTTTCGTAATAATTCACTAGTCTGCAGGGTATTAATCGCGCGCAGCTCACCACGCCATAATTGGTCAAGCGGGTCTTCACCACCAACCGCCTTGGTCGTTTCTTGGTAAAACTCCTTGGTTGCAACATCGAGCAAAAACGAGCGCCTACTCCCACTCGTGCGGTCAAACAACATAACCACTGCGTGCTGGTTTACATACCCAACATAATGCTCCACTCCTATTTGATCCAGGCACTCCGATGCCACAATGGTGTAGCCATAGCAATTAGCCTTCTCGCGTTGCGCGATAAGCTCTGTAGTCAACAGCGGTGTTGCTTCATCCATGTCTTCGAATTCAAGTGTCTGCCGCACCAAATGTCCCACAAGAATAGCTGCTTCGATCGCGTCATCAAATGTCAGTGGCGACTGCTCGTAGGCTGTGCCGATGATCTTGAGCTGAGTAGAATCGGGCAAGCGCTGGCGGCCAATCTCGGGATTGCTCTCCGCTATACCACGTCTTGGCGTCTTGAGCCCTGCCATCAGCGACTCATCTAAGATAGATGGATTGGTATGTGGCGTACGCTCACCCACTACAACCGCTCCGGCGCTTCGATACCGAGCAGAGCAAGGCCAGCAGCCAGAGTGTCGCGGTAGCGCTGCACCAGGCTCAGGCGCTCGGCCTGGCGCGGGCTGCCAACGACGCGGTTTTTCTCGTAGAAGCGGTTAAATTCTTGGGCAAGCTCATAGAGGTAGTGGCAGATGCCATGCACAAGATACTCGCGAGCGGCCTTCTCGACGACCTCTGGGTATTCGCTCAGCTTACGCAGGAGCAGGCGCTCATCATCAGTGCAATCGGTTGGCTCGGCAGGCTCGGCACTCGCCTTGGCCAGGATGCTGCAGGCCCGAGCATGAGCATATTGAATGTAGGGGCCAGAATTACCCTGCAGGCTCACCGTCTCATCCATATCAAAGGCGATATCGTTGCCCATGCGATACTTCGCAAAGGCATATTTGATCGCCCCCAGGGCCACCTGGCGCTGCACCACCGGGTCTGTGGTGAGGTTTGCCACACGCTCCTGGACGATAGTGAGCACATCGGCCGCTCGCGCCACATTACCCAGGCGCGAGCTCATCTTGCTACCATCACCAAAGCGCACTGTGCCATTGGTCAGGTGGGTCATCCGCCCAGCTAGCTCGGGCCGGAAGAGCTCTGCCGCAGCGTATACTACGCGCATATACTCCTTTTGGTCGTTGCCGGTGATGAGAATCCGGTGGTCGAAGTGGTAGTCTGCTACTTCTTTCCAGATAACGCCAATGTCCTTCGTCTCATACGTTGGCAGGCCGTTGGACGTGACAAAGACGCGGGTGTGCAGGTGCTTGGCGGGGTCACCGACGAAGACCACTGCCCCCTCAGAACGCTGCAAATTCCCCCGCTCCAGCTGCTCGTGCACCACGGCCAGGCCAATCGGTGCGGTGCTACTCTCAGGGATGTAATCGAGATGATCGACCTGAATCATCGTATAGAAGGCATCGAAGTAATCCAAACTCCACTGGCGCGTCGTCCAATAGATCTGAGCGAGCGGCGTATTGTGCTCATCATGCTCGTGGTAGCTGTAGACCAGCTTGTTGAGCTCGATGATCTCTTGCTTGGCTGTGTCATTGTCTTCGTACGCCTTAGCACCGATCACATAGGCCTGGCTAATCCACCGCGCCCGAGCAAAGACATCGCTCTCTACCTCTGTTAATTTCTCTGGTAGCTCGCCGCCTAGCGTGTGGCGCATCCCCCACAGACACTTAGCAACGTGCAGGCCGACATCACCACCAAAGCTGGCTCGGTCTACCGACGCGCCAACCGACTCAATGATCCGCGCCAATATATCGCCATATACCGTCTGGTACAAGTGGCCAGTGTGCAGCTCCTTGAAGGCGTTGGGGCAGCTATATTCCAGCGTGTAGCGCATGCCGCCATAGACCTGCTGCGGTGCGGTGTTGGCCGCCTGCCACAGTGCTGCGTCGCTTAGGCGGAGATTAATAAAGCCCGGGCCCGCCACGCTCACGTCAGAAAATTGGCCAGTCTGGCGTAGCACCGCCGCTACCTCCTCGGCAATCTCACGGGGGTTTTTGCCCAGTGGCTTGGCAAGCTTGAGTGCGACGTTGGTCGCAAAATCACCAAACTTCGGCTCTGGCCGCGTCAATTCCACCGGCGGTGTTTGTTGATAAAGAGTATATACTGCATCACGAATCGTCTGTTCCATGATTATAGTATACAACAGATACGGCGCAAGAATAGCGTAAGCGTAGCGAGAAGGTTAAGCCTTGCCCTTCTGCATCCGCTTCTGCCGCTTGAGTGCCGCTTGCACTAGGCCAGCAAAGAGGGAGTGGGCCCGGAACGGCCGCGAGGTAAACTCTGGGTGAGCCTGAGTCGCAACAAAGTAGTCGCAGGTCGGTGCCTCGACAAACTCGACCAGCCTGCCATCGGGTGACGTGCCCGACACCACAACCCCGCCCGCGTTAATAGTCGCAAGATGCGCTTGATTCACCTCATAGCGGTGGCGGTGACGCTCCACAACCTCTGTTGTCCCATATACCTTAGCAGTGCGCGAGCCAGCTTGCAGCACCGCTGGGTAGTTGCCCAGGCGCATCGTCCCGCCGGTCGATTGCTTGCCCTGCTGGTCAGGCATAAGGTAGATAACGGCATCATCCGGCGCTGCGCCGCACTCCGCACTGCCAGCCTGGGCCAGACCACCGCGGCGAGCAGCGGCAATCACTGCGACCTGCATCCCCAGGCATATACCAAGATACGGTACATCGTGCTGCAAGCAGTAACTCGCCGCCGCAATCTTCCCTTCTACCCCGCGCTTGCCAAAACCACCGGGCACTACCACCGCATCCACAGCGCTGAGCGCGGCGTCGGTCACTGTCTCGGCATTGATCCATTGGATCGTCACCTCACTGCGGTGCGCCCAGGCAGCTGCTTTGAGCGCCTCGGTGATAGAGAGATAGGTATCGGCATTATCAACATATTTCGCCACGAGGCCAATTGTCAGCCGCTGGCGGTAAGTCTGGCTATCGTGCCGGACGAGCTGCTGCCAACGCGTCATATCTGGCGCCGTATCATTACCGGTAAAGCTCGCCAGCACAGGCCCTAATTCGCGCGCCACCATCAGGGGTACCTTGTAGACCGTATCGACATTTGGCATCATAATAATCCCCTCTGGCCGTACCCCACTAGCAATGGCAATCTTATCCGCTACGCCACGCGGCGGCGCGATGCTGCCCTCGGTGCGAACTGCCACCACATCGGGCATAATACCAAAGCCACGCAGATCGGCCATGGCATTCTGGGCTGGCTTTGTCTTGTACTCCTGACTCGTCGCAAGAAACGGCACATACACCACATGGACGAAGAGACAGTGCTCGCGCCCCACCTCTAATGAGAACTCGCGGATCGCCTCGACAAAGCTTAACCCCTCATAATCTCCCACCGTGCCACCAATCTCCACAATATGCACCTGGCCCGCTGCCGCCTGGTGGATGGCTCGCTTGATCGCTTGGGTGAGGTGCGGCACCAGCTGCACCGTCTGGCCACCAAATTTCCCGGCCCGTTCATCAGTGATCAAATCACGCAGCAGCCGCCCCGCCAGTGTAGCATTGCGCTGGGTGAGCTCGAGGTCTAAGAAGCGCTCGTAGTGACCAAGGTCGAGGTCGGTCTCCGCTCCATCTTTGGTCACGAAGCACTCGCCATGTTCCTTGGGGTTGAGTAGCCCAGCATCGACGTTGAGGTACGGGTCGCACTTTTGCACTGAGACGGTTAAGCCCTTGGCCTGCAGCACCGCACCAATACTGGCCGCCGTGATACCCTTACCCACCCCAGAGAGTACCCCACCGGTGACAAAAATATACTTTGGTTGGTGTGTCTGTGTCATACAATCTCCCTCTCGCGTTCTATTGTAGCATGTATCCATAAGCAGTATACCAGCAAAAAAACCAGCCTGGTAGCTGGCTTCTGCTGGTTATTGATACGCGCCACCTATTGGCAGCCCTCGCACATGGTTAGCTCCGCTGGATCTGGCATAATAACAGGAGTGCCACTCGCCGCTGCTTGGTCGACGGCAACCTGCTGGGCGGCCAGCAGTGCCTGCTCGATAGCGTCAAGCTTTTCCTCCAGCGTCATATCGTCCGTCAGCTGGGGCTTGGTAGTCTGCGCCTGCGTAGTCGCTGGATCCGTTGTTGGTGATGTCGTTTGTGCTGTCTGCGTCATAGTTATTATTCCCTACCCGTTCTTTAGTTATAGTGTCTATTGTACGCTATATATAGCGTTTTACGCAAGGTAATGCACCCAATTTTCTGTTGTAGAATTATCATCCAGCTGGCCAATTGGTGCAACATACCACTGCGGCTGCGTGCACTGTGGGCGAAAGCTCCCCAGCTTGGCCGTGTATGCCTCAGTAATGGCCGCGACCTCATCCTCGCGGGCTTCGCGCACTGTGGTGTGGAGATAGACAGCCTGCTTGGCGTCATCCCACACCACAAACTCTGCCCGCCCAGTACGAAAGACGTTGTGCGAGTGGCGCGCCTCTTGATCCGACAACCAGGCAATCGCATCCCCCACCCGCACAAAGTGCAGCGGCGTCACCAGCGGCGTGCGGTCACGATTCACCGTAGCCAGCGCACCAACCGGCACGGTGTCGAGGATGGTTTGCGTGAGGGTATTCATAGTGGCTATATTCCTTTCGTATCTAATTTGCGAATATTATTTGCTACATCAGCGGGCCGCTCTCACTCCATTGCCAGACAAGAAAATATCTGGAGGCCAGCGACCAAGCAGGCGGAAAAGCTCTGTTGCATATTCTGGCCGGAACATTTTCGGTCTGGTGATGGAGTGAGAGCTCCCGTAAGACTGGTAGACTAGTAAGATTGTTCTGTCTACTACTTCGTCGTATTCACCTCATAACTCGTATTAGTACTCTCGAAGAAGTTCACCAGCTCCAGCGTGTCGTTAGCGGCAGCCATCCACTTGGCGGGGTTAGTCACGTTATACTCTGGCTCAAAGCCCAGCTCTTCCAGCCGCCGGTCGGTCATGTACATGACGTATTGGTTGACGTAGTCGGCGTTTAGGCCCAGAATGCCGCGCGGCAGCATGTCTTTGTTATAGGCCTTTTCGAGCTCAACAGCTTCGAGAATCAGGCTGCGGATTTCCTCAGCAAACTCCTCAGTTTGCAAATCCGGGTTTTCATGCAGAATCGTCAGCAGCAGGTTAATGCCAAACTCCAGGTGCAGGTTTTCGTCCTTTGTGACCCAATCCAGTAGCGTGCCAACGTTGCGCAGCAGGTTGCGGCGGCGGAAGCTCATCCCCACCATAAAACCGCTGTAGAACCAAATCCCTTCCAGTACGATATTATAGGCCACCAGGTTGCGCACAAAATCCTTCTTGCCCTCCAGCGTCGTCACATCTGGGCGCTCCTCCATCATGCGCGTAACGTACTTGGTCTGAAAGGCAGCTTTATCGGCCAGAGATTTTTTGCCCCAGCCAGCAGCGTAAATTTCCTCACGGTCAAACGGGAAAGTCTCGATAATATATTCGAAGGTCATAAAGTGATTGGCCTCTTCCCACATCTGCTTCGAAAGATACAGGTGGCACTCAGCGGCATTGACGCAAGGGTAAATACCAAAAGCCAGCGACTTATTAATCAGCAGCTCGTTAGGATTAAGGTAGCTAATCACCGTCTTCAGGGCGTGCTTTTCGTCCTCGCTCAATTTCTCAAAATCCGCCAAATCCTGGCTCAGCTGCACCTCGTTGGGGAACCACGTGTTAGCCACCGCTTGGTTGTATAGGCGGTACGCCCAGTCATAGCGCACCGGCTTAAGCTGCAAGCCGTCGCGTACGCCTGATCCTAAAATGCCCATTATTACCTCCTTGTTTTTGTAAAAAACGAATTAATTATTATATTGTCTAGGCTTATATTTCTGGTTCCATATCTGCTGGGTGACGCCGTTTAACCGCAGAGTTGCTATTTTGCTGGCGCGAGCTCTCGGACGCCTCTGGCACTGGGAAGAGTGGTGGGTCCACACCAGCATCAAGTACATCTTGTATATAATGTATTGACGCTGCGCTATCTCCTTCTGCAACTGCTACAATGCCGATAGTGTGCTGGATACTATCTGGTGCAGGCTCCAGTCGCTGCTTTTCATCAACTGACAGTTCTGCATTTCGATGACCCGTTGAGTCCACCCTTATCTTTGGCGTGTCGCTATACTCGTGGCTCACGATTCCTTCTCCTTCCCTTCCTCTTGTTTCTTGCGTGCGCGGTAGAAGCCACCAAAACCCACGCGCTTGGCGTCTTGGTGAAGTTTTTGCTCGGTTTTGTTGGCGCGAATGGAGACCTGCTCGGACTGGTGGCGTGGCTTCACGTGCAAATAATACGTCGTTTTCAGGCCGCGACGCCAGGCTTCGCTATAGATCGTGATATACTCCTCGATGTTGCGCGACTCTAAGTACATATTGCGGCTAATCGCTTGGTCGACCCACTTCTGAGCGCGGGCTGCTACCTCAATGAAGGCATACGGGCTCAGCTGAAAGCTCGTCTTATACACATCGCGCACCGCCTGAGGGATCTGCTCCATGTGCTGGATGTCGCCTTGGTTAGTCAGCAGCTCATCCTTGAGCTCCTCCCACAGGCCGAGTGCTTTGAGCTTGCGCACAAGGTTAGCATTAACCTCGAGGAATTTGCCATTGAGCGTGCTCCGGCTAAAGATCTGGCTAAATTGCGGGTCGATCCCTGGAGTGGTGCCCGTCACGTGCGAGATATTGGCGGTAGGCGCAATAGCCATCAGCGTGGCATTGCGCATGCCGCGTTTCACCTTGGGGCGCAGCGCCTCCCAGTCGAGGCGGCGAGTCGTGTTAATTGCTACTGCCTCACCCCGCTGCGCGCCAAGCCGGTCGATCGTGTCGATAGGCAATTCCCCCTTGCTCCAGCCACTGCCCGCAAAGTTAGGATAGCTACCGCGCGTCACTGCCAGCTCGGCCGACTCATCGATAGCGTAGTAGCTAATAAACTCCGCCAGCTGATCGATCAGCTCATACGCCGCCTCAGATTCGTAGCTGAGCTCGAGCTTTTCTAGTACATCGGCCAAGCCCATAAAGCCCAGGCCAATCGCGCGGTTTTGCAAATTGCTATTCATCGCCTCGGGGATAGGTGTTGTGGTAATGTCTACAAGGTTATCAAGCTGCCGCGTGGCTGAGCGCGTCGCTTGCTCGAGCCGTGGCCAGTCCCACGTCTTGGTCGCGTCATCCAGGAAAGCGCTGAGGTTGATACTCACCAGATTACACACCGCAATATTGTGCTCGTTTTGCGGCAAAGTGATCTCTGTACAGAGATTGCTGAGGTGAATAGTACCAGTGTTATTGTTAAGCGCCCGGAGGTTAATAGCATCCTTCCAGGTGAGCCACGGGTGGCCGGTAGCCTGCAGGCTACTGAGGATCTTGTGGAATTGCTGGCGTGCAGGCAGCTTATCATAAGCGCGCAGCTTGCCCGCTTCGGCCTGAGTAATGTAATACGCATACCGCTTAGCGAAAGCCGCACCATACAGCTCGCTCAAGTCACTCACCTCGGCTGGATCAAAGAGATACCAGTCTTCATCAGCCTGCACCCGGCGCATAAATTCATCACTAATAAACACCGCTGTATCGAGGAAACGCGTCCGCAAATACGGGTCGCCGGAGTTAGAGCGCAGGTCTATAAATTCCTTGAAATCGATGTGCCAGTTCTCCATATACACCGCTGCCGCACCCATCTTTTTGCCCTTGCGCGACACCGCAAACAGTGCTGTGTCGACCATCTTCATAAAGGGGATTGGCCCGGTGCTTGTTGTGTTGGTTGTCTTGACGGGGCTACCCGCCGCCCGCAGCTTGGTAAAGCTGATACCAATGCCGCCCGTTCCTTTGGCAATCCACATTGTATCGCGCACACTCTTGGCAATCGACTCCATATCATCCTGCACTTCCATGACGAAGCAATTGCTCAGCTGCGGGAACAACCCACCAGCATTAACGCGGGTGCTACCGCCCGGGCTGTATTCGAGATTGGCCATGTGCTGGTAAAACTCAATGGCTGCCTCGGTGGGGTGCTCCTCATTGTAGCTCAGACCCATGGCGATGCGCATAGTAGTAAACTGCGGCACTTCGAGCGGCTCACCGTTTTGCTTGCGCAGGGCGTAGCGGTTGCGGTTGGTCACCACGCCAAGATATTTACTCAGTCTGTCTTTACTAGGGTCAAGCGCGGCAGCCAGGCGCTCGAGGTCAAAGATCGTCTCATCTTGCATGCGGGGGTCGAGCAAACCGTCGGCCACCGCCTGGCGAATATAGCGCGGGAAGGCCTCCCTATGACGCTGACGCAGTTCTTCATCAGTGGTATATACGCCGAGCAAATCGCGGTAGATCGTGCCCAGCAGCAGGCGCGCCGCAATCGTGTCGTAGTCTGGGTCATCCTTAATATTCTGCACCACCGTCTGGATGAGCGTCTCCTCCAGCTGCTTGGTCGTCATTCCATCAAAGAGCGTCAGCTGCAGCTCGCGAGCAATCTGCACGATCTTCTGCAATGGATCGGCCAGCCCCTGGCTTGCCGCCAACAACGTGGCATTTATCTTGGTTGTGTCGAATGGCTCGGTCGTGCCATCGCGCTTGGTAATATGAATTGTCATCATCCCTCCCCTTGGGCTCCTTACTATACGGTGCACAAAACCAGCCACCAGGGCACGCCTGGAGCCAAGCTGTATTGTTTGTCTCTCCCGTGTTTATGTGTGCTCGCTATATATGTAGCGTCTGGGTCCTACTATAGACGCCAGATGTGGTGCTTGGCAAGGGGTTTTGTGAAAACTACAACCGATTTTGCTGGCGACCTCTGTGGGTAATAGCACACAAAAACTCAGCACTTTGGCATTATCTCACACTCCACCTCCCCACACTCCCTCCTCAGGAACACTATAAGGGTCGATATTCACTGGATATCGACCTCTTGCGCTGGGCTGCAAACAGATTATTGCAATCTGTTTTCACACTCCATCAGATGAAGCGTGAGGAGGTGGAGCGAGCGCAGAGAATATCTAGCTTCATTATATTTATACATAACAACAAAGCATTATGTACAGCCCTTCCCGTTATCATCGGAGAGAGCTAGCTATCCCTGACGCTCAGACACCTCCCGACACTCCTGCCGGAGCCGCTCGAGAGGGGCATAATCATCATGGTACGGCGGCTGGCTAGCGAAAGGGGCTGGCTGGTGAGCGGTGCCACCACCGTACGTCGCCACGACATTGGTATAATCCCAGCCATCGGCCCGCTCGTAGCGGAAACTCCCCTGCCCCAATAGAGCGGCATACGGCGCATCCTGGGCAGCAAATAGTGGCTGGCAGGCTGGCTGGCGGCTGGCAATCATATTAACCACCACGCGAGCCTGAGGGCGAAGATGCCGCTTGAGTGCGGTAGCATACTCCTGCGTCACGAGCGAGGTGGGTACATCGCCATCGTTATAGACATCAACAAGCACGATATCGTACTGCTCGGTGCTGCGTTCAAGGAAGACGCGCGCATCTTGGAAGATCGGTCGCACATTGGCTGGATCGCGATAATAAAAATACTGGCGAGCAATCGGCAAGAGCCCTGGATCAATCTCTACCACATCAATCTGGCTCTGCGGATAGCGCTGGGCAAGGAGGCGTGGCACCGTGAAGGTCCCACCACCCAGCACCAAAATGCGCTGGCGCTGCGGCGCGCGCTCCACCGCCTGCATCATCTGACGCGTATACCAAAATGGCAGCTGCTGCGGCTGCCCTACCACCACACCAGACTGCACACCGGCCGGGCCGCTGGCAATCCCGCGGATAATCGCGCCATCCTGCCGACGCCATTGCTGGAGTGTGTAGTGCGCCGCGGCGGTATCGATCGTCTGCGCGGCCTGGGCTTGCACCACTGGTGCCACGCGATAGCCTAGCGCCAAACCCACGCACAGCACACTCACCACCACGCGCCACTGCCAGCGCTGGCCTGGCACCACCAGCCAGCTGGCCAGCACAAGCAGACTAATAAGCACTACCAACACGTCGTGAATCCCCAGCCAGCCAAACAAGAAAAACCCCGCCGCAAAGGTGCCAACGATCCCACCAATCGAATTCACCGCACTGAGTGACGCCACCGACCGCCCCGTTCGCGCCAGCGTCTCCGTCTGCCGCTCCACCAGATAGGGGCTCAGCGCCCCAAGCACCAGGCTGGTTGGTGCAAAGAGCAGGCTCGCCGCTACTGTAGCTTGCAGGCGAATATCGATCGGTAGCTGAGCCACCCACCGCAGTATATCGTGGTATTGGCACAGCATTGTTAGCATCAGCAGCGCCGCGCCAAGCAGCAGCCACGCCACATCGCCATCGCGCGAGCGCGTATCGGCTAGCACCCCACCCAGCCAGTAACCCAAGCTCATCGCCGCAATAATGACACCAATGATACTCGCCCACACATACGTCGACGCCCCTACCACTGGCGACATCACCCGCGCCGCCACCAGCTCAAACACCATCACACAAAACCCCGCCACAAATGCAATCACCAAGCGCCGATACGGCAGCGGCATTATCAGTCGTTTCAGTTTCATAGGAGTATTGTAGCATGGTTGGTGGGCTATGTTTTTTGATGCTATATCGCTGCTCTTTACATCGCACCTCGATATGATATGATATTGTTATGGAAGCAACAGATTCTATCATCACCGTCAGCCATTTTTCGATGAAATTTGGCAAGACCAGCGTCATCGACGACCTCAGCTTTGAGGTAAAGCGCGGCGAGACGTTTGGGTTTTTGGGGAGTAACGGCTCGGGCAAGACCACCACGATCCGCTCACTCCTCGGTATTTATCAACCAACTGGTGGCAAGCTGCTCATCGATGGCAAGCCATACTCTGTCTCGGGCGACGTCAAGCTTGGCTACCTGCCAGAGGAGCGCGGCCTGTACAAGAAGGAGAGCGTCATCGATACGATGGTCTACTTTGGCCAGCTTAAAGGCCTGAGCCGCAGCGAGGCACGCAGCAAGTCACTCGCCTTCCTCGAGCGGGTTGGCCTGGCCGACAAAGCCAAGACCCGCCTGGATAAGCTCAGTGGTGGCCAGCAGCAAAAGGTTCAGCTCGGCATCACCATCATCAACGACCCAGAGCTTATCATTCTCGATGAGCCTACCAAGGGCTTCGACCCCGTCAACCGGCGCTTGCTCATGGAAATCATTGAGGAGCACCAAGCCAAGGGTGCCACAGTCGTGATGATCACCCACCAAATGGACGAAGTCGAGCGCTTGTGCGACCGCATCTTGCTGCTCAAGGACGGCGTGGCTCATGCCTATGGCACAGTAGACGAGGTACGCACGCAGTTTGGTGGCAAATCGCTCGACGACATCTTCATCCAGGTCTATAGCCAGCCCAGCAAGGAGGACAACTAACATGCATAATTTATCTACCGTCATCCGCTTCGAGATCACTCGCTCACTCAAGAAGAAGTCGTTTTGGCTTGCGGCAATCAGCTTCCCGCTGGTGTTTGCCGTGCTCTTTGGCGTCATCTTCCTCTCCAACAAAGCCTCGGAGGATGCTGCTAAGAACCTTGAGAAGCAGGCTTTTAGCTTTGCCGTGACGGATGAGTCGAAGCTCGTCAAGCCAGAGCTGCTTGCCGCTACCAAAGCCCAGCCCGTCGCTGCCACGGACAAAGACGCTACCATCAAGCGGGTCCAAGAAGGCAAGCTCGACGCCTACATCTACTACCCCAAAGACATCGCTAAGGAACGAGTCGAAGTCTATGGTAAAGACGTTGGACTCTTCGACAACGGCCGCTATGGCAGCATTGCCACCAGCCTGCTCTCTAACTCTGTCCAATCAGAGGTCAGCCCAGCAGTGCGCATGGTCATCCAAGACAAGGTCAATACCAAGAACACCGTCTACAAAAATGGCAAAGAATACAATGCCATCAACGAGATGATCCTACCGGGGGTTTTCTTGGTGCTGTTCTACTTCCTCATTAGCTTCTTTGGCAACCAAATGCTCACCAGCACAACGGAGGAAAAGGAAAACCGTGTCATTGAGATGATCCTCACCACGGTGCACGCTCGCACGCTCATCATCGGCAAGATTATCTCGCTCATCGTCCTGGCGTTTATCCAAGGGCTGCTCGTTATTTTGCCAGTGCTCATTGCCTATATCTTCTTCAAAGACCAGCTGCAGCTGCCCGATGTCGACCTCTCGCACATTGCAGTCGACCCCGTGCGGATTGGGATTGGCTTCCTTGCCTTTGCCGCAAGCTTCCTCTTCTTCACCGGTATGCTGGTGGCCATTGGCGCCGCTGTGCCCACCGCTAAGGAAGCCGGTAGCTTCTTTGCTACCATCATGATCCTGCTCTTTGCGCCGCTCTATGCCGCCGCCATGCTCGTCTCCACACCAGACGCATTGCCAAGCAAGATCATCACCTACTTCCCGCTCACCTCACCCATCCCACTCATGCTGCGCAATGCGATTGGCAACCTCAGCGCCATGGATGCCGCCATTAGCATTAGCATCTTGGCCGTCTGTGCCGCCATCGCCATCATGATGGGCGTGCGCCTCTTCCGCTTTGGTGCGCTGGAGTACAGCCGCAAACTCAGCCTGCGCGAGATCTTTACCCGCAAATAGCAGCACAGCGTGCTAGTCTATTACAGCAAAAAACTGGCACATTACCTCTGTTTCGTGCCTCATAACCCACCGCTTGGTCGGTGGGTTTTGGGTTCAAACTTTACCCCCTTGACAAAATCCCGTATTCTTTCTACTATTAACAGTATCGATACATAATACACCAGAAAGACCAAACCATGACACGAGAACACTTCTCCACTCACGAGGACAAAACCACACCTAGCGCGGTATTGCAAGCCGCCAAAAAAGGAGTGGCTGTGGCAGCGTTAATGCCTGCCGCTCTGTTTGGTGTAACGGGCTGCTCAAGTGACGAAAGCGCAGAGAAGCCAGCACCCGCCACTGCTAATAGCGAAGGGTGGACGAGCCTGTGGAGTAACGAAGACGGGCCACGTATTTCATTTCCAAGCGGTGTGATGACTCAAATCTTGTCTATAGAGATAATTACGTAGGCAGTATTGCAGTCTCCCCTAACGACCCCCAGTGCACCGGTAAAACACCAGAGAACATCGCGGGTACTCCGAGCCCAGAGGCCACTGCCACCGACCTAGCTACGGCAATCCCAACGCCACTGCCAACACACAAATAGCCTCATTAGATCACCACAAGCCAAGCACTCCGTATACTCTGCGGAGTGTTTTATATATTCTACCCCTGTGGCCGCTCCGCATATCGCTCATACACAGCACGGTTGGCGGCATTGGTGTTGCGGCGGAGCTCTGGAGTGTTGAGAATGCGGTAAGCATCATGACGAAGGGCTTGGTGACGCTCAGCATAGGCTTGGTCGAAAGTCGGCTCGATGGCAGCCCGCTTCTCGGGCGAGAGGGTGCGGAGGTACGAGTCTTTGATCTGCTGGTAGTCGGGCAAGTCGGGGATGCTATAGATTAGCTCTAGCGCGCCATCATTTGCCCCCGCGAAGTTCTCTGCCTTGAGCCGCCCCTCAAAGACCTGACGCAGCGAGTGCATCTTCTCAGCAGCTGCGCCGTTGTATTCGCCGCGCAAGATCGCATCATATGTCACGTCATTCACAAATGGCACCGCACCCGCCACCCCAGAGGCCACCGCCTCAGCCGAGACAGTCGCGCGGGCATCGTAGTTGTACCCCTGACGCACCTGCACCGTGCCGTCGTCTGCCACGTATTCGATCTCGCGGCCAGTCTCGCGGATAATCTCACGCTTTTGGCCAGCCGAGCCAGCGCGGAACTGGTGCTCGATAGCCGCTTCCTTCACATATTCATTATCCGCCCGGAAGGTGTGTTGGTTGCCACTGGCATCGGTGAGGGTAATAGCAGTATCGCCCGTGGCAGCCATAGCTTGCCATTGGCTGCTATTGAGCTTAAAGTGGCGCATCAGCTGGTCTTCGGCCGCAACATGCTCACCAAACTCCTTGCGCAGCCGCGCCGTCTGGCCTGCTACCATCAAGTTCTTATGCCCTACCCCTGTGGCGTAATCTTGCAGCGTCTGGCCATCGACCATCCGGCGGCGCAGGGCAACGCCATCGCCATCGCGCAGCACCACACCATCGGCATTGGCCACTGCCCCATCAGCCAAAAGCTCACGGTCGATCTTCGCCCGCACTTCGCGCTGCGCCATCGCACTGCGGATCTCCGTTAGCGCACCCACTTCGGCCGCTGCATAAGCGCGCCGCCCCAGACCATGGCTCAAGCCAGCTGGCACCTCACCGCCAAGCTTCAGCTCATCATAGAGTGCATCCAGCTTGTGGGCAGCATTCTTGGCTTCATCGGTGGTGAGCTGGGTGTTGAGTGCTCGCTGCTTAAGCTCATCATCGTGCAAGAGACGTGCGTTCCAGGCTCGGTCGCGCCGCGCCGCTCCCTCCTTGCCACGCAGGTCGGTGTAGCGGTTATATTCATCGTTGCTCCGCCCTACCGCCGATAAGTCGGCCATTGTTTCAAAGCGTTTGGTATAAGCATCGGTTCGCTGCTGGATAGCACGCTTCTTGAGGGCCCGGCGCCGCGCTGCATTGCCTAGCCAATTGCGCTGCGCATCACCAGCAAGCACGCGCGACTTGCGCAGGTCTGCCCGCTGCTGCGCCCAAGTCCGCGTCCGGTCAACGATGCCACGCCGTGGATCATTCATAATCGCACCCAGCCGCCCTAGCAGCGAGCCGCTCATTCGCACCACAAAGGGCGTTAGCACCAGTGGCACCACCTGCACTGCCAGGCCGAGAATGATGAGGTTAAGGTTATTCGCATCCTTGCCATTGGTCAAGATTGCCACCCCCGCCAGGCGCGACCCACCAAACAATATCGACATGAGCGGAAACATCAGCATCATCGTCATAAAGAGATCCTTCCACTTATCAAAATACTTCTCTGTACTAGGCAGCACATGCAGCAAGAAGGCAAACGGCGAGATGATAACAAGAATAGTGATGAGTGCCTGGCGCGCCGCAATAATCACCGCAGCGATGATGACCGCCAGCAGGACACCCACCAGCAGCGGAATAGCCATCGCCAGTGCCCCATCGGTCGCGCCCACCAGTGCACTCACTCCCACCACCGCGCCCACCGCACCAGCGCTACCCGTCAGCAGAGCACTCATGACATTAGGCCAGGTGATTTTGTTAAGCGTGTTATAATCCGCCCCATTGACCGTCGAGGCAATATTGACAAACAGCTGCTGCAGCTGAAAGCCCAATATGTTCGAAATATCAATCGCTGCCGCACACAGCCAAAACGACATATTGACGACGATAATCGACACGACGAGGCGCGGAAACATCTTCTTGATGCCATAATTGCTAATACCAACACTGGTAACTTGCGAATAAATTACGATGAGCGAGACGATAATAAAGGCGATATTGGCCAAGTCGCGCATGATCGCCCAAAAGTGAAAGAGTGTGCCATCACTACCAGATTGGAGTGGCTGCACCGCCAAGTACTGCGCCACTTGCTGGTAGAGCTGGTCGGTAATCCACGCCATGAAGTTACTCACTGGGCAGACAATCCAGCCAATGCTTCCCAGCGCTGTGCCACTACAACTGGTCGTGGCACCATCATCTTTATCTGTTTGCTCGGTGGGTTTGTCTTGGGGTTGGTTGTTATTGTTATTATTTGCCGCTTGGTCGTTATTCCCACCATTTTGGCCGTTGGCGTTGTTCTGATTATTACCAGCGTTTTGTCCAGCTTGACCACCGTTATTTTGGTTGTTCTGTCCACCGTTGTTTTGCGGCGCGGCCTCCTGCTGCCCCGAGACAGAGATAGCGATGGCATCATCCATCTTGTTGTACGTATCTGGCTCAACAAAGATATATTCCACGTACGTCGCTTCCTTGGCACGCAGCGGATCACTACCAGCCGGGAAGATGATGGTTTGGCGCCGATTGGTCGTCGGCTCATACTCATAGAGGTGCACACCCGCGGGCAAGCCGCGATCTGCCACCCCTTTGTCGCTCCCTCGGTATGGTTTGAAGGTATTATGACGAAAGATAAGGTTCTCGCCCTGGCGCTGCGCCGTCTCAGCAGCATACACCGGCACAGGGGTAGCGAGCGTGAGCCCCAAGAGTACCGTCACTAATAGTGCCAGCCACCCCGTATATTGCCGCAGACAACCCCTCGCCCGCGCAACCACTCGCCACGCTCTGTTCATGTCTTGTTCGACATTAGCATAATATCGCACAGTGGTCAAGTTTTTGCTGCCTGCATGTCAAGCCGTATCTATTGCGCAACCCCTTCTAGCGTTATACAGGCTGCTATTGGCAAATAATCCTACCCCTGTGCAGAGCTAAAAACTTCACTATTTATTTCATCTCTCATAAAGCAACCCAGCAACAAAAGCAACCTAACTCAGAAAATATCGACCTTGCAGCCTAAGTTTTATGCACCACTATGCCAATGTCACCATTCAACCCTTCGCTCCTACTCTGTTTGTGCCCCGCCCCAGTCTTTACAACACCGCTTATATCGTATACACTACAGCGTAGGAATAGTATCATGAAATATAAGCGATTGATCTTGGGCTTCGGTGCAATGCTGGCAATTTTTGCTGGCGGCGTTGCCGTGCCAGCACAGGTGATGGCGGCAGGCGATGGCTGTGGTGTCCTTGATTTTACCGGAGTCAAATGTTCAAGGACCGAATACTCAGATACTGATAGTAACGCTCAAGCTAATAAGGATAGTGAAGAAAATATATCGAGTCTACTTGTTGGTTTTCTCAGAATCATGAACGTCGGTGTTGGCATCGCAGCAGTTGGCGCGCTTATTTACGCTGGTATTCTCTACTCAACCGCTAGCGGTGACGCTAATAAAACAGCCCAAGCTAAGACAGTTATCACCAATGTTGTTATAGGTATTTTGGCATACGCAGTGATGGGTATTGCACTCAACTTCCTTGTGCCAGGAGGAATTATCCGATGATTCGCCGTTTATTAGGATATGGCATAAGCGTCATCGCTATTCTTTCTGTTCTGGCACCAGCTACACCTGTTCATGCCGATGCACCCTGTTCCCCGCCAAATTTTCTTGGTATGCCCGCCTGGTATCGCGGCCTTCAAGACTCGAGCGATTGCAGTTCAATCCAGACAACCGACATCCAGACGATGATCCTTACAATTGCCCTCAATATCCTCCAGGCTGCAATGGTTATCGTTGCCTATGTTGCCGTTGGGTTTATCATTAAGGGTGGCTATATGTATATGGTCAGTACAGGCAGCCCTGATGCAATGGCCAAGGCAAAGAACACGATCCGCGATGCTCTTATTGGTCTCGTTATTGCGATCTCGGCGGCAGCAATTGTTGATATGGTAGCGGGAGTTATTTAGTATGTGGCCTATATTCTCAGCCCTCAAAGGTGTTAGTGCACAAGATATCAAATACCAAAGCTCCGCGGATAACTCAAGCATTCTTCAAAATGTCCTTAACACTGCTTATATTTGGGCCGGGGTGGTTGCAGTTATCGTCATTATTGTAGCGGGTTTTATGTATACCGTATCACAAGACGACCCAAGCCAAGTAAGTCGCGCCAAGAACACCCTGCTTGGTGCCATTGTTGGCCTCGCTGTTGTTCTTCTCGCTTTTGTCATTACCAATACTGTTCTAAATGGAGTCTTTTGATGAAGCTATCTCTACAGCGCACACTCTGTCTTATTGGTACAGCCCTGTTGCTCGGTCTTACCTATTCACCCTCCGCCTTTGCCCGTGTTGACGTCACAGGAGAACTCAAGACTGATAACGCCTGCGATCTAGCTACCGACGGTGATGGTAACGATGGCTGCCATGCGGTAACTTCAAGTGCACAAGGTGGTGCGCTCACCCCAATGGTAATCGTTACACGTGGCATCAATATTGCTCTCGTTGTCCTTGGTGGCGTCTCCGCTCTTATGATTGTCTATGCGGGCTTTCGTTTTACACTAGCTGGCGGCGACCCACAGGCGGTCAAGGCCGCTCGCAATACCATCCTCTATGCAGTTGCAGGTCTTGTTATTGCTATACTTGCCTATGGTATAGTAAGTTGGATTACTGATAGAATATCGATAACATAAGGGAGATACAACCATCATGAATATCTTTACAAAAATACTTCTCAGCGCAAGCATCTGCTCCACTGTTGTAGCTGGTGCCATTGCTCCATCTATCGGCGCCGCAGCACCATCGCCCATCAACACCTTTGCAGCAAGCACTACAGCAAAGGAAAAGGTTAAGGAAGGTATCAAGGGTGCTGGTGGAGACAGCAACCAAATCACTATCGGCTCGGCTATCAAAAGCATTATCGACATCATGCTCTTTGCCCTCGGCGCCATCTCCGTCGTCATGATCGTCATTGGTGGTATTCGCTACACGACATCCAATGGCGATTCTAACGGCATCCAGGGTGCCAAAAATACCATTCTCTACGCTATTGTCGGCCTTGTTGTGGCTATTCTTGCTTATGCCATGGTCAATTTCGTCGTTGATAACCTCGTGAGTGGCGGCAGCCAATCCACCCCAACCGCTCAATATAATTACGTCTAACCACCACTATCATTTACTTTGCTTGCATTCTGCAATAAAATAGGCTCTTTTTCGGTGATTTTCTCCGTTAGCTCTTAACATTTTGGCAATTTTTTGGTATATATAGATAGTACAGGTAGTACAGTAGAGTACTAACGCCAATAGAAAGGACATGACAATGAAAATCAATATCAAAAAAGCTATGCTTACACTCCTCGCTGTGCCAATGCTGGCTGCAGGTGTTGCTGGGCTCGTGACTCCACACGTTGGTGCAGCAGCTGCATCCGACAACGGTCTTGGCCTCAAGAAAGGGGTTACCTCTGCTAAAGGGAGTGACCAAGTAAGTTGTCTCTTCGGTAGCGAAAAAGAAGGCTGTACTGATGGGACTGGTATTTTCCAGACAATCGTCAACGTGATTCTCTTCATCGTTGGTGCGGTCGCCGTTATCATGATTGTGATTGGTGGTGTGCGCTACACCGTGTCAAACGGTGACTCAAACGCCGTCACTGGCGCCAAGAACACCATCATGTACGCCATCGTTGGCCTTGTCGTTGCGATTATCGCCTACGCGCTCGTCAACTTCGTCGTCGTCAATATCGGTGCCAACCAAGGGCAATAACACAACCACCTTTCTTCATTGGCTCTCTTATACCACCCTCTCGCAGGGTGGTACTTTTTGTTGAGGATATATTCGACGACACTTACGCAAGAAAGTCTGTCTATTGCTGGTGGCGTCTGATACTGACTGTTTTTGCGTAGCACTAGCCATGCTATTCCATTTCACTCTGGCTGGAGAATCATTATCACACTGCGCTCATTATACTTTACACTCTAGAAACCTCATAATAAGCCATCGCACCATTCAGGAGGTGTTTTGGGAAGTTTCTAGTATTCTTTAGTTTGTTCAACTATATACTCTAACAGAGCCGTTTTACAAAATCATTACACCCCACTACCTTCGTCACCTCTCGCATGAGCTATATCTAGCCCAAGCACCCAACAGCTCTCAACCCTTCTCCTCACTACCATTTCTCCTACAGTTATTGCAAAAGCTTTCTCTAGAACACCAGTCTCTCAGTACTAATACCAAATGACAACCTTCTGCTACCAATATTCACGCTCTGCTAAATGAGATAGAGAACATATTACTAGATATCATAAGAAGCCTCAAGGCTCGCATTCACTGCCTACTAGCTACCCACACCACAAAACAACCCCGCACCAGCGGGGTCATCATCTCACAACGTGTCCTCCCTTCCCTACAGGATCGGGATTTTCTTGGCCTGCTCTTGCTTGACCTTCTCAAAGGTGATGGTCAGCACACCATCCTTTAGTACAGCGGTCGTCTCGTCCTCGCGTACCGTTACGGGCAGTTCCAATGTGCGGCTAAATTCACCCCAGTAACACTCTTGGTTGTGCCATTTGGTGGCCACGGTGTCATCACCACTGCTTAGCGTGCCAACGATCGTCAAGAGCCCGTCATTAATCTTCACATCCAATTCCTCGCGGTTCACTCCAGCGGTGCGGGCCTTCACCACGAGCTGCGTCTCGGTCTCGTACACGTCCACTGCCAATTGGCCAGTGTAGTCTTCCTCACTCTGGGCAGGTTCTTCGCCCCACGGCGAAGTTTGGCTCTGCTGGTTTTGGGCAGGCATTGGGTTTGCTTGGGTGTGATTCATCGGCTGGTGAGTTGGCGCAGCTGGCGCGAGCGAGTCATCACCCTCCAAAAATGCTGCCGCAAGCTCATCACCGATCAAAAGATCATCATCTTGACTCCGGGCCATAATTTCCTCCACATACTTTCTTTTGCTAATTCACAATTACCATTTCGACAACAGTCTGGATTTATTATAGCTAATCGATGGCGTATAATCAACCGGAGAGGCCTCATGAGTGTAAAAATCACAATACCGACCTATCTTGCTAACCTCCTCGCCCCGCATACCTGTTGTGGTTGCAACATCGTTGGGACACTGCTCTGTGATAATTGTAAAAACGACATCATTCGCGATCCACTCTACCGCTGCCTCGAATGTGGCCAGCCTACCCTGTCTGGCCAGTGCCAAACCTGCACGCTGCCCTATGCAGCTGCCTGGTGCGCCCTGCAGCGTGAGGGTGCGCTAGAGCGGCTAATCGACCGCTATAAGTTTGAGCGCGCCCAGGCGGCTCAGCACACCCTCGCAGACTTGCTCGATGCCGTTACGGCGCCGCTACCGGCGGATACCATCATTGTGCCCATCCCAACCATTCCGGCACATCAGCGCCAGCGCGGGTATGACCACTGCCGGTTGCTGGCGCAGGCCTTTGCCCGGCTGCGTGGGCTGCCCTGCCAGCCAGTCCTCACACGCGCTCAGCACAGTGTGCAGCTAGGGAGTAGTCGTGCCCAGCGCCAGCAGCAAGCCCGCCAGGCATTCACCTGCTCATACACTCTTTCTTCAGGGGTCACCTATTGCCTTATTGATGATATTTCTACAACGGGTGCGACGATTCGCTATGCTTCGCGTTTCCTCCGCACTGCTGGTGCCCGGCGAGTTATTGCTGTGGTGGTGGCTCATCAGCCGTTTGGATAAGCCGTTGTGGTGTTGACCCATCTATAATCAACATTGGAGAGAAGGAACAATGTTTCAGCTCTGCAGAACAAGGGGGATAAGGATAATCCAGGGCTTACGCAAAAGTTGGTCTCCCCCATCTTTTGCCTTGCCTCATCTCATGCTATAATAAGCGAGACTGGAGAGATGACCGAGTGGTTGAAGGTACCGGTCTTGAAAACCGGCGTAGGCATCCCCTACCGTGGGTTCGAATCCCACTCTCTCCGCCATATTGGGCTTACTCGAACCCTCGGTAGCAGGTGTGTCGCCGAGGGGTTCTTTTATTTTTCTATTTAATCAAGCCACTATATAGCCCAGACTCACAGGCTTATCTTCATCTTTTTTATCTTACTTTTCTACTATTCTTATCCGATGGAGTATGCCCTGAGTTCTACTCTATGCTATACTAAACATATGCAGCCATCGCAATTCGATCAGCCATCAGCTTCAGATGCAGCCGACCCGTCGCGCACTGCTCGTGCCGATACACAGGCCACTGATGAGCCTAACCCACCGCTCGAGATTCGCCGTGGGCCGAGTGAGGCCAATAGCAATTCGTCGCAGGTTTCGCCCTTTCCCGACCCCACCGAGCC
>CALHVV010000039.1 GCA_938036915.1 uncultured Candidatus Saccharibacteria bacterium
CATGAATCCAATGCAAATCGCCCACCAGCACATCACGACGCCACATTGCTTCGTCATTCATATTGCGGCTCACGTATACTACATTCGCTGCCATGTCCTTACCGACGACGTAATAGGGCAAGCCGCCGCCGACATCCAGCCCATGGCGCTGACCCAGGGTGTAAAAGATCGCACCGTCGTGCCGGCCTAACACTGCCCCTGTTTGCTTGTCGATAATATCACCCGGACGAGTGGATACATACTGGCTGAGGAAGTCTCGCATGCCAACGTTGCCAACGAAACACACTCCCATCGATTCCTGCTTGCGCGCCGTCCAGAGGCCACGCTCACTGGCCATATGCCGCACCTGCTGCTTGGTATAGCCACCAAGCGGGAAGAGTGTATGCTGGAGTGCATCACTCGTCACGCGGTAGAGGAAGTAGGTCTGGTCTTTCGCAGCGTCGGTCGCGCGGTAGAGGCGATCAGGCTGGAATGAATGTTCTTGATTAGTCTCCGCGTTATCATCCTCTGTACATACACCACCGGTCTGCGCATAATGGCCAGTAGCGATGAGGTCAGCCCCACGCTCGCGCGCTGTATCGAGAAAAAGCCGAAACTTAATCTCTTGGTTGCACATAATATCAGGGTTAGGCGTGCGCCCAGCTTGATACTCGGCTAGCATGTAGTCTACCACCTTGTGCTTGTAGTCGTGCTCAAAATCAAAAACGATAAAGTCGATACCCAGCTGCACCGCGACCCGCTTAGCATCAGCTAAGTCTTCCGCCCAGGGGCACTGCATACCAGGTAGGTCTTGACTCCAGTTTTTCATATACACACCGGTCACGTCGTAGCCCTGCTCAACCAGCAGTGCTGCGGTGAGACTGCTGTCCACTCCACCACTCATCCCGACAAAGACGCGCTGCGTCATGGTTGCACCGCCTTAAACCAGCCAATCTTCACCAACTCTTCAATCGTCAGTTGCCAACCACTTGGCGTGAGCCACCAGGTGTCTGACCACTGTTTGTCGGTGGTTACAGGGTGGCTGCGCATAGCGATATGCGGCACATACTGGCCAAACTCCAGCGCAACGCGGCGCGAGTGGTAGGCACTGGTGACGAGGATAATCGAGTCAAGATTCTTTTGACGGAGGAGTTGGCCCGTTTTTTTGGCATTTTGGCGGGTTGTTTCGCTTAGTTCCTCGGTGAGGATGGCACGGTCGGGCACACCGGCCGCTACAGCTTGGCGGCGCATTGCCTCGGCATTGCTGGGGCCAGTTTTATCGGCGGCAGCACCTGAGAAGACGATGAAGCGTGCCCATCCATTTTGGTAGAGGCGAATCGCTTCGGCGGTGCGGGCCTGGGTATCGCCACCACTCACTGCCACAATAGCATCAGCAGCCTGGCACTGCTCAGCACTACTCGGGGCTGCTTGGCACGCGGCAAGGTCGTCGCGCGTCAGCCAGCGCCCACCAAGCCAAACGAGAAGCATCAGGGCGATAAATATCCCAGCAAGCCAGCGTAATAACTTCACCGCCGCACCTCCTTCATCCGCTGCTGCTCATGCTGCACTGCTGCAATGATACACTGCGCCGCGCGCTGGCAATTCTCCTCGGTCGAGAGCCGCCCCAGGCTGATGCGTAGACTTCCGTCGGCTACCTCTGGCGATAGGCCAATCGCGGTGAGGACATGGCTGCGCAATCCTTTATTGGCCGCACAGGCGCTGCCAGTCGCCACGAGCACACCATCGCGCTCAAGTAAGAAAATGAGCCGCTCGGCATCTACCCCCGGGAACGAGATGTGTAGATGCCCCGCCAAGCGGTGCTTCATATCACCCGAGATAACTGCCGTGGGGATGTACTCACATAGCGTGCGCTGCATACTGTTGCGCAGACGTTCAAGGCGCTGTGCCTCGGATTTGCGGTGTGCTTGGGCATATTCAAGCGCCGTTGCAAAGCCGACCGCACCGGCCACATTCTCTGTCCCACTGCGTAGGCCACGCTCTTGCCCACCGCCAACGATGAGCGGATCAAGCCGCACTTGGCTAGTTAGCCACAAGAGGCCAACTTGCTTAGGGCCATATATCTTGCCCGCATTAAGCGTTAGTGCATCCACGCCAAGGCGCGCCACATTAATATCGAGCTGGCCTGCCCCCTGCGAGGCATCACTGTGGAGGTAGAGCGGCGTTGGTTCACCCGCTTCGAGTCGTCGCTGGCGCTCACGGGCTACTACTGCGGCAATTGCCCGCAGTGGCTGGATCGTTCCCAGCTCATTGTTAGCTAGAGCAATACTGACGAGTACCGTCTCTGGACGAATCACCTGGGCTATCGCTTCGGGCGTCACCACACCCTTTGGGTTCGCTTTCACCACGGTCACATCATGCTGGTGCGCTGCTGCCAACACAGCATGGTGCTCTATATTTGCCGTTACCACATGGCCGTGTACGCCAGCAAACATGAGGTTAATCGACTCCGTTGCACCAGCCGTCATAATAATTTCATCTGGCTTGCCGCCCAGCGCCACCGCTAGGCGGTGCTTCGCCTGGCGATAGGCCTGTCGCACCGCTACTGCCGGTGCATAAGGACTAGACGGGTTAAAAAACTGCTCTGCAAAGTAGGGCTGCATCGCCGCCAAAACACGGTCATCCATCGGCGTGGCCGCTGCGTAGTCGCAATATATCATCTCTGGTTTCACTCCAATTAGTATAGCACTCTAGTCCGGATCGGCGAAACGCTGGCCAGTATTGGGGTCAACGTGGTAAATCTCGCGTGCTACCCGCTCATAATAGAGGCGCGTCGCCATAACGAAATTACGGAGTTCATCACCGATCAGGTAGCTGTAGCGAGCGCCCTCTTGTGCTTTGAGGATGCCTTGGTCGTTAATCTCGTAGCGGATGGTATTGGTCTGGATATGACGCCTCTCGTCCGTCCACTCTTCGTGCCAAATCCAGGTTTTTTCGTCTAAGCAAAAGAATTCGCGGTGCCGCCCCTTCTCCACTGGGCCAAACAGTTCTGCTCCAATCTCGCTCTCGAGCGTGATGAGCTCGCGCTCGGTATAGCGCTTAAAGGGCCGCTTCTTCGACTTACCAACACTGGTATCGCCCGCCAGCAACGCGTAGGCCTTGCCAAGGAGTGAGCTTGGCTTTTTCACTAGGCAACGAGCCCCCAGTGAGACTGATCATCTGGCCCAGCTTCTTCATCAATCTTTTTGTTCCAAAAATCGGAATTAATCTCATCATCAGCAGTAAAAGACTCCTTAAGAGCACTATTCACGCCAGTCATTCCACTATTCTCTGCAAGTAGCTTGCTCGCATCTTGACTGCCATTCGTCCTAAGCCGATCTTTACGCATTTCTAGCACAAGACTCGTTACCTGTGCAGCATAGAGTATATTCTCACGATAAATTGCTTCTGGGGATACCGTCTTGCCCTTATTCTCATCCCTTGTCGTGCCATTATATGCACGCAAAGCATCAGCAAGTCCTGCTGCAACACGCTTCGCCCGCCGTTCTGTCATGAGATCCTCATACGACATAATACCAGAGCGATTCTCATCGTCTTGGGGTTTTGACTCCTGCGTCGCATCGCCCTTATGTGTGGGCTGTTGTTGTGGTGTGTGATCTATCGAAAAGAAACTCTCGCCGCTCATATATGAAATAACCTTTGTACATTTGCCGTTGTGGCGGTGGCGATGCGCGCGATAGGCAAACCTTTCTTAGCTGCTTGGTCGCGGGCTACCTCCTCCACATAAGCCGGTAGGTTGATTCTACCACGGAAGGGCACCGGAGTCAAGAAGGGGGCATCGGTTTCGAGCAGCATGGCATCGAGTGGGAGATCGGTGTAGAGCTGCTGCTGAGCACTGTCCTTCGTGAAGGTGCTAATGCCATTGACGCCAATAAATAAGCCGCGAGCACGGCTCTGCTCAAGCTGCGCCTGAGTATCGGTAAAGCTGTGCAGAACGCCGCGCACTGGCTGGGCGTCGTAGATAGGCCAAAAGTCCTGCCATACTGCACCGTGCGCTTGTTTCTCGTCGCGCACGTGGAAGCTAACGGGCAGCTGAAACTCCGCCGCGAGCTGCAACTGCGCCTGGAGGCATTGCTGCTGCGCTGGGCGGGCACTATTGTCATAAAAATAATCCAGGCCAATCTCCCCTACCCCCACAATGACAGGCCGGCCCTGCCGCAGTGGCTTTTCAGCGAGAAGCTCGCGGATAGCTGTAATACCCGCTTCGCCCGCTGCTTCGGCATCATGGGGATGAATACCAACTGCTGCATAACAGTGGTCGCGCGCCAGGGCAAACTGCACCGCCTGACGCGAGCTGCGCACATCCGTCCCAACGCAGATCATGGCAATGCCAGCCTGGACAGCCTGCTGGTAGGCTGTCTCGCGTGCTGCATCGTCGTAGAACTCGCTATCGTGTAGGTGGCAGTGCGAGTCGATGAGACGCGGCATGGGTGGCGTACTACTGTGAGTATGTGTCGTATCACTTGTCATAGCTATACTCCTTTGTTTATGAGGCGGCGTGAGCTCGTGGGTCAGGAGTGTGAATATAGCGCTTCGGGAACAGCGGTGGGACGTCAGCCGGCACGACGCCAGTACCAAAGATAGTGTGGATAGCCTGAGCGGTGGCAGGCATGAATGGCACAAGCTCATCGGCAATCTGCAGCAACGTACTGGCCGCATAGGCTAAGACTTCACTCAGGTGCGACTCGGCATCGTGGTCGGTGGCGCGGCGCTTGGCGATCTCCCATGGTTTGACCCGCTCAAGGTATTGGTTGAGGCTGCGGACAGAACTCCACACTTCATCGAGTGCTTTGTCGAACTCCAGTCGCTGCATCATGTCGCGGTAGATGGTCATATCGTGCTCGGCTTGCGGTGCATCGCCAATCACTCCTGCTTGGTAGCGCGTCAGCATGGCTGCCACCCGCTGCACAAGGTTGCCGAGGTCGTTACCGAGCTCACCGTTGTATGCCTTCTCAAATTTCTCCCAGGTGAAGTCTCCATCGTCTTGGGTAGGAATATGGCGAGCAAAGAAGTAACGGAAGGCATCAGCCCCATAGCTCTGGATAATCTCCATTGGGTCGACCACATTGCCGACTGTTTTGCTCATCTTGCTACCCCCAACGTGGACAAAGCCGTGGACGAGCAGCGTCTTCGGTAGTGGGAGGTCGAGCCCGAGCAGCATAGCGGGCCAGATCCCTGCGTGGAAGCGCAAGATATCCTTGCCAATGACTTGCACATCGGCTGGCCAATACGCCTGCCACTCGGCCCTATCCGGATAGCCCAGTACCGTAATGTAGTTGGCTAAGGCATCGAGCCAGACGTACATCACCTGGCTGTCGTCGCCTGGCACTGGCACGCCCCAGCTCAGTGTCTTGCGCGGACGGCTAATTGAGACATCTTGGACGCCATTTTTGATAAGCTCGAGGAACTCATTTTTGCGAAACTCGGGCACGATTTTCATCCGGCCTTCAGTAATAGCTTGGCGAATCTGCTCGGTAAAGGCACTCGCCTTGAGGTAGTAGTTCTCCTCTGAGACGCGCTCATACGGCGTTTGGTGATCAGGGCATATGCCATTCGTCTCGTGGACTTCCTTGTCGGTAAAGAATGCCTCATGCCCCACGCAGTACCAGCCCTCATAGGTGTGCTTGTAGATCAGCCCCGCCTGAGCAAGCCGCTGCCAGATGTACTGCACTGCTGCAACGTGGTGTGGGTCAGTCGTGCGGATAAAGTCAGTGTATTCTGCGCCAACTGCCTCCATCAAGACCTTGAAGTTGCCATACATGCTGTCTACATAGCCCTGTGGGTCGAGCCCATTCGCCTGAGCCTTGGCAGCGATTTTATTACCGTGTTCGTCCGTACCAACTTGGAAGCGTACCTCGTGGCCATTTTGCTTCTGATAGCGCGCCCAGATATCGGCCAGGAGATAGTCGAGCGCATTGCCAATATGCGGCTTACCGTTGACATAAGGAATAGCAGTGGTGATGTAGGCGTGTTGTTTGGTCATAGGGGTATTATAGCATGGGGCGAGTTAGGGTGTCTTGGGCTGCTGCCGCTTGGCGATATCAATTGACACATCAAGCTGATCCGCACGCTGCACAAGGGTGATTGTATCGCCCATGTCAGTTCTCCAGGTGGTTGAGATACGTATATCCTCCGTGATATGTTCAATCTCACCTATATTATCACCATCGACTGGTTCACCCCACGCTGCGCGCCCAGCCTGCGCGTAGCAACGATAAAGGTCAAGACAATCCATGACAGGTAACTGACTTGCAAAACATATCTTTACCTGAGTGACAGTATCCTTATGACTAGACACTTGCATCGACAGCGCCCCATCATGATACCACCGTACCGCCTTCATATGGGGCATTATGCTCATTATCCGCCAGCCCTGCTGTCGCATCGCGTCATCAAACTGCTCCATGGATAGCGGCCACACCTGACTCAAAATACGATTGACTTGAGCAGTATATTGCTCTGGGGTGAGATATACCTGCATTTTGGCATCGAACTGCTTTTTCATGAGCCAGTATGTGCGAAAACCAGGCGCACCTTGTGCGTTATGCTGCTGCACCCCAAGACGGGCAAGATCAAAATTGATCATATACGGCTGGCCGCTATCGAGCTGAGCGGTAGCAAGTTGACGACTTGCAGACTCAAGCTGTGGCAGTTGCCACGTCCAATTAAGCATGTCGACTGGCGACGTAATGCCGCTTATATCGCGTAAACGTACGACGCAACCATGGGCTGCTGCACGTAGTGCTTGGTCAGAAGCGGCTTTTGGCACGTGGCACTCCCAGTCATACTTACCTTTTCTGAATCCAAGTGCGCATAATTGTTGTTGTTCATCAGTTGTTAGTTGAGCAAAGCCAGTTCGTCTTGTACATCCATCAAATGAGATGACTACATGCGCGTCATCAACCACCCCTAGGCCTTTCAATCGTATGGCAGTCCGTTGTTTCCAGCTTTCCATTGCATCTACCATTATGGCATACTGCCGCGGCTGCCTGCAAAACGACTGCAGTGTCTGATATAACGCATCCTCAAACACCTCCCATGTTGGGTAGGCAAAGTCAGCAGTTAGTGATGTGTCGCTTGCAAGCGTTGTATCTAACGCTGGATTATGCCACTCATACCACACAACCTCAAACTTTGCATACAAGATTGACTCTGAGAAAAGCTGCCTTTTATGATCTGCTTCAGTGGCTGGCCTGATGCCAAGCGTCAGACGCTTATACGATGGCATATCCTGAGATGGCATAATCCAGTGCGCAACATGACGATCTCGTTGCAGCTGTGCCGCGCCCCATGCGTGATTGCCCGCCTCAACATACGTCTGCCACAATACACGAACATCATCAGTGTTCATACCATCTGGCAACTGGAAGGTAAACGAAAGGGTATATTCCTGAGAGTTATCCTCATTTGGCCAATCGATCGCGGCAAGCACACCAACCTGGCTTGACTCGGTAATCCGATCATTGCGCCAACCAAATATGTTGCTCACTGCCTCAAAGTTGAGCTGAACTGACGACTTAGTCAATTCATCAAACCAGTTCATAACGTTGATAAAACTACGCGAGGTCATGTAGTCATGGTCGTGCGCTTGTGCAACTTGTTGTATATTAAGTGTTATAGAGACACTTTGCTGCTGTTCTGTTTTACTGTGCCACAGCGTGCAAGACTCACGAATAATCTGCTTGTCCTTCACGTAATGACGGCACCACGTGATCATATTTTGCCGGGGTGTACTGTACGATGAGTCTACTCCACCCCAGACAGTCGCGCCATACTCAGTACAGTAAGCGTAGAACGCCTGCGCCTCAGCAGGTGATAGCCCATCAACGGAAAAGTTCATCACATTCCGCTTGTCTTCACAAATAATGCTTCGACGGTGCTGCGCTGGAGATACAAGGTGAATGACGTTATTGACACATCCTGGCTGCGTATCTATCTCCCAATCAAGCTCCTGTCGAATAGCATCAAGCGCCTCATGCTTCGTCATAGGCCATGATAGCGACCCTATCCCGTAAAGCCACTTCATAACCTCGTCTTCGAGACGATCTGAGAGACCATAGTTCCTTAGCAGCTGGTCTCGATTAAGTGCGCAGAACTTCTTACTGTACTGGCGATAGATCGCTTCATTATCAGGGTGCAAATTGACACTACGCACGCCAGCTTGTTGCAAGTCATCATTTGCGCTGTAGAGCTGGCCAGGATCAATTGTATCTTTTCGCCACAGCCACCAGCTATCCCTCTCAATCTCTGGGGTGCGTACTGTCCATACCAGAAGGCGGCTTGGCTCGCTCACACCCTGGCTATCACGCAGCCAAACTACACACCCATGGGCCGCCGCACGCAACTGCTCTTTACGAGCCGATTGTGGTAATCGACACTCCAAGCGAAACGCCTCATCATCCTCGACGAAGCCACACGCTTGTAGTTGATCCTTTTCTGCCTCGCAGAAGAAGTCAACCATGCTAATCACCATCTCTGTCGGGCATTCAGTTCCTCGGCCGGCAAACTTGATAATAGTATTACCCCGCCGGAGCTCTGCTTCATCACTATCAAATAGCAATGTGTATTGGCGTGGCTGCACGTTGATCTGACAGAGCGTTTGGTAGAGCCCTTCTTCAAATACATCCCATATCTGATGAGTCGCGGTGGATTGTTGAGGTGCTACTGGAGGCGGTACAACACCATATGGGTTGCTCATTCGATGACGCTGCTGCTCGGTATCTACGGTGATGGTTGTATACAAGATGTAACTCGAACGCAGTCCATGATCGTTATCGTCAAGGGTTGCTGGTCGCATACCAAGTGTGATGGTCACACCAGTTGGCAACCTCCACTGCCAGCATAGTGATGAATCAAACGACGATTGTTGGGGTGTCGCGACACCCCATACATTGGTCCCTGCTTGACGATATTCGACGAGCAGACCGAGTATCTCATTTTTGCGTGCGTCGCCAGGCAAACAGTACTCAAGAGTCAGATGACGTACAGGCCTTTTTCCTCCTGTATTATCCTCGTCCTCCGCTTTATCTTTTATGAGAACATCACTTTGCCAGTCACTATCAGCAGCATCTCTATACCACTCCCATCCCAGTGATGATCGCACAGCATCAAGCTCATATTCAAACAACGGCCATGGCAATGCCGTGAGCCAGCTCAGTGCTGTCACCCAGCCACGCCCTGTCATGTACGGTGGTGACTGCTGCGTGGAGAGATTCCTCTCAACATGCAACGATACCTTGATGTCCCACTGCTTTGCTTTTGTGTCTACTGGGCTAAAATCAATCGTGCATATTTGCTGTATGATATCGATATCTCTGGCACAAGAAATCTCATCTTTAATAGGAAAAAATCGCCACTGATACGTCACTGGCTCACGCGGTGCATATTGGCCCCATTTGCCGTAATCGGTATATTCCTTTGGCTTACCCCACGCGGCATGGGCCGCTTGGAGGTATTCGTCGTAGGATTTGCGCTGCAACCGTTTGTTCTTTGCTTGAGCGACAGTACGCGTGATACTATAGCGGCTTTCGTCGTCATTACATTGAACAATGACTGTATGGCCAGTAGCATCTTCAAAAACAAGTGAATGGTCTTGACTTCTCTCATCATCCAGCTTTGCCTTCCATCCATACGAAGAGACCAGTGCCGCTATCTCAGACCAAGCTGATGACCATGGCATGGCTCTGATCGCATCAATCCACTCGATAAGCGCTGTGGAACTCTCCAATGACGCTACTGGAGGCTTTTTTCGTATTTGCGATGATTGTTTTTTCTTCATATATTATCCTTGTACTACTGTCTATATCTTATGAGGTGCCTTATAGTATCATGGAACACCCTACGACCGAGCAGCAACAGTAATCAGCACATAGAGCTTATCCGTGCTCTGCATCAGGGTAATGGTGTCGTCCTGGTCGGTCATCCAGACAGTTGAGATAGCGAGGCCTTCTGCGGCATGCTCGGCTTCATCCACCTCGTCGCCTGGCTCGCCCCAAGCTTCCTTCCCAGCCTGCGCGTATTGGCGATAGAGATCAAGACAGGCTGCCGTGGGTGAACCATTAGCAAACCATGCCACTACCATAGATACAGTGCTACCCTCGCCAGACACCATAACCCGCAGTGGCCCATCATAATACCACCAGGTATTTTCCTCTTGCTTCATGAGCTGCCAACCCTGGCTCTGCATTGTGGTATCAAGCTGCTGCAAAGACAGAGGCCATGGCTGGTGCAGGATGCGATCGATCCAGGCGGTGAATTGCTCTGGAGAGAAGTATGCCTCCTCGTGTAGCTCACTCTCCAGGCGTGGCAATGGATCAGGGCCAGGATAGGGACGAATCGTGCGCGGGCGGCGGGCACCATCGGACGGTGCACCAGTTTGCTCACTGACAAGGACAAACATGATTGTCTTGTCTTCCTCGTTGAGGTTGATACTAACATGCTCCCGCGAAGCTGGTGTTTGTGGAGCAAAACCCTTCCACACCGTACCAGTGAGATGGCCTGTGTGTCGTACATCGGTCGGCCAGCCCCAGGCCGCTGTGCCAGCTGCGCAGTATTCATCGTAGAGTGTGCGGCACGCGTCTGCTGGTAATTGGTGAATCATATCGATAACTGGGCTACTCGCCACCGACGTTACAACGTCATTTTCTATTGCAGCAAACAACGGCATGTGACCATCGTAGTGCATACACTGCTCGTGCCCCGTCTGCGACTCTTGCTCACGTGGTTTGACGAGCTGCCAACCAAATTCTTGGACGAGACTATCGTACACCTCATACGTCATTGGCCAGGGGAGCTTGCGGAGTGCATTAATGAGTGAGACAAGGCGTGCGCCGTCAATCGGCTTAGGCTTGTCAGATGACTGAGTTGATGATTGGTCTGCCTGCATAGTACCTCGTATTTTTACTTTATGACGTGTCTCTTGGAGAATAAGAGTACTCGTATCGTACCACGTTTTGGTGTAACGTGCTACCATTCAGTCATGTTATTGACAAAGCTGCAATCTATTTTATATAACGCACTACTCTACTATGGAATAGCACCCATCATCCTACTCTCCCGAGCACTACTCGCTCGCCGACCAGTGGAAAATCAAGAACCAGGCACGTGAAAAAGGGATCTTTACCCCGGCGCCGGCGGGGTATCTGCTCCGCACGACTGTTGCCAAGCGGCTCCATGTGACGCACGCGACGATTAATCACGCTGTTAAAACTCTCGGCATAACACTCGAGCAATATCGTGCGCGGCGTCAAAACGGCCAACCATCTCACAAGCGAGGCTACCACCTCTCGCCTCGGCAAGCCGAGCAAGTCGCAGCTTACCTGGAGCGATCGCTTAGTACAACGGTTCGCTAAACACTTAGGCTCGACACACACTCCCACTACCTATGCTATAGTATGGTAATGCGTATGGAAAAACCCCAGCAACCAGCACAATTACCCGAGACATTCGATAATCATACTGCTCAAGTAGAAAAGCTCAACGACTTGCACAAACTTCTGCGCTTTTTGCTTGAGAATGATCTCGGCCTTTCTACTCACGACCCAGCGCAGGCATATATATCACAACATATTCAAGAAACATCTGCATCACAGCAACTCCTTCGCTTTATTGCAACCATCCAACCACACGACACCCAGCCTGCTCGCACCGTTATCACCTATCCAGATGTTGCTTTTGTTTTTGATACTCCAGCTGTAGAACAAGCCATGCAGACTCAAGGCAATAGCTATCAACCATTGCACGAGTATAGAAAACACGATCTTGCTGAGCTCGCGCAAGATGAGGCCTGTGGTGTTGCCCTATCGACCGATCATCATTTTGCTTGGTATATGTATGATGCACTCACGAGCCCACTTGCTAATGTGCACCAGCGTATCGCTACCGACCAGACGAACAACAACTGGCTCCATGGCGTCTATCATCATCGCCCAGAGCCACTTATATCTGTTGGCCAGGCTTCTCGCTACCTTGATATAACACCGCATGCGGTCGAGAAAGCGTTGAGGAATCCTCAAGTTATCCAGAGGATTGGCGAGATCATTGTCGCTCCACGCGGCAATTCGATGCGCCCATTCATCACACCCAAACAGCTTCTGAGCCTCCAAAAGCATCTTCGCCCCCACAACACCGATACTCATACACTCCTCCCTCCACAAGAAGAAGAAATGACCTGCCCGCAACTCGCCAGAGCACTTGGTGTACACGACATGACAGTGCGACGAGCTATTACTGCCCTTAATCAAGAAAAATCCGAAGGCGAGGACAGTCTGACCGGTATAACGCGCAAAGAGCAAGGTCGACGCCCAACCGTATATTATTCACCTGAGCAGCAGGCACGTATCCTCACTAAGCTCCGAGAGAAAGGCTATTCTGTGCCAGCAAAGCTGCGTGACAAGCTAGGCGAAGACCTCACACATAAAGATTAAAAATGCTACAATAAATAGCTAGTATGACTGTACGACTCCGCGCGACACAAATGCAACCCAGAAATATCCCAGAACCAACAGCCCTCTCTCATACACCAACACTGCTGGATTTATACACAACATTGAAGCGGTTAAGAGACCAGCCAGGGCATCACTAACTTATGTGGTACAGCTTTCTCATTCTCCACCTCGTTGGGCTTGTTGGGTACAATCTGGTGCTGCGTCGCTCACTGAGCCGACGCGCCGACCCTTGGGTGCAGGCTGCACTCATGCAGACAGGTATTGCTCTCCCGATTATTATCGTATCATGGTTCGTGCCAGTCCATCTCGGTGCTATGACTAGCGAGGTAGTTTTCCTCTTGTGTCTGGCGTTAAGTCTCACCATAGCGCTCCATATTACTAATACGCTATCGTTGCAGCGCCTCGAGGCAGGTGTCCATTCGGTTTTGTATAATGTACGGCTGCTCTTTGTGACCATCCTTGGTGTCATTCTCCTTGGAGAATATGTCTCATTCCTCCAAATTGTTGGCGGTGGGCTTATCTTTATGGCTGCCTTCATCATTCGTCAGCGAGGATCACACAAGGTTACTCGAGCTGGTGTTGCGTGGGCTGTGAGCTGCGCTATGACAATTGCCTGCTTGAATATTGTTGAGAAAAAGCTTGTGACTTCTGTTGGCTACGTTACCTATATGACGCTTATGGCATATATCGCAACACCGCTCCTGTGGAGTATTGTCCTGGTGCTTAAACGACCAATTGATCGTCAGCTCTTTTGTCAAAAGAAGACCTATCTGCTCATGACATTTCGGGCTTTGTCTGCACATTGTTTTGTGCTGGCCCTTAGTACAGGGCTGGTGAGCATCACGAGCTTCATTTCTGGGACTGGGGTTATTATCATCATGATACTCAGCGCATTACTGCTTGGTGAGCGTGATCACCCACGACAAAAGATCCTCGCGACAGTACTAGCGACACTCGGTCTTGCCTGTATCGTATGGAAATAGCTACTTCCCTGTAATGCGCACAAATATCATCTCATGTTCGTCTGGCCCTGGGTTGTGGATCTTGTGCTGTGTATCGGGCGGGAAGATAAAGACGTCGCCTGGGTTGTAGGCATATGTGCCATCTGCGTCAGACACCTCACCACTACCTTTGAGGACGATCATTGTTTCCTCGACACCGGGGTGGTCATGCCAGTCAAAGGTCGCGCCTGCAGGCAGCCAACCATGGGTGATCGCCTCGCAATATGGGCTTGTGGCATGCTCAGCCGACACATAGACTTTGCGTGCTCCACTGCTGCCATGGGCAGATTCTTTGGGGATGGTGGTTGCTGGACGTTTGATAATGCGCATGGGTTGCTCCTTTTATTCGCTTATTGCTGCAGTTTTTGCTTATAGTAAAAGGCGTTTGCCTCGATCTCTTCCACTGTGTCTGGGAATTGTTGCCCAAGTTGGGTGCGACTAAGTTTTAGTACAGCATCTTGTGGGCTGAGCTCAGATGCAGCCAGGGCTTGGCGCACATATTCGCGAATACGCCAATACTGCTGGCCATCCTTGATAAGTTGCTCCCTTGGTGCACTGAGCGCACCAACCATCATGCCTGTGGCAGTGCGGCTCGCTTTTTTGAATATGGTGATGCCGACGGCAACAATCAGCAGCCACAGCCCAATAAGCAATACGATAGCGCTTTGCTTGGGGTTGCATATCGCCACCAGCACAAGCGCACCAGTTATACCGACGGCGATCTTATGCCGCCGCACGAAGCTCTTCCGCTCCCCTGGCTGCTGCGCGGCCTTCGCATTGGAATCGAGCTCGGTAGGAAAGGGATATGACATCTCACTCAGCGCGCCACGCGCAATAATGTGCGAAATATCGTCGCGGACAATTGGGTCAAAATGCTCTATGCGGTAGTCGTCCTGTAGCTTCTTGGTCGATCCATCAATAATATCAACTGCCATAGCAACACCGGTCTGAGCCGCCATATCTCCCAGCGTTACACCAGCCCCAATGCCAAACGAATTTTTGAACCATCCCATGATCATACTCCTTCTCTTGTATCCACCCACGGTCGATTGATAGGCAACCCTTTTCTTATCACAGAATAGCTGATGTAATTACATATTGCAAGGTATATGGGAGTAGCCGACGCAATCATACCGCGGAGGAGTTTGGCATTCGGCTATCTGCAGATTGCCGTTAATCTTCTCGCATCATTGCCAGCACTGCAAACCGCCCGCCAGTGTCACCCGCTGCGTGCGAGAAGTAGTCGGGGCTTGTTACTGTATCAATCGGCGAGATGTGGATATTGCGCGGCGCAATGCCCGCGCGCTGGCACGCAGCAGCATTAAAGCCCGGCAAATCAAGATGGATACCATCAGCTTCGTGCGAGCAAAAGGGCCGCCAAGCTGGGTCGGCCGCTTGGTCAAAATACTGCATCACATAGCTCTGCCGCTGCGCGCTCGGGCTCATCCAGACAATGATATCCTCCGCCCGAGAACCTTCGTGGATGAGGCGATCTATCGTCCGCACGAGTAGTGGCGAGAGAGTCGAATGCCGCCCCAGGTGCAATAGCGCGAGCACCCGTTGCACCGGATCATACAGCACCGTCGCCACGCAGTCAGCCACTGGCAGCAGCAACCCCACTCCAGGCGAGCGCGTCACGAGGCCGTCGGCTACCACCTCCGCAGTGTGGCGAGTTGTCGCAGCGCTATCGACCTCGCAGAGCTGGTCATAGCTGCGGCCTGCGCCATAGACAACCCGCTGATACACCACATCCGTATATGCGACCCCGCTCGCCTGGCAAAAGGCCTGTCGGTGTGCTACTACCTGCGGGTGATGTATTTCACTGAGTGTGCGGTCAAGCATTGTGCCATCACTACGCGATGACACGCTAACGAAAAGTTCTGATGGAAAGCAAGTAGGCTGATCAGCCCGGATCATCGCGCGCGCCACTCTTGCATAATAGCAAGCCACTGGGCAATCGACACATCCTCTGCCCGCCAGTCTGGCGATATACCAGCGTGTTGCAGCATCGTCTCCACTTCTGTCTTGTCTAGTGCAAGGCCCGCCGCAAGTGCGCTGCGCAGCTTCTTGCGCTTAGCTACAAACCCCGCCCGCACCACGCGGAAGAAATCCTTTTCGTCTGCTGGCGACACGAGAGGCTGAGCACGCGTCTCGAGCACCACTACCTGTGAATCTACCTTGGGCGGTGGCACAAAGAATTGGCGCGGTACCACTGGGCCTTGCTTCGCCTCAGCATAGAGCTGAGCGCTCACTCCCAATAGGCTCATTGCGCCGGGCTCAGCGGCAATTCGCTCAGCCACCTCCTTCTGCACCAGCAGTACTGTGCGGCGCGGCTTATTCTCCGCTGTCAGCAGCTTTTGGACAATCTTGCTCGTAATGTAATACGGCACATTTGCTACCACGACATAGCCAGCGGGAAGCTGGCTAAGGTCAAACTGCAGAATATCCTCATGTACGACTGTTAATTGCTTGCCGGGGAATTGCCCTGGTAGTTTGCGCGCTAGATCAGCGTCGTACTCTACCGCGATTACTCTACCCGCTCGGGCAAGAAGCCGGCTCGTCAATGTACCAAGCCCTGGGCCAATCTCTAGCACCGTATCATCAGGGGTCAGTGCTGCTGCATCGGCAATCGCCGCTAGCATATCCGGGTCTTTGAGCCAATGCTGCCCTAGAGATTTTTTATTTTGTAATGCCATAGTATGTATTATACCAGGGTTAGCAATAGTATGCTCTGCATAACTGACTGACGCCTTCTATAGCCATAACTTTTTTGTCATAATTCTTATATTCTATCTTCTCCTTCTTTATCTATTTATATCTTTATAACTTTCTTTATCTAATATCTATCTATTTCTATACCTATCTCTATATATCTCTATATATCTCTATAATTCTCTTTCTCTATATTTCTATATCTATATTCTTATCTCTATTTCTATTTATTTATCTTTCTATATATCTACACTATTCTCTATATCTCTCTATACATCCATATATCCATATCGATTTCTCTCCTATTATATATAAATATATAAAAGAAGAGAAAAAAGAACCGCTGTAACAGAGAAAAAACAGGGTAACTATAGTACAAATCGATTTGTACTATATGTTGGGAGGGGAAAACATGAAAAAATGGTGGCTAAAGTAGGAAAATATTATGCAAACCAATGTACTGTGACACCAAGGCAAAAACTTCCGTCAGCGAAGCAGCAAACGATTTAGTGGACGCTACTTCCCGTCCGCCTTCGTCCAATCCGTCGCGAGGTCGAAGCCATGCGGATGCTTGGTGGCAAAGCTTCCGGTATCGTACACTTTGCCTGGGCCCATGCTTGTCTCAACTACCGAGCAGCGTGGGTAGTTGCCATAATTCGCTGCCACGAGGATGTAGCCGTCTTTATCAACCTTGGCGCCATCATCGCGAATGGTGTAAGTGCCGCCACCACAGTTACGCATGGCGACGTTCATCGGCAAATCATAGTATGTCTCGCGATGGCTCACCCCTTTGCTGTCAGTAAAGTGATGCGCGCCCTTGCTCTTCGTCAATGGATTCTTGGGCTTCGTTCCAACTACTTCTACTTGCGTAATCGGCTGCTTTACCACTGTTTGCGCTGTCAAGCGGCGTTGCACTTCAGCGCCATCCTTCATCTCAACCGTATAGGTCATGCGGCGTATACCTGGCTGGCCAGCTCGCTTGATTGTTTTGCTACCGATGAACTGCTGCTTATCTTTAATCGTCTCGGTCGCAAATGCAATCGGCTCCTCCGCCGTCACCGTATGTGTTGGTGCGCGATGGATGGTCATTATCTCACTTGGCCCGTCCAGTGCAATGTTGCCAGGTGTCTGGAAGCTGGCTCTGTCCTCGCGGTAGAGTACCATACCAGCCGCCTTAGCAATATCCTGCGGCGTTTGCGCTGAGGTGAGCACACGCGAACGCTTCTTGCCATCTATCACAGTGACTAATCGAGCCCGCAGGATTGTCACTGTTGGCGCTGCTTGCGCAAGCGACGCATCAAGGTGGGGCGAGACGGAATCATGCGAGGCATCAATCTTCATACCTGAGGTAGCGATGAGCTCCCGCACAGACGAAGCAGTCGAGTACACAGCACGCTCTCGACCATTCTCTACTACAGTAACCAGTCGAGCTGGCACTGCTGCTGGGCTCTGAGCCGAAGCGTAGCTTGCCACGACAAGGCCGCTTATGACACTCAGCCCCAGCAAGCAGGCGATCATTGGTTGACGATGCTGCCACAGACGATAGAGGCTCTTCGTAATCATCTCGTTCTCTTAGCTAGGCTGCTAGCGGTAGATGTCTTGCAGCCCCATCTTATTCTTACATGTTGGCCAGGGTTGCCAGCCACGACGCTGGTACGTTTCCCAGGCTTTTTGGTCTTGGACCTCTGGTGGTGCTTCTGCTGCGTTGGCATAGCCACCAAAGCCACCCCAAGTCTTGATGTCAAATTGATACGCACCGTAGTAACCATTGCCAGTGTTGGAGGTGTAACCCCCTTCGCAGCTACGTAGTTTTGCTAGTGCTCCTGCAAAGTCACCACTAAAGGTAGTATCGACTGACTTCTTCTTCGTCCCCACGATCTCGACACGGTTGACTGGCTCTTGCGTTACCACACTGCTGAGCTGCTTGCGCGACTCTTCGCGGCCATTCTTCATAATAATCTCGTATGTCACGGCCTTCTTGCCTTTTTTACCCTCAGTCTTGACTTCTTTTTTGCCACGCTCGCGGTCGGCATCCTTAATCTCCTCCGTCTTGAAGTCGACTTCTTCCTCTACTGTGACCGTCTGCTTGCCATTACGCCAGAGCTCTACGGTCATACCAGCCGTTAGTGGCGTGCTAGCTGGCACCGATAGCGTATCATCAGCGCCTAGAGTGATTTTCTTAGCCTTAAGCATTGCACCGACCGTCTTTTCCATCGTATATGCTTGGATTGTTTTGCCATAAAATACGAGCGTAAAGGGCGTTGCGCGGCGGATCGTCATCACCTCTGCCGCCCCATCAGCAATGATATCGCGCGAGCGAGCCAGCACCGCTTGGTCTTCATCGTGCAGTGGAATACCCGCCTGCTCTGCAATCTGCTTGCCCGTGCGATAAGCGGTAATAAGCTTCGTATCTGCCCCGCCATCGCGAATCACCACTGGCCGCGCTCGATAGATATTTACTTCGTACGAGGCGCTCTCAAGTGGTGTATCAAGCTCAGGCTCAGTGCGGTCTTTGTCATCAAGCCGCACATTTGCTTCACGCAACGCATCACGTAAGGTAGTCGCCTTGGTGTAAAACCCGCGCTTGGCCGTGCCTTCGTGCAATGTGATGATATGCTCGCCACTGCCTGGCTGGCGTGACGCTGCATGGACGGACGGAATCCGCCATAGACCAACACCAACCAGTGCAACCATACCAGCGATAGCAAGATTGCGTGGCGAGAAAAATTTCAAAAATGGAATAGACTGTATCATAATCTGCGTAGCAGTATACGCTACGATGTAGTATAGCAAAATGTGGGTAAAAAAGCTAGTGGATAGCCCGGAAGAACTCTCCTCGAAACCTCACTACATCAGGGGTCGGAATATCGCTACTACTTATGCTCAGCAACCAAACTTCGCACCACTGCCGCGTCATTCCACGGTTGGCGCTGGCCATTAATGATGCGAAATTGCTCGTGGCCCATACCAGTGATAAGAATGGTATCGCCCGCCTGAGCAATAGCGAGCGCCTGGGCAATGGCCTCGCGCCGGTCGGCAATCTCCTTGGTGTAGTCTGCCCCGCCCGCCTGGTGGATGCCGCGCAGGATTGCCTGGCGGATGCCAGCTGGCTCTTCGTTGTAGCTCTCTTCGTCGGTAACGATGATCTGGTCGGCCAGACGAGCAGCAATCTCCCCCATGATGGGTCGCTTCGCCTTGTCGCGATCGCCCGTCGCACCAAAGACCAAGATGATACGCCGCTTGGTGATAGCCCGCGCTGAGGTCAGTAGCTTCTCAAGTGCATCAGGAGTATGGGCATAATCGACTACCACATCGTATGGCGTATCCACCGGTACACGCTCGAAGCGCCCTGGCACGCCAGTTAGGTTAGCCACGCCCTGGGCAATGTCCGCTGGTACCACGCCCAGCAATTGGCAAGCAGCCGCTGCAGCTGTCATATTGTAAATATTAAATATCCCTGGAAGATGGGTTGTCAGTGGTAGCTTTGTCGCGCCATCAATAAGGACTGTTGCACTGCCACCCTCTTTGCGGGTCGCTGCCTGCGTGATGCGGGCTGTGGCGGCTGCGTCTTGGCCATAAGTAATCTTCTGCTCACGCGCCATGTACTTGTCAAAGAATGGAAACCATTCGTCATCACGATTGAGCACAATAAAGCGCGGCCTCCGGGCAAAGAGTTTGCCCTTGGCGGCGGCATAGCGCTCCATCGTCTTATGGTAGTCGAGATGGTCTTGGGTGAGGTTAGTCATGACTGCAACTTCAATTGGCACACCATCAAGCTTATGTTGATCAAGTGCGTGACTGGTAATTTCTAACACAACAAAGTCCACGTTGGCTCGCTTAGCCTCAGCAAAGAACTGCTGCATCCGCGCGGTAGAGCCGACTGTCGCATTGAGGTCGTTGAGCTGGCGCTGACCTGCAACCTCGATCAGTGCTGTGGAGAACATTGCGGTGCGGCGACCACCGGCTTTGAGGATTTCATTGATGTAATTAACAGTGGTCGTTTTACCATTCGTGCCCGTCACGGCAATGACGCGCAGGTGCCTCGCTGGGTTGCCATAGCGTGCTGCCACTAGGGCAATGCGGCTCCGCCGATATGCTTCTTCGAGAGTGTGGATCATCGCTGCGGGTAAGAGGCGACGCAGCTGCTTTACAAGTGTGTTTTTCATTTTTTTAGTATAGCATTTTTTGGCCGATGGCGGGTAGTTCTAGGGAGTAATTTTCTCAAGGCGGACATACTGCACATTGAGCTTCTTGGTAGAGCCATTTGCAAAGCGCACACTCACTGCCATGCCATCGATGTCGATCACCTCACCATCGCCAAACTGGAGCGACCGTACCATATCGCCAACCTCATACGGCATGACCTCATCCAGCGCGTCGTCATACACTGGTGTAGCTGGCTCGGCATGCACCATCGACACGCCAATGCCCATATCGTCGAGAAAGCGTGATGGGCTGTTGTAGCTGCGGCTACCAAATTGCAAGCGGCTCTGTGCATAGCTCATATAGAGCTCCTGCCGAGCACGCGTCATCCCCACATAACAGAGACGACGCTCCTCTTCGAGTGCGGCTGGCCCCTCTTCGAGTGCCCTGGCGCTAGGAAATAGCCCATCCTCAAGCCCCACCATATACACCACCGGAAACTCCAGCCCCTTGGCAGCGTGGAGTGTCATCAGCGTCACACTGTGTGCACCCGTCGCTTGGTCGGCCGAAGACATAAGCGCAACTTCCTCAAGAAAGTCTGGCATACTGGCAAAGGCCTGTGCATCAGACAGCAGTGCGCTGAGGTTGGCCTCGCGATCATCAGCCTGGGGCGAGCCATCAAGAACATAGTCGCGGTAGCCCGTCTTGGTAATCACATCATCAATCAATTGGCTTGGGTCGGCCGCAGCCTCGACCTGCGCCTGGAAGCCGCGTAATAACTGGCCCAGCTGCGTCAGAGCAGTCTGCGCCCGCTTGGTTAGCGCTGCTGCCTGGCGGGCATTAACCAGCGCACTAATGATATCGAGCCCACTGGTGCTCTGCCAGATGAGGAACTTCTCCAGGCTCGTTGCTCCAATGCCCCGCGTTGGTACATTCGCGATCCGGCTAAAACTCACACGGTCATTTGGCTGGTAGATAAGACGCAGATAGGCCAAGATATCCTTAATCTCCTTACGGTCATAAAATCGCACCCCACCGACTAACTGGTATGGCACGCGCTGCTGGTTGAAAGCTCGCTCGAAGGCATAGCTCTGGGCATTGGTGCGGTACAAGACAGCAAAGTCGCTATAGTCGCGCTCACCTGTCGCCACCTGCGTAGCAATCTGGCTGGCAATGGTATACGCCTCTTCTGCCTCATCATAGGCAGCTTGGACTTGCACGGGTGCACCTGGGCCGGCTGCCGTCCAGAGGGTTTTGTCCGTCCGCTGCTGATTTTTGTTAATCACATTGCCAGCGGCTTCGAGAATGGCGCCCGTCGAGCGATAATTTTGCTCGAGCTTCACCACCAGCGCCCCCGGGAAGTCGCGCTCAAAGTTAAGAATATTTGTAAAATCCGCGCCGCGCCAGCTATAGATCGACTGCCAGTCATCCCCCACCACGCAGATATTGCGCTGTGAGTTGACTAGCAGCTTGATGATCTGATACTGCGCAGCATTCGTGTCCTGATATTCGTCAACGAGAATATGCTTAAACTGCGTCTGGTAGCGCTGACGCACCGCTGAGTGGTCACGTAGGAGACGCACCGTCTCGAGCAGGAGGTCATCAAAATCGAGCGCACCTGCATCGGCCAGCAGCTGCTCATACAGCTGGTAGATCTCTGCCACTGCCTGCTGGAAGGGAAACCGCGCACTAGCCGCATAGTCGCTGGGTGAGAGGAGCTGATTCTTAGCTTTGCTAATCGCTGCACTGGCAGCACGTGGTTTAAGCCTGTCCGTACCAATAGAGAGCTGCTTCATCGCTTGTTTGATGAGCCCTTGACGGTCGTCTTCGTCATAAATCACGAAATTTGGTGGAATGCTGATAGCCGCACCATCACGCCGCAAGATCCGCACACAAATACCATGGAATGTCCCCATCCACGGCATAAAGGAGCGAGGTGGTCGGTCGGTTTGGGGCATGTGAGGCGAGCTTGCCTGGGTGTGCCCGGCAATCTGCCAGAGGCGCTGACGCATTTCGCGGGCTGCTTTATTGGTAAAGGTAACAGCCAAGATTTCATTGGGCCAGACGCCCTGCTCGGTTAGGAGGTAAGCAATGCGGTGTGTGAGCGTTTTTGTCTTGCCACTACCCGCCCCTGCAAGAATTAGGACCGGGCCATCAGATGCGACCACTGCCGAGCGCTGAGCGTCATTTAATCCATCGAGTATATCCATAGTAGCCTATTATACCGGATGCCGCTACACTGGCGCTAGCCAAAGAGTGTATAATAAACCGCGCCAAGACCAGCACCAAGCGCCAGTAACATGACGATCCACAGCAGCCAAATCCAGCCAGCAGCTTGTTCGGGACGGCGGCGCGACTTTTTCGGTGCGCGAGTAAATTCTTCAGCACTGTAGATTGGTGCGACTACATTACCTTCGTTCTCTTCCTGAAGTGCTTGGTGGAGGGCGAGCGCGGTATCGCCATTTTGGGTGGTGGCAGCCGCTTCCTCGATGGTATTAACGTGTGTCTGGTCACTTGCATCTGGCTCATCATTCCACTCAGTCGCAGTTGTCATTGGCTCGGCTTCGACTCGCTCCGCTTCGCCGTAGTAGTCGATATCTGGCTCACCAGGGCCAGGCACAGGCAAACTCAAGTCAATCTCATCCTCTGCAAACTGCGGTCCTGCCCCATCGGCCGATACTGCATGAGAGTCAGCCTGCTCATCCGGGTAGAGCGACTGGTCAGCATTGTCGTAATCTTCTACTTGGTACGAGAGTTCATCATGCGATGTGGCAACCTCTCGCGTATCTTGCTCAGGCAATGGGTAGTGATCATCGGTTGGATAGAGTGATGGCGCATTCTCGCTCGTATCTGTCAGCGCATCAATGAATTGCTCAGCTGATGCATGTTCATCATGCGGCGCAAAAAGATGTGGCGGTGCCGATGGCTCGTTATTATCAGCTGGAGTTACGCCAAGTGCGCCCGATTCATCATGATACATCCCCATCGGGACAGTGTCGGCTAATGTTGGTGCATCGCCCACCAGCGTATCAGCACCGCCCAGTGGGCGCTTATCAACCTTCGTCTCAGCATCGGGCAAGAATGGTGTGTAGCTTAGCGGCTTTTCATCGCCAGGCTGGAGATCGAGTGTCTCCGCGGATGGCGTTCCATCAGGCGTTACTACATCAGATGCTTTAACCTCATCACCTGCCGGAGGAGTACTCTGCACTGCTCCGAGGTGATGCTGCGCTGGCTCATGCCCAGGCGCAGGGCGAATATCCATGCCAACCACTGGTGCACTACTTGTCAGCGGCTCAACCACCGCACCCTGACGGCGTACTCGCGGGCGAGCCGTTTGGGCAGCTGCAGCAACCGGGGCTGCCCCACCCACAATATCCATAAAGCGACCACGCGGACGCTGTATAGCTGGAGCGGCTGCTTGATCATCATTTGGCTCGGCTGATACTGTCTCGTCTGCAGCATGCACAGCTGGCGCATCGGCAACCGATGGCTTAGTCTGTTGGTCGGCTGACTGAGAAAGCGTAATTGGCACGACATCGGGCGCATTCTTTGGCGTACCCTCCTCTTCTTGCGGAGGTGTTGGTGCATCATTCGTGGATACCTCAGGGCGAGCAGCAATAATCTGCTGCGCCTTGGCTACAACATCATCGGCTGGGGCAAACAGTGGTGTAGCGGGTGCATATGGCTGCTCTGCTTGGTCATCAGGAGTGTCCGGCAATTGCATATCTGTCGTGCCCTGTGCAATATCATTCGTATGCTGAGCGGCATCAGTTACATCAATGGCATTCGCTTCCTCTTGCGAATCAGACAACGGTAGAGCATCAACGTGTGGCTCAGGAGCTGCCCGGTGCTCATTATACGTACTAAGGAGTGGCAATGGGCGATCGACGCGAGCTTCTGGCATAGTGTCCTCAGCATCAGCAAGCACCTCCTCTGGCTGCGGCGATGGGCTGTCATTGTCCGCTGCCACATCAGGCATAGTGTGCTCAGCCGTCAACAATTCTGCAAGAGCGATATCGCCTGCCTGCGATTGAGGTGGCGCAGTGGTGGGCTCAGTCCAGGGGCTACTCTCACCATCAAACGATTCATACTCGCTTGGCACACTCACGTCAGCTGCTTGGGCCGCCGTGTGGCTATCATCCACAGCACTCGTATTTTCTACCATTACCTCTGGCCACGCAGGTGTAGCCTGGTCTGTATCAGGGGTTTGCACATCTGGCGTACCATCCGGATCATCATATTGCAATTCGGGCCAGGCCGGCTCGTTGAGCGACTGGTTCAGTGGCTGCACTGTCTCAGTATCAGAAGTATTGCTGTTGCTCAACACTGCTGGCACATCTGTACTTGTCGGTGTCTCTGGCGCATAGAGCAAGTGATCGTCGCCAGCGTCATCAGTGCTGCTCGTGTTGGTTATATCATCAGCAGTATGTGTATCATCCATTGGCTCTACCACTGTCTTGGCAGGAGGCAGCGCCATATCACCCTCCTCTTTGGGCGGTGGAATGATGAGTGGTTGCGGGGCAAATGTATCGTCAAGATCATCAACGACGGATGCTTGCACTGGCTCAGTCTCATCATCTTGCGTGCGGTTCACCTCATTGAGGTGGCGGACAAGCGCTTCATCGTCGTCATCATCGCTCTCAGCGTCTTCGCCTGCAAATTGGTACGGCATCGTTGGCGTCTCCGACTCAACTTGCTCAATCGTCGCTGGCGTCTCTTCCTCCGTAGCCGCAGCAGATGTTTCCTCGCTCGCTACGTTGTTGCTCGATATTGATGATGCTACATTATCTGTTTCTGCTGCAGATGCTGGTGTATCTGAATCTGTTGTAGATGCTACATCATCCACCGGCGTCGCCTCGCGGGCTGGCGATGCAACAAACGGCCGCGCTGCCGACCGGCCGAAGAACTGCGCTCGATCAGCATATACGTCATCATCCTCGTCGTCATCGCTGGCTGGGGTAATAATATCGTCAGGGTCAACCGTCACAACTGCTGCAGGCTGACTCTGTGCTGGCGTATCTTCTGCCGTTGTCTGCACTGGCGCTACCATATCTACAGAGGGTGTTTGGGCTGGCTCTATATCATTATGTGCCGCATCAGGTTGCTCTGGCGTAGCAGGCATCGAAGCTGGTTCGCGCTCCGACGCAACGACCGACTCCGACAGTGCCCGGGCTCGGTCAATAACCGGCTCGGACTCAACTGGCTCATATGACTCCCCTGCTAGCTCCGCTCCGTCCGCCTGCTGAGATAATGGCATAATTGTCACGCCACGGTGGCGAGCCGATGCACTATTTGTATCGGTATCAGAATTGGCGTCAGCGGTTGCAGTATCGTCATTGGTCTGCACCGTTTCATCGGTACTATCAGCATCATCCTGAGGTACTGGCGCAGATGACTGCTTAGCTGACACTGCATCATCCGATGAGCTCGCTTGCTGCGCAGCATCTTCCGAAGTATCGCTCTGAGCGCTTGACGTGCTTGTATCCTGCGCGTCGTCATTCACCTCAGGACGAGCTGAGGTGGCTGCTGATGCCATTGGTTGGGACGATGCAGCTTGCGTGCTTGATGAGGCCGAATCTTTGCTTGGTGTGGCGGCTGGCGCTTCAGACGGCTTATCTGGCGTTGCTGGCAGCTGACCAGACTGGCGCATGAGGTCGTGCACCGCGCGGTCAAGTTCGTCGAAGTCTATATCTGGCATGAACGGTTTCCTTTGTTTGTTTTTATACAAGCGCTACAATTTTTGTGCGGTGCACACCAGTCCACACCCTGATACAACGAACCGGAGCCTCGTATCGAGTTTTGGATACTGCCTCGGTTGTTGATCAATCGTATGCCCACAATGTATCGCTTATGTTGTTTTCTCTAGTGTAGCTTATTTGACATTGTGGTGCAACTCACCTTGCTCATTTCGTGCGAAGTATCAATGCGCTGATTCGCATACTCACACCATCGTGTTGCACTCTCGGCAATAGCCTACCTCTGGTCGATTAGTCGATGACTTCACAAGGAGTGCTCATGCTGTGTGATGTTATTTTTACACTACTTTTTTCATATACGCTGTATTATATACAACGACAGAGCATGCGAAGTTACTGCAAACGACTTGCTGCTACTCTATATCCCTATAGAATACACCAATTTTTAGTGACTAGCAGCTCGACATACTTCGTACTCTACCTATACCCTCTTGCAATCGGCAGGTAATGCATACACAGATTGCTTCTGTTTCACTGACAAAAACACCCACCATATGGTAGGTGGGTGTTCCTATCAGTTGCTTTGGTAAGCTTAGCGCTCGAAGGTGCGGACACTGAGCGTATCCGTCCCACCAGTTGCGCCAGGCTGGCGACCACTGATAATGACGGCTGTAACCGAGGATACATCACCAAAGGCACCTTGGCTCAGCAACTCGCGCGTTAGGTCGCTGCCAAGCTGCTGGCTGTCGGGCCGGACGAAGCTACGCGTTGCATACGACAAGGCAAGCTGTTGCGCCACACGGGGGTCTGGTGCCACCGCAATAATTGGCAACTCCGGTCGACACGCAGCGATACGTGCTGCTGTCGCACCAGAATGCGTCTCGGCAACGATCACTGTTGCGTCAACCTTGTGTGCCACATCGACGGCAGCGTGAGCAATTGCGTTGAGCCGGCGGTTAGTGCGGCCCTCCTCGATGGGCATGTCATTCATCGGCCAGCGCGACTGAGTGGAGCGCACGGTGTCGGCCATCATTTTAACGGCCTCAACTGGATAGTCGCCATTAGCTGTCTCGTCAGAAAGCATCACGACATCTGTCCCAAGGATAGCGGCAGTTGCAACGTCGCTCACCTCAGCCCGGGTTGGCTCGGGGTTATCCACCATACTGGCTAGCATCTGCGTGGCAACAATCGAGAGCTTGCCATACTTGCGGCAGAGGCGGATGATTTCGCGCTCGACGATTGGCACGATCTCTGGGCTCGTTTCGACCGCGAGGTCACCGCGAGCAACCATCACACCATCAGCCGCCTTGACGATTTCCTTGAGTGTTTCTGGCTCGATAGCCGCCTTGGTCTCGACCTTGGCAATGATCTGCGCAGTCGAACCATGGCTCAGCAAAATCTGGCGTAGGTTGTTGATATCCTCTGCACTCTGGATAAAGCTCAGTGCTACGAAATCAATGTCTTTGTCTGCCCCAAACTCGACATCGGCCAAGTCCTTTGGCGTCAGAATGTCACCGCCAAAGTCGGTGTCGGGCAGGTTGAGCCCCTTGCGGCTCATCAAGAAACCATCGTTGCTCAGACGCACCTTAATGGCAGTATCACTGACGCGCTCGGTCATCTCACCGCGAAGTTTGCCGTCGAAGAGGTAGACAGGCTCACCCACCTTGACCTTATCAGCAAGGTTATACTGAATAGGCAGACGATTGCTGCCATCGTGCTCTTCTACCGCGTGGTCGAGGATGATTTCATCACCTGCCGCAATGTCGAAGTGATTGTCCTTCAGCGCGCCAAGGCGAATCTTTGGCCCTTGCAAGTCTTGCAAAATAGCGACAGTGCGACCAACAGTAGCGCTTGCCTTGCGAATCCACGCAATCTGATCAAGCCGCTCTTCGTACGAGCCGTGGCTAAAGTTGAGGCGAAAACCGTTGGCGCCCGCCCGAATCAACGCTTCTATTTTCTCTGGTGTGTTGGTGGCTGGCCCCAGAGTAGCCAGTATCTTTGTACGTTTTGTAGAATTATTCATTGCGTACATATTATAGCAGCATAATGCCAAATAGTGAAACACAAGCGGCATCACTTAGGTGAGTATACATATACGATAAACCGAGTATTTTGGCCAATTTTACTCCTTTCATTACCCTTTCCAGAATACTGATAGCCACCCTTTATTATCCACTCCACATCAGAGATTAATAAATGAATTGGGGCAGTTTCTTCTCCTGCACTATTTGAAGAAATAGTGCGAAAAGTAGGATAAGCAAAAAAGCGGAGGCTATGGCATTTACCTACCAATCATTTGACAGCACCATGTAATCACAGTATGCTAGGCTATAACATCATTTTACTATAAGGAGTCTAACACTATGGCACCATCCCTCTTACATCTCGCATTGGCACTCGACTGCTTTGGCGGTATTCTCTATCTCTTGTTTGCGCCGCGCATACCACGAGCTTTCTTGCCGTGGCTGACCGCAGGAATCGTCGTGCTTCATCTTGTGGCGGCTGGCATATTGTACTGGCTTGGGCAAGATGGTGAACTCCTCGTTCTACCTATGGCATTGTATGCTGTAGCACCAATTGTCCGGCGCTACCAGGGCAAGTAGGATTATCTATCTCTCTTGCAAAAGAGCCCCTCAGAGATACAACCACTAGTGTACATAGAGCAATACCGCAGCGTCATCGGCTGCGGTATCTTGCTAGCGAAAAAGGAAATAGCGCTAAGCTTTGCTTAGAATAAAGCGTTTTCTCTACGAGAGAAACGCAAACATAATGGCTCGCTCATGAGCAAAAGAGGAGGAATGATCACCCATCGCGCCTATCCACCCTGGTGGAGACCTCTGGCAAATTCATTGCCAACTGGCGATAGCGCCCACGGCTGATCGCTGCACCAGTAGCCTAACCCATAGCTACCTCTGTGCTAACATGTGTTCGAAGTACCTTATCAGTACCCCCTACGACAGTGTAGCACTATATCGAACAATTAGCAAACGTTTGTTTCATTTTTTGGGATTTTTGTTCGGAATTTTATACTAACCAGTTTAACCATTCCTCGTATGACTATGGCATTCTTAACTACCTGACTTAATGCCAGTATAATTCTGGACAACTCGAGCAATACTATCTGCGTCGCTCGAATCTTTGAAATTATGATCCTGTACTGGTTGCACTAAAAGATCCATTACTTTATCTACCATAGCTTGGTACAAAGCTTGGTCTCTATCTTTAACGGACATATAGCCGGCAAGCATCTTCGCATTAACCAGTTTGTGCTTATACTGGTTCCGTAGACTTGCATATACGCGATAGTTCTTCTGTGCAAAGTGATAGTTTGCATACAAAATCGCACCTATAGATAGCTTGAATGAGAGGATTGTAATGCTATTCTTTGTATATAGATCTCCTGCGAATACCATCAGAAGCCCCATTACTACAACCATTATCAATATATACGCAGCAAGGCAATAGAGGGCCTGTTTCCGCTTACGATACCAGAAATGGATATTTTCTTGCAATTGGCTCTCATCTTTTCCTGGCTTGCACCAAGGCCATTTGAGCCAAATTCCAGACGAAGTCTCTTCCTCATAAAGATTCACTTGTTTTTGAAATTCTTTCGCGATAACACTTGTTACTGCTTGCTCTATGTTTTTGCTTGCAACATTCACCGCTGTTTCTAGTTTACGTGTATAATTGTCTATGTCAGTTTTTTGTTTTTCAAGATTTTTAAACGCAGCCTTCCTTGCTGCTGCGCTGCTCAGAAACTGAACCACATCATTGTTTATTAGTAAAGCTTCAATAGCTGTATCTCGTAGAGTCTGGTTCATTAGTCCGTCTATATGATACCCTACATCATAAGGACTATTACTTTTTATTATATTTTGATAGTTACCATCATTTTCAATTTTCTGTTTTTGATCGCTTGTACCAACAAGATTAACAATATTGATATATTTGTTATATGTGTCAATCTTCTCGTGAATTCCTTTGTCGTAGTCTTCTCGTTTGAGTGTTTTTAGTTGCATAGAGTTATTTTACCGTTTCGTTGTTGTTATTTGTTAGCTATTTTAAATGAAATAAGTTTTAAAATTCAGTTATATAACCTCTTATTTTATTCGTGTCGTCGGCGCATCATCCATGTGCACAGCCCTATTCCCACCAGTGCCGCTATGCTATCGATCATGACATCGCGCAGTTCACCACTGCGCCCTGGTATGAAGAGTTGATGGATCTCGTCTGTCACTGCATAGAGACTGCAGCTGAGCAAGGCAAAGCTCGCCACAGTGTGCGTTCGCCAGCGGCGGATAGTGATGCGCAGTGCACGATACATCAATATACCAAGGATAAAATAAGCAATAATATGAGCACTCTTGCGCACAAGAAACGTCAAGATAGCCGTACTTACCCCTGGCATAGCCTGCTGCAAATGCCCAACAATCACCCCACTCTGCCCGCTAGAGATAGCGGCAGGCTGATTGGAGAGGATGAATATAACTAAAGCCCAGCCACAAACAATCACGTAATTAAGTATAGTGACTGTTTTCTGCTTTCTACTTATCATATAGCATATATTATTTATGATGGAGCATCTTGTCTAGGTTTTTGCGAAAGTATTTTTTGACGGGCATCTTTGCGAAGAGATCCTTTGTGCAAACAATACCGACGAGCATCGCAACCACACAGGCTACTGTAGATACGATCTTTGGCACATGAGTGTAGTAGATAATCCCCCCGGCTATTAATACAGCTCCAGAGCATATAATGCTTTGTGCACGATAGCGCACCTTAACATACCGTTGGACATGAATATGCCGTATCACTGCCATGCAGGCAAAGGCTATAGCAGTCGAGAGTGCCGAGGCATACACGCCAATAACACCTACCAAGGCAAGGTTGACGACGATGTTAATTACTGCGGCCGCAAGGGAGCTATTGGCAACCTCTTTTGTCTTTTTCTTAGCAATATATATCGCAGAGTAATTGCCAAGGATCGCCTGGAAGAACGCCCCTATCGCCAAAATGGGTATTAAGCCATGCGCATCCGCATACTCTGCGCCAACGATTCGTGAATAAAATATATCTATCACCAACACATACACCACTGTTGCAAATGAGTATAGCCGCAAGCACATGTCGGACACCTTCGAAAAGAATGCATCTCTATCTCGCGAAGTAATATGAATCGAGGCAGATTCGCTCCAGCTCATACTAAATATACCAAATAATATGCTTGGGACAAATGCAAATTTATTCGCAATCGCATACATACCATTTGCCGCTGCACCAATAAACATCGAAATAATAGTCCTATCTGAGACATTGAGCACCCACCATGCAATATTATTCGGCAAAAGTGGAATAGCATACCGCAGCATATCCGAACGCAACGATTGGTGCGTCTCACCGTGTAGCAAGCGAATGCGTTTCTTGCGCCGAATAATCACTAATAGGTAGCCTATGCCTACTAAATTCGCAAGCACTAACGATATCATCAAGCTAAAGGCAGGTAGTCGCATGACCGCAACAAAGACAAAAGAGCATAGTGTACTCACGACACCAATGAGTATGCTCGCGATAGAAAAATGCTTTGCATCACCAACTCCTCGCGTAAATTGCAGTAGCACCGCAGATACGACAGAGAGAACAATATTGAGACACACAAGAGCTAAGTATGGGATAGTAACAAACAGCGACCCAATCACCAACAGAGCGATGGCCACCCCTGTGATAGGCAGCACTATCTTGAATATCGTTGATAGAATGCTACTGAGCCTATCCGCATCATCGCGCGAATCGATCGCAAACCGAAATGCCGCAAATTCCAGCTGAACCGATAATATTGGCGCAAACAAAGCAATATACGTCAAGATGAGGTCAACCTGCCCATAGTCACTCGCCGACAGATAAAATGTATACAAGGGGACGAGCAAGAACGCGACGGCCTGCGTCGTGATCTTGCTAATGGTGAGGAGGGCGGTGTTTTTTATGAGCTCGGCAGATCTGCTCATATGTTTTTTACCGCCTTGTCAAGAAACTCAAATGATTGCTGACGCCTCTTGGCAAGGTTTTTTTCGTAGGTTGTATAATCAACGGCAGATCGTAAATTCTTTTCTGTATCATCTTCTGGCAGAAGTCGATCCGACAATGCAAGGCTATCCACAAGCGAAAGAATCCGATCGTCTTTGTCATAATTCATTCCTTTATTGTACAAGATCCAGAAATTCTTTCTATACTGAGCACAAAATATCACACCATGGAAAGACGCCGTAAAGACATATTTGGCATGACGTATATACCATAAGTATCTCCCTGGGTTCTCATCTTTTGGTAGCATATAACCCTTTGCTGCCCCTTTCATTTTGAGCCACGTATCGGGCTGCCATATAACAATCTTGAGCCCTTCTTTTCGAGCGAGTTGCTGTATTCGTTGTTCAAACTTACGCGATACACTCACTGCATAAATAAAGATATAGTCCTTCTTGATATGCTCTGCTGGTCGCTCTTCTCCATCGCGATAATCACCCCTATCAATGAGTAACGTTGGGTCGAGTACCACAGTGCTTTTGATTGCAAAATCTTCGGCTAGCCATTTTTGGCCATTTGGTTCTCTGACCGAGATATGATCAAAATCTCGTATCATGTCGCGAATGACTTCGGGGTGATTAGTATTGCTACTTACTCGCCGTGCGCCAAATGAGGCCGCGTATGATATCTTTGGCTTATTTTCTTCAACAAAATTCAAGAAATAGGCAGGATCATAATCATCAATCATTATATTCCACACCTGGTCACTCCCCGCAATATATGCATCGTACGCAAAGTGAGCTTCTTGCAATTCTTTGTTAGTGGTAAATGCGCGGCTAGATAGTCTCAGGTACTTCTTTATATACGCATCGTAGCTTATCTGGTTCTTCTTGAGCCTATTGTAGATACATGCCCGCCCGACATTACGCAGCATGCCCTTTGCACTCTTGTCTCCACTAAAGACTGAATAGAGCTTCTGCTGGCCAGGGCTCGAGAAGTCGATGAATTCGGGCTCAATGCCGTATCGCGTCTGCAAGACTTTTTGCAGCGCATATGCCTGCATAATAGACCCGCAATTATGCGAACGATGAAAGGTGATGATGCCGACTTTTTTCATAAGAATATCCTCGTCTTTTAGATTTTTATCAATTTTCTAATTGCAATGAATCCAAGGTTGGCGCCAAGACAAATAATCAGTGCCGCCCGTATTCTACCACTGTACTTAACGTCTCGGCTCAATAGTGTGCCCCACTTGAGCCGCCGGACGGTACGTTTGATTTCGTCAAATTCTCTTGGGAATTTTTTGCGGCTTGCATACATCAATGCACCGTATGATGCCGAGGCGACAAATAGGTTATTGTCCATTGCCTGGACGAGTTTCTTTGGTGGATTGTGGAGTGCTCTGCCTGTCTTTTGCATATTCTCAATCGCTTGGTAGTGTCGAATGTTAAATTCCTGATGCACAGCGCTTGTCGGGTTAGCTCGATAATAATAGAGCCTGCGATTGTCAACCGCAATACAGCGCGCCGATATAATTGCGCGGGCCAAGAAGTCGAAGTCCTCCCCTATCGCCATCTGAGAATCAAACCGGATATTATTACGCTTGATGATATCGGTTTTGTACAATTGGCAGCCATTGTTGCCCTTCTCGAGCCGTCCATTGTACAGCGCAGTCAATGCCTCGGTGCGCGTAAAGACCGACGCCGACGCAGCAACTGGGATAGTCGCATCCAAGAAGCCCTGCCGCTCTGCATCGCCAAGTAGGTGCTTTGGTGTGCTCACTATATCGGCATCAGTCGCCTGTGCATCGGCCAAGAGATTCTCAATATACGTTGGGTGGATTGAATCATCTGCATCAACGAAAGTAACGTAACTTCCCTGCATTCGCTCAATACCTTCATTTCGGGCCGAGCTTACGCCGCCATTTGGCTTATCAATGACGACAATCCTCGAGTCCTTGCGAGCAAGATCGTGAGCAATCTCAAGCGACCTATCCGACGAGCCATCATTGACGATGATAATCTCTAGTGTGCGATGCGTTTGGGCAATAATACTCTCAATGCATTGGCTGAGGTAGTGCTCCATATTGTAGACGGGTACGACAATACTAACGAGTGTTTTGCTGCTCATACAAAGCTCCTTTCTGAAATAGTGAAACCATGAGAATCGGCAAGATGAAGTTCTTTGCTGCAATATCGAAGAAGGCTTCTGCAAATCCATACAGGATGATGAATAAGAATAGGATATACATCTTCGTCGAATACTCTCTTCGCATCCCCTGCCAAAAGACGAAGGCAAATATGATAAAGCCAACTATTCCATAGCGAGCATATATATATACCGGGAAGTTATCAACCGGAGGTGTCCCGTACTGGGCCTTATTGTACACCTCATCTGATCCAAATACCGACGGAGTGTACTCTGACTGCAGATATTGATCAATCAACTTGGGCCTGCCAGACATAACCCTATTTGCTAGATCATTATCGACGAGCACTGCCGCACCAATGCACGACACAAGAAGGCCGATCACAAACAAATACGGTGCTACGGTGCTTCTCTTGCGCTCACCATGCTTGTGGAGTAGCAGTCTATAGGCGGGAATAAAGGCAAGGCTCAGCAAAAGGCCCATGCGACTACCAGTCAGAATACCAACAGCAATACAAGCAATCAGCGCAATACCCGTAAACACCCGGCGAGTACCATAGAGATACATACCGCTGAGCAGTATCGGGAAGAATGATAGCGATGCTTGGTTAGGCCCATCAAACCCAAGCGAGTATTTTGCAAATCCATACCGCTGCGATTCATTACCATCAAACCCAACATACACCATCGGCAGCACACCTATGAGCGCCAAAGCAACCACGAGGAGATAAAACCCTACTGAGGTATAGAAAAATATCTTGATAAACTCATCCCTATTGAGGATCAAGAGTGTACTCGAAGTTAGTGCGAGCCAGGCGACATTCGGCCACTGAAAAATAACTGATATCCCAAGCACCGCAATATAAAAGAGAAGATATTTACAATGCCACCTAGTAAGCTTGTTTGTTATGGCAAAATCTACCAGAATAATTCCTGATAGAACAATGCCAATTACCAAGACCAGAGGCAGCCACGCCGTCAACTGTGGTGATACCACGTAGAGGTAATAGTACGTGATCATCACAAACACAAGCGTGGTCGCGAGTATCTTTTTCAAATTTAGCTTTTGTAGTGTGCTCATAAGTTTTTTATTCTTCTCCCAGCTTCTCGAGGAGCCCTCTATAATAATTATATAATGTCATATCTTTGGCGGCTTTTTGGCCTGCTTTGCTCATGGCTTGCAATGTGTCATCCTCTCTGAGAAGTTTTTCTATATTTTTTGCTATAGACTGCTCAAGGTTCTCATCTGTATCAAGGAGAATAGCTGCTTTGTCTGATGCATATTCTGGTATGCCACCTCTATTTGTCGTGATCATCGGCAAGCCTGCCGTAATCGATTCTATAACCGTTAGCGGCGCAGCATCATTACATACCGAGGGCAACACTGCAAAGTCACACCCGCGGTAGAGCAGCGGCATGTTGTCATAGTCAATATACCCGGTAAACGTTACGTGCTCCCGATGCGCTTCGGTGAGGTCGCGAAGCTCCTTCAAAAATGGGTTTTTGATATCAGTCCCAAAGAACGAGCTGCCAACCACAAGCAGCTGGTAATTTTGTTCTTTCACCCGATCAAGCGCTCGTAGCAACACATCAATCCCCTTCTCCGGCGTCAGCCTACCACTGAATAATACGATCTTTTTTGAATCATCGATGGTATATTGTTGATGCAATAGCTTCGACGCGCGCTTCCTTGTCATTGCAGTAAACCGGGTATTGTCGACCGCATTCTTGAGCACAGATACGTTTTGCAATGGGCCGCTGCCTTCATTACCTTGCGCCGATTTAGCGATCAAGCTATCTTTGATGAACTTGCTCACGACGATAATTTTTGCACCCGCTAGATACTTATATGTCTTATAAAAGTTAGTTATCTCATTATGAATATGCACATAGACTCTACCTTTGTATCGTTCCTGGTTTTTGTGCCAGCGTAGGATGTGCGTCTGGATGATCGCATTCTCAAACAGTATTTTGCGATGGTTTTTGCGAGCAATATGCTTTGACACCTTCCTCATAAAATACAACCGCTGCAGGATTGCCCGCAAAGACGCACTCTTATTTGTATCGACAAGGCGCCGGAATATACTGTAGAGTATAGAGTCCGCTGCTCTGATGACCCATGGGGTGTGTATAAAGACGAAGTTTGTACGTGTATATGCCTGAGCCTTTTCTATAGCATCTGGTGTTGCGGTGCTATATACCGTGAGGCGAGGGCCGCCTTGCCGCTCATTCTCATCAATAAAGTTCTGCACCAGGTTCTCTACCGCACCCCCCATCACCGAAGGCACTGGCAAGAGGCCAGTCGTTATGATCGCTATAGTTCCTTCTTGGTTCATCGAGCAGCCTCTCCCTCGTATTCATACAGTTGGCGCATATTTTTCATAATATTTGGTGTCGTGTATCGTGATAGTGCGGATTGGATTGCGTCTTTCTCGCGGTGCAAGGAGCGGTGCTTTTTGTGGTGCTGGACAGCCGCGCGAAATGTCTGCATATCACGCGCTGGCGTAGCACCCACCAACGAGAGGAGCTCAGCAACCCCTCTGCATTCCAGGGCGACAATTGGCATGCGGCCCATCATCGCCTCAAGAATATTAACGGGCAACCCCTCTTGCTTTGACGTAGAAACATATAGATCCGACGCCTGGAGCAGCTCTGGTATATCCTTTCTATACCCTAGAAAATGAACTTGACTCTGTATACCATAGCGAGCAGACTGCTTGTGGATCTTCCCCTGCAGACTATCTGCACCAACCAGCAAAAGATGCATCGATGCGTCTTGCTGCAAGGTTGTCTTGAGCGCACTGAGCAGCCAAGACTGGTTCTTTCTTTTCGACAGCTCAGCGACGTAGATTATGACGAAATCATTCGGCTTAATGCCCAGCTTCGCACGTATTGCCTGCCGTGAGTTCTTATTGATTGTAATGTCAAACCGCTTTGGATCCACACCAACCCCCGGCACATACACCACGCTGGTGGCAAAGTGACGGTTGGCTCGGGCGTAGTCCTCAGCATTGATCGTGATGAGGACGTCAGTGTAGTGCGCCATCAGGCGCTCGATGGGATAGTATACCAGCCAATTAAGCAGCGGCGCACCCGTAAAGAAGTGAAAGCCATGAGCAGTGTAGATCACCCGCGTGCCGCGCTGCCGAGCCTGCCGAGCGGCAAGACGCGTCACCACACTCCCCACCGGTGTGTGGGTATGGATGAGGTCGTACTGCTCGTGGTCGATAATCTCCTTGAGCTGGCGATAGGCCCGGATATTGCTCAGCGTGAAGGGGCTGCGCGTAAATGGCACAACGAACTGCTTGTCACAATCCTCAATATGCTCCTCACCCATCGAGGCATAATGCACCTCGTACCCCTGTTCGCGCAGCATCCGCATGAAGGGCCGGTTAAACTTCTGGAAGTTGGCAGTGTGTGAGGTGAAGAGGACTTTTTTCTTATTCGAGGGCATTATCGACCCCCGTGACTGTCCGCTCGCTTCCTTCTGTATGGCCACTCATCATCAATACCGCTCCAATGGTCTTTATCATGATCTTGACGTCGGTCAGGAAGCTCAGCCGCTGCACATACTCACCGTCCATCTCGGCTTTGCGCTGGTCGTCTAGGTCATCGCGGCCATTTACCTGCGCCCAGCCAGTGATGCCTGGCTTGACGGAATTAGCCTGGTATTTTTGGCGCAGACTAATAAGCTTTTTCTCTGTCTTGATGACGGGCCGCGGCCCAACGATGCTCATCTCGCCTTTGATGACGTTGAGTAGCTGTGGTAGTTCGTCGATGGATAGCTTGCGCAGCACCCCACCGAGTGGTGTGATGTAGCTATCTGCGTTGGTAAAACTATTGGTTGGCATATTCTTTGGTGCTTTCGTAGACATAGTGCGGAATTTATAAACTGTAAATAGCTGCTTATCTTTGCCGAAGCGCTTCTGGCGGAACAAGGCCGGCCCTTTCGATGTGAGGCGGATTGCCGCTGCAACCAGCAGCATTGGCAGCCCTAGAATCACCAGCGCAGCCAGCGCAATGCTCACATCTTCGATGCGTTTTCCGTATTCCCGATACATGGTATACCCCCTTGTTACCCTGTGTTGTTATCGTGCCGCGTACCCGTGCGGCTGCATGCTTCAGCAAAATAAGTTTTGTGCAATGGTGTAGCTAGCGCTTGGCCTTGGCCGCTGTGTGTGCGGCTGTAGCGGCTGCTTCGGCCACGCGCTGCGATTGCGCATAGTCATAGGCAAAGAACAATCCTACGATGGCAAGCAGCAGTGCACCGCCACCGCCAAGTGCCATCGCCTGCCCAAGCCCTATGCTTGCTGGCGCACTTGGCGTATTGACAGCGTCGACAGTTTTGATGCTAACTTTGGTTTTGCCATACAATGCTTTCGTCTGCTTTTCAAACTCGGTAATTGCCTGTTTGAGTAAGGTTTCGCTCATCTTGGGTTCACCGGCGTTCATCGAGACAGTGATGATGTCGGTGTTCTTTACGTGCTTGGCAGTTGTGTTGGCCAGCAGTGTCTCGTAGCTCCCCTTGTATTGGGCGCGGTCGATCACTGGGTCGAGCACCCGCCGTGAGGTAAAGAGCGTCGTATAGTTAGTAAGCGTAATGGTGTTTTGACCCTGCTCTACCCCTGTTAGGAGCAACGTTGCCGAGCTTTTGTACTGCGGCTGCTGGACGGACAGTACATAGGCTGCACCCAGCCCGACACCAACGAGAATGGCAACAATCATCATCGGCCACTTTCGTGCATAATATCGTGTTAGTTGGTAAAAGTTGATTGTTTCCACAATGCCCCCTGTGCGTTATGTTCTCATATTGTTTGTCCCACCTATGTTCGACTATAGCATACATTTTGCCGAGCTCCAAGCATATCTTGCAACATATGGCGATCATACATTTATAGAACAGAGGTTATACCATAAATCGTTGTGGAAAATTCAGCAGCGCTTTGACTCAATTATAATGATATAATAGCGCTATAGAACAATAGTCTTGATATAATTCAAAACGTAAGGATCATCAATGACAAACTCAACACCAACTAAGCTAACTTTTCCAGAA
>CALHVV010000040.1 GCA_938036915.1 uncultured Candidatus Saccharibacteria bacterium
TTTCACCTTTTGGAAATTATTTTACTTTTTCAACTGATGGAGTAATTATTGCAAATTATACAACACAAAGAACTTATTATTCAGAAAGTTTTAGTGAAAAAAATATATCTCTTGATGAACCGCAAGCACCCGTCAATACACTTGCAAATGACAAGCCATTGCTCGGCTTTCTGCGCTCTGCCACGCTCGACCAGCTGCAGGAGATTGATGGCATCGGCGTGGTAGTGGCTGAATCGATTGTCGCGTGGTTCAGCGATGCAGATAACATTGCCTTGCTGGATAAATTTGCCCAATGTGGTGTCGTGCCACGGCTCGTGCAATCGTCACAGCAGCTCGCTGGTCAAAAATTCGTCATCACTGGCACATTGCAAGCAATGAGCCGCGACCAAGCAGCTGAAAAAATCCGTGCTCTGGGTGGTACCTTCCAGAGTAGCGTCAGCAAGGATACCACCTACCTCGTTGCTGGTGGCAAGGTTGGTGCGAGCAAGCGAGCCAAGGCGGAGAAGTATGGTACAATGATCCTCACCGAAGAACAATTTTTAACCCTTATCCAATAAACAGGAGAAAGATATATGGCAACCCCAGAACAACCACAAAGAGATGAATTAATCGCTGCAGTAAAAAGCATGGCGCCGTTTCCAATTCTCATGGCAACCTTTATGCTCGTGTATGCTGTGTGGTTTGGTGTGGCGTGGGGCACTATTGGCTGGGCAGTCTTTGCACTATTTGGTGTGTATGCGGCATGGCTGATTTTTTGCGGTGTGCAGCATATCCGTGTGACGAAAAAATTGCCCAAGCCAGCACCAACGCCAGTCAGCAAGCGGATCGCTAAGCAGATGCAGCTGCTGAGCACGGTGTCGTATGCACCGCTTTGGATTATCTTTGCGCTGCTTGGTATGTTTCAGCAGCAGATTTATATCATGCCGGTGCTTGTGCTGACCGTTGGGCTGCACTTCATTCCGCAGGCAAAGATCTTTGACCGGACGATCGATTATTATCTTGCACCTCTCCCCATCTGCACGGCATTGATTGGCTTCTACCTTGCCTTCGCAACGAGTACTTCGTGGCAAATGGTCTATGCCATCAGCAGCATTGGCGGGGCACTCGCAACCGCAGGGTATGGACTATATATGGTGCTAGGCCACAAACAACTCATGAACCAAATAAACCACGCGTAAGAGTTATACGACGCCGCACACGTAGTCAGCTGGCTTGCAAAAAGCAAGCGAAAATAAACGCATAGAATCATCTGAATACATCGCACTATGATTCAAAAATATGATCCTAGAAAGGAGAAATGGTAAATAATGGAAATTAATAACAACAAGAGCAAAATCACACTAGATATCAGTCTATAACAGAGGTAGTATCATGAATATGACAGACAATACGCACAACAAATCAACCATGGCTGGCTTCTTTCTAGATGGCTGGTATGTCTTTGATAACTTCGCGCCATGCCAGGTTGAGTGGCGTGGCGTGCTGTACCCCACGAGCGAACATGCCTACCAAGCGGCGCACTTTTTTGGCACCAATCCAGCTCGGGCTGAGCAGGTGCGCTTATGTCGCTCGCCGCGCTTAGCGTCTGATTTTGCCAACCAGCATAAGGCTGAAGAAGACCCCAATTGGGACGATAAAAAGGTGGCAATTATGGAAGAAATTGTACGCTGCAAGCTTGCTCAGCACGATCTTGTGCGCGAAACACTCATTGCATCGGGCGACCGATATATTGTGGAGATGAATGACGATGACAGCTTTTGGGGTTGGGGTAGCGACCATGCTGGGCGCAATGAGCTTGGCAAAATTTGGATGCGTTTACGCGATGAATTGCAAAATGCAAGTGATAATAATACCATGAATGGTGGTGAACAAAATTCATGATGAAATACTTGTGAGATAATAACAAACTCTTGATAGTAGGCTATATAACCCCAAAAGGAACCCAACAACCAACAGACAAGGAGGACAAGGCAATGGTGCGATTCTATCTCGAAAAGCTCGTACGTGACAAGGTTGTCGAGAAATGCAAGGTCGACCCGCAGGTGCTCCACACCGAGTATTATCAATTGGATCGCGCGGCGTATCGCCGTGAGTTACAGCGCAAGATTCATGAGGAAGCAAACGAAATTCCACTGGGCGATGATAGGCTAGAAGAGGCGCTGCAGGAGCTGGCGGATGTGCAGGCTGTTCTCGATGCACTGCGCGATGATTTTGGCTTTTCACCTCAGCAGGTGCAAGACGCAGTGGCGCGCAAAGCTGCACATGCTGGCGGTTTTCAAGGGCGCTATTATATTGCGTACAACGATCTAGCGAAGGATAGCAAATGGGTCGAGGTTTTTCGGGCACAGCCAGAGAAATATCGAGAAGAGAAGCACGAGGGAGATAAATGATGCAGCAACCACTATTCATCACGGGCAACCAGCACAAGGCTGATTACCTAGCGCGCATGCTTGGTATGCCGCTGGAGCAACGCAAGATTGATTTGGTAGAAATTCAATCGTCTTCGCCTGAGGAGGTTGTTCGACACAAAGTGCGTGAAGCGTATGAGATTGCCCAGCGGCCAGTCCTTGTGGAAGATGTGTCGCTGGGATTTGCAGCGCTGAATGGATTGCCTGGGCCGTTCATTAAGTTCTTCGTCGAGGCGCCAGATGGGCTAGAAAAATTATGCCGTATGCTTGATGGCTTTGATGATCGATCGGCACTGGCGGTGTGCGTGTTTGGCTACTATGATGGCTGCGAGATGCATATTTTTCGCAGTGAGCTACCTGGCAGTATTGCAGCACATCCGCGAGGCGATGGTGGCTTTGGTTGGGACAAAATATTTTGCCCAGATGGCTACAATGGCCGGACGCGCGCTGAGTTATCGCCAGAAGAAGATGCAGCGACGTATCCTACTATCAAACCAATTGCAGCAGTGCGCGAATTTTTACAAACTCATAAGTAAGATTTTTTGCAACCTCTACCACTGTTATTTTTATGAATCGAACATTAATTTTATTCACCGTGGTTAATACATGACTAAATATTGATGGTGTGGTAGGTAGTAGAATGCGCACTTATGACAAAATATAATAGTGAATTTTCTTTAAATATATTCAATATCATTGTATAGGAGAATGGCAACTAGTGTCGTCTCGAATCTTGATTGCTCACTGCCAGAGTGTATGATGATGACACAAAGGCAAGCACTTTACTTGCAATGTGCAACCAAAAAACAGGCTCATCTACCTGCATTGTGGCAGAAAAAGCAAACGACAAAAAAGCGCACTGGCGCAGTAGCAAATTGATACGCGAACCAAGATAATCACCGCAGAAAAGAGAGCACGAAGAGAACACGACAAAGAAAACGATTGCAAAAAGCAAGCAAGAAATCACCAATCTGCGTGAATAAATCGCCCAATCTATTCAGTCGCCATACTACCAACGATTAAGCTCGCGCCAATCACATCATCGACACTCGAGCCACGCGATAGGTCGCTGATTGGCCGTGCGAAGCCTTGCAGAATAGGGCCGTAGGCATGACCACCAGCCAGGTGTTCGGCGAGCTTGTAGGCAATGTTGCCAGAGTTGAGATCGGGGAAAACGAGGACGTTTGCCTGGCCAGCGACAGGGCTGGTAGGGGCTTTTTTGTGGCCAATGGCGGGGACAAGAGCGGCGTCAAGCTGGAGCTCACCATCGATACGGAGTTCTGGCTGATGGGCTTGTACTTCTGCAAGAGCGTGGCGAATTGTTTCGACACTTTGGCCACCAGCACTACCGAGCGTCGAGTAAGAAAGCAGCGCAACGCGGGGCTGCCAACCAAGACGAGTGGCGCTCAAGGCGCTGGCTCTAGCAATGGCGGCTAGGCCAGCGGCATCTGGTGCAATGTTCATCCCGCAGTCGGCAAAGATGAGTAAGCCATTCTCCCCGCCAGCGAAGTGGGGTGTATCCATCACGAAGAAGCTCGATGCATAGCGCACCCCGGGCGCTAAGCCAACAACTTTCAGCGCAGCCCGCAATACCGCAGCGGTGGGGTGGTCGATGCCAGCCACCATAGCATCACACGTGCCATCGTGAAGCAGCTGGGCCGCGTAGGTGAGAGGGGTAAGGGGAGGTGCATCAGCGGTGTTTGCAGATGTCGTATCGTGTTGGTGGGGCACTGTCATAATCTCGATGTCATTAAGCGAGATACCTGCATCGGTGGCGGCCTGCTTGACAGCAGTTGGGCTATCCACAACAAGCACAGGCCGAACGGCGTGCCAATCGGCTAGCTGGCGTACGGCGCTGAGGATAATGGGGTTGGTGCCTTCTGGGTAGGCGATGCGCGGCGGGTGAGTGGCGAGCGCATCACGGAGGGTGAGTATACGCTGATTCATACTTGTAGTATAATCGATATATGGAAGAACTCATAATCGAACAGGCAACCGCCGTCAGCCAGGCTGATGTGGCGGCAATCGCAGCACTGGGCGATGTGCTGCACCAAGCCGGAACAACCGCGCCAACTACTCCAACCACCTCTGGTGCAGCGGCGATAGACGCTTTGCGTCAGGCGCTAGAAGCGGTGATCGCTGCTGAGAATCAAGTTCTGCTCCTGGCTCGTCTTGATGGTAAGGTAGTAGGCATGGCAACACTCGCCCTGCTGGTGGGGCCAATCGCTGGGCGTAAGATCTACCTTGATGATTTCGTGACCGACCCATCGGTGCAGGGCAAGGGGGTTGGCTCGCGGCTGTGGGATGCGATGCTAAGCTGGGGCCAGCAACATGGTGCGACCAAGCTCACCTTCACCTCTAACCCTAAGCGTCAAGCAGCCCATCGCTTTTATCTCCACAAGGGCGCAACGATCTATAACACGACAGTGTTTGAGAAGATAATCGAATAGTATAGGCTGAACTGCAAAGCTTCGCCTTCTCTTGCACCAATTTGCCTTCAACGAATGGAGTAGATAGCCATTGATTCCATCAGCTCTAAAAGGCTAAATCTAGGGTATTTTGTAGTACTTTCAGAGGAGGTGGGGAAGAGAATGCGATATTATTCAATCATCGAGATGCCCCCTGTTTTATTGCTAATATAATGCGTCGCTTGCTGCGACAGAAAAGACAGATGAATGACACGAACTCAAGCCCAAGAAGCATTCTCCACCTTATATAGCACCCCGCGCGAACGAGTGACAGCAGCCGACCAAGCAGCTGCAGTAGTGCGGCTGAGCCAGATTGCTTTGCATATGATGACAAAATTTGCTGATACGGTTGATGTATATGGCTACCGAATGGACAATGCTGCGCCAGCAAAAGCAGCTGATTCACCTCTGTTTCCGAACCAAAGCCGTGCCATCCTCAGGCTCATGGCACCATATCATGATGGCTCAAATCTGCGGGTAAATGTTGAGACGGCGACATTTTGGCGTGAGCCGCTACAGCCGAGCCTAAGCGACAATGCAATAGCTGCGACAACACAGGAGGTAAGCCTGGTGAGTGGCTCAGCGCAGCTGCGCTACTATTGTTGCAGAAGGCAGTCACCAGCGGGTGGTGCGCTCGCTGATTGGTTCGGCGCATAGTGGCCAGCCTGCCACACGCACGATTGGTGAAAGCCAACGAATCGGCCGAGGTGACCAAGTGGTCAGCGAGGCAGAAGTGCAGCAGCTCTGGAAGGTTCTGAATAGAGCAGAATCGCTTGACGCACTTGATGCAAATCGAAGTAATTTGTGAAGCTTCAAGATTTCGCTTTCTTAGTGCTGAAGAGGAAGAGACGATAGAGGGCGTGAAATTACCGAGAAGAATCTCTAGATTCAATTGAAGAGTAACATTCTTCTAGGAAAGCAAGAAACCGGCCATTATAGCCGGTTTTTCTATTCTGAGTAAGTGTCTCTCTCAGATATTCTTGCTTATCCTCTCCTAGCGGCAGAACTGCATGGCAATGTAATATTGGTCGCCTTTTTGCGTTAGGCCAATGCCAGCTTTGTCGTAGTCGCCCGAGAACATGATCTTGTTGTGCGGCGGGGAATTGATCCACACATCCGTGGCTTGTTGCTCATTGTACGAGATTGGCACGAGCTCGAGAATCTCACCACTGGTGCGGCAGGTGTAGAGTTGCTTCAGGCGGTCGAGACCACCATCGTGGCTAAGTTTATTAATCTGCGCATTGTAGGCCGACTGAGCGCGCGAGCTCGTGTCGATCTGCTCGATACGCTGCACACTACTAAGCGAACGCGCTGCCCGTTCCTTGTTGACCGTTGCAAAGACACGGTCGACAAACTCCGGTGATGGCACGTTGGAGTTAGAATTTGACTTGTTATTCGACGGGTTGCTCCTCTGAGCGTTGCTATTCGAGCGTGTGTTCGAGCCAGTCGAAGCGCCGTTGGTTGCAGTTGGCTTTTGCTCTGTGGCTGGTGTTGGCGTTGGTGCCTCGCTGGGCTTCGACGCTGGCTTGATGGCCTTGGGAGAAGCGTTGGAGGCGATGATTATCTTGATAGCTTGGTTGCGCTGTGCGAGTGTCTGGGCAGATGGCTGGTCGGACGGCGCTAATGCCTTGGCCATATGTCCACCGGTTGTTGCACTCGTTGCATTGTATGCAGGCGCTGACGAACCACTCTTTGGCTGGGCTGCTACGATGACGCCCGCGCCCGCGAAGACGATCATTGTACCAGCTATGCCATACACGAGTCTCTTCATACTCATACTACCCAGCGTAGCATAGATATGACAGGATGTGAAATAAGATTTGTGAAAAACCGGCCCGCAACAGAGGCAAAAATCGTGAGAAATAATACAAAAAAATAACAGGATATAACCCAGTGCCGTAGTAGCGTATACTATATATATGAACTCCACGTCACCAGCCACCCCGCCCGCTGTCTTTTGCTCCTATGCCTTTACCGGTGAGGACGAGGCGGTGGTGCGCGCTCGGATGCGCACAGTGGTGGCAGCGCTCGAGCAGGTGGGCTGCGCGGTGTATTGCAATCTCTTCGACCCAGCCTGGCCTAGCTACCATACGCCGGGTGAGTTCATCCGCCGTGCGCTGAGCGTGTTACCCCAGTACGATATGGTACTCGTGGTCCAAGCGTCGCCGCGGCGCAGCGAGGGGATGCTTATGGAGGTAGGGGCGGCGCTGGCGCTAGGTAAGCCAATCGCCCTGGCGCAGCACCACAGTGTGGGTGAGCAGAGCTACCTCAGCGACGAGCTCATCGCCACGCGGACGGAGGTGTGGCGCAGTGAGGCAGAGCTGCCAGCGGTGGTGCAGCGGCTGGTGAGTAATGATAGTTAGATATACCAACTTTGACATCCACCGCCGTCTCTGCTACAATCAGTCGGAAGTATTAATAATTATAAGGAATCAGATGAAAGCAGTCATTCAGCTTGGCGGCAAGCAGTATCTCGTCGCCGAAAAAGAGACCCTCCTGGTGGACCGCCTCCCGGACGGCACAAAAGCGCTCGAAGCCGATGCACTCCTGACCATCGATGGCGAGACGACCACTGTTGGTACGCCGCACGTTGCAGGCGTCAAGGTCAAGGCCGAGGTCGTAGAAGCGCTCGTTAAGGGCGACAAAATCCGCGTCATTCGCTACAAAGCTAAAAAGCGCGTCCACAAAGAGCGTGGCCATCGCCAGCAATACAGCCGCATTATGATCACATCGATCAAATAACCACGGTGTATTAAGCAATAGCAACAAGAAACCACCCAGCTGATGGGTGGTTTTTGGCATAGCAAAGACATGTTCTTGATTTGATCGGTTGACTTTCAGAGAGAGAGAGCATTATAGGTGTCATAGTATATAACACAACAGAGGTATACCATGGCACATGAGCAGCCCGGAACAAACAATCAAGAGAAAATCGCTACGGTAGGGCAGTTTGCTGAGCGGCTCTCCAAGGAGGAGAAGGCACAGGCAGCGGCAGATTTTGACGACTTAGTGCAGGAGACGCTGCTGCAATTTGCTGGTGAAGCGAATACATACGATCACACAGTTCTCACTGACCGCGTGAAGTCGAGTGTCTTGCTGTATGCAACACAGGGTGAGAGAACGGTCACAATCCTGACCGAATCGACAACACTAGACGATGGCACGCAGGACCGAATGATTAGCCTTAGGGAGCGGGGTGGCGACAGTTTTCGCTATCATCTTGAGGATGGTGTGGTGCGGCGATTTGATACACCGCAGGGGAGCGAATCTCAGCGTAAAATACCAAAAGAATTGACCATTGGCAGGAATCTGCCACCAGAGGAAGCATACGAGCGCACGCTTGCAACAGTAGATCATCTCAAGAACGAACTAGCAAACCAGAAACTCGAGCGCCAAATGGGCATCAACGACCAACCAGTCGACACGCATGAGGTAGCCCAGCTACGCGAACTGATCGCCACGGCAGAGTACAGGGAGCTATATTAGAATTATTCTGAATATGGTATAAAATTGTTCATTTGTTCACCTCTGTTATTTGCATGCAGCTATGCTTGTATAGTATGCTAAAAGAGAAGTATATCTAACACACAGAGGGAACAACATGACATACAACACACCACCCTGCGCGGGCGATGCTTTGCGTCGCACGCCATATACAGCCAATACTGACGCTGAGTGTGCACCACCAGGCCAGCACGAGCAGCCGGGCTTATTGGCTGAGCAGCTCACCGCAGTCGTCCAGGATGCTATTACCACTCAGTACAGAAGTGCGCGCCGACGTGGTGCGGCTGACCGGCAGCGCTACGACGGTGGTGAGGTGCGCAGTGTATACTTTGGCCACAAAACTGATAGTGGGCAGCGCCTCACCCTGAGTGCCCGGGCTGCTTTGGATAAAGATGGCCGGGTGTACGACCCGCATATTGTTATCTATGAGGTGGATAAATATGGCGCGTATGCTGGCGCAGTGCGGTCGTATTATCTCGACACGCCTAGCCATAGCGATGCATCGCTAGCTGAGCCACAGGTATTTTGCTATGAGTATGATTATACCAAGCTAAATGATGCATTTGTACCAGTAAAGAAGGTGCATCCAACAGAGGTAGATAGCCAAGAACTGGCCGATGTGTGCGCGTTACTGCAGCAAGCAATAGTCCAGTCGCCGGAGCAGTACGCGCACCAAGAACTCGACGAAGTAGATCGTATGCTGCGACCCGAGCGTTGGTCGCTACCATCTGTAGATGCGGTGGGACAGATGGGTCAGCGTGCGCTGCAGCTAGCTGGGTCATGCTTAGCGCTGCTTGGCAAAGGCAAGCGCATACCCCTCGCTTCGCACATGAGTGAGCTGGTACGCGGCGGCGCGAGCAATGATGCGTGAGTGCTGGCAGGGGTCGGCCTCGAGGATGAGCAGGCCGCTAGGTGCGAGCCATTGCTCTGTCTGAGCGAGGAGGGTAGAGATGAGGGCGAGCCCATCGTCTTTGGCAAAGAGTGCCAGGGCTGGCTCGTGCGCTGTCTCGCGGTCGTCGCGCTGCCAGGCGGGGCTGACGTAGGGGAGATTGGCAAGAATGACATCATAGCGCTGCTGCGCTGCCGCGAGCAGGTCGCTCTGGATGAAGTTAACAGAGGTAGCGTCGTGCTGCTGCGCGTTGCGCTGAGCAATGGCGAGGGCCTTTGGGCTGATGTCGTACGCATCAACCTGGCACGGTGGGATCTCGAGCTGTGCTGTAATAGCAAGGATGCCACTGCCAGTGCCAACATCAGCAATGGTGTGCTGGGTGGGCTGGATGAGCTGCAGCAGGAGGGCAATCATCTGCTCTGTCTCGGGCCGAGGCACGAGCACCGCAGGCGAAACGACGAAATCGCGCCCATAGAATTCCTTGTGCCCTACCAGGTAGGCCAGTGGCTCATGCTGGAGGCGGCAGGTAAGGAGCTGCTCCGCCTGCATCTGGTGCACCTGTGAGAGTGTGCTATCGCCGTGGGCATGCAGCCAGTGCCGAGGCTGCTGCAGCACATGGCTTAGCAGCAGCTCACTATCGAGCCGGCTGCTGGCAATACCAGCCGTCTGTAGCTGGGCAGCCGCCGCCGCAAGCCACGTATCGACAGAGGTAGGTAAGGAGGTTGAGTGACGCATTAACGCATTATATTGTAGCATAGTGGCGATGGTGTAGATGGGGTGATAATGATTCTACGACAACACACCAATATGCTGTTAGGATTGGTGTTCTACTGTATTGCTCTTGATCTCCTACACCCTCTTGCTTTCTTGCCCCATTCTATGGTACTATGGTAGCTGTAATTTATTACGTAATAGCAACTCATCCCAGGACGAATTGGTAAGTCTTGGCCAGCGGAGTGTGTAGCCACGCAGCGCTGGTGTCAAGATACTGCTAGTCGCCGGGGATTTTACATGGGAGCAAGAGGGCAATGAAAGCACTTCTCGGTACCAAGATTGGTATGACCCAAATCATCAGCCAGGATGGCACGACGATTCCTGTCACGCTTATCCAGGCTGGGCCTGTCGCTGCGACTCAGGTCAAGTCCGTCGAGACAGACGGCTACAACGCAGTGCAGGTGGCATATGGTGCGGGTAAGAACCTGAGCAAGGCCGTGGCTGGGCATGTGAAGCCAGCCGGTGTCACCCCGAAGCATATTCGGGAATTTCGTGTCGATGACCTTGGCGATGTCAAGGTGGGCGACACATGGAGCGTTACGGAGTTTGCGCTCGGCGATGTCGTGGATGTCACGGGCATCAGCAAGGGTAAGGGTTGGGCTGGTACGATCAAGCGGCACAACTTTAAGCGCCACCGCAAAACCCACGGTGGTAAGGGTAACACGCGTAAGGTCGGTTCGATCGGTAGCATGTACCCACAAAAGATTTTCAAAGGGAAGCGCATGGCAGGCCAGATGGGCCACGAGCGTGTCACTGTCAAGAATCTGACGGTTGAGTTTATCTCGGCTGAGGATAACTTGATCGGTGTCAAAGGTGCTGTCCCAGGCCCCAAGAAGGGCTTAATTATCCTAGGAGGTGCTAAGTAATGGCTGAATCTACCAAGCCAGCAAAAGCAACCTTGCCAACCAGCGTCTTCGGCGTCGATGTGCCGAACCACGAGCTGCTCAAGCTCGCTTACGACGCATTCTTGGCAAATGCCCGCCAGGCAAGTGCAACCACCTTGCAGCGGGGCGAAGTCCGCGGTGGTGGCAAGAAGCCATGGCGGCAGAAAGGCACTGGCCGAGCTCGCTTCGGCAGTATCCGCAACCCAATTTGGCGGGGCGGTGGTGTGGTCTTTGGCCCACGCGGCAACGAAAATTACCGCAAGAAGTTGTCTAAGACCAGCAAACGTGTCGCCATTCGCCAAGCCCTCACACTGGCTCATCAGGCTGGCAAGATCCAGGTCTTGCCTTTTGAGGACAAGGTAACTGGCAAGACCAAAGACGCTGCGGCGTTTCTCCGCCAGTTCAAGCTCGAGCGCAAAGTGCTGCTCGTCGCTGGCGAGAAGTCGCCCGAGCTGATTCGCTCCACCGCCAACCTCCAGCAGGTGCTGGCTGTGAGTGCGATGTATCTCAATGTCTATTACATTCTTAATGCCGACCATATCGTCCTGTCGCCTCAAGCGCTGGATGTTATTACGGCGTGGCTCGCACAGGAGGACAAATAAATGCAACTCGTATTAGTCACTCCTCGCGCCACCGAAAAATCCTACCGGCTCATTACTGGCCAAAACACCTACATCTTTGATGTGCCACTGTCGGCCAACAAGCAGCAGATCGCTGCAGCCGTTGAGGCACAGTACGATGGCACCAAGGTAGCCAATGTCACTACCGCTGTGCAAAGCGGTAAAGCTATTCGCTACAGCCGAGGTAAGCGCCGCTACCCAGGCACCACACACCGCCACGACAGCAAAAAGGCGTACGTGCGCCTAAGCGAAGGCGAGATCAAGGTGTTTGAGACCGAAGAGCAGCCGCAAACAGAGCAGAAGGAGGATAAGTAATGCCGATTAAGCAGTACAACCCAACCACTCCCGCCCGCCGCGGCATGACATCGCAAGATCTGAGCGATGTAACGACGCGCAAGCCACTCAAGAGCCTCGTCAAGGCTGGCAAGCAAAAGGCTGGTCGCAATAACACTGGTAAGATCACCGTTCGGCACCGTGGTGGTGGCGTCAAGCGGCACTACCGCTTGCTCGACCATCGCTTGGCCGCCGGCTTGACGCTGACGGTAGAGGAGATTGAGTACGATCCAAACCGCAGTGCCCGCATTGCCCGCGTGAAGGATCAGCACGGTCTCTACCACTACATCTTGGCTGACACTCAAATGACCAAGGGCAAGGTGCTTCAGACTGGTGCCGATGCGCCAATCGAGGCGAGCAACCGTATGCCATTGGCCAACATCCCGGTTGGTAGCCAGATCTACGCTATTGAGATCAACCACGGTAAGGGTGCTCAGATGGTGCGTAGCGCTGGTACTAAGGCTCAGCTCATGGCTAAAGAAGACGGCTACGCCATGGTGCGGATGCCTAGCGGTGAGGTGCGCAAGTTCCGCCTTGAGTGCGAAGCCAGCATTGGTGTGGTAGGTAACGTCCAGCACCAGAATGTTAAGCTTGGCTCGGCCGGTCGCCGTCGCCGTATGGGGTGGCGTCCAAGTGTCCATGGTAAGGCTATGAACCCAGCTGATCACCCAATGGGTGGTGGTGAAGGCAAGACGGGCCCTGGCCGCATCCCGAAGACGCCATGGGGTAAGCCAGCAATTGGCTTCAAGACCCGCCGCCGCAAATCAACCAATAAGATGATTGTCCGCAGTCGTCACGAAGCTAAGAGGAAGAGGTAATTATGAGTCGTTCACTCAAAAAAGGCCCATTCGTCGACGCCAAGCTTGCCAAAAAAGTGGCAGCGCTGAAAGTTGGCGACCGCACCGTGATAAAGACCTGGGCCCGCAGCAGCACGATCACGCCAGAGATGGTGGGATTCACCTTTGCAGTGCACAATGGTCGGGTGCATGTGCCGGTGCTGATTACAGAAAACATGGTTGGCCACAAGCTCGGTGAGTTTAGCCCAACCCGTAAGTTCCGCAAGCACGGTGGAAAGGATAAGAAGTAATGGCCGCATCACAGACACAACAGGGGTCGAGCGATGCACCAGCCATCGTTCGGGCGCATATCAAGGGTATAGACCAGACCCCGCGCAAGGTTAGCATTGTTGCTAGCCTGGTGCGTGGCCGCAGTGTGGCCGATGCACTGGTCATTCTTGATCACACCCCGCGCCGCGCCGCGCTGCCCGTCAAGAAGGCAATCGCCAGCGCCCAAGCCAACGCCATCAATAATCATGGCCTTGACCCACGCAGTTTGCACATTCACAGCCTTAGCGTGACTGCTGGCCCACGCCTGCGCCGCTACAAGCCGGCCAGCCGTGGCCGAGCTCAGCCATTCCAGAAGCGCTCGAGCCATATCTTGGTTGAGGTGAGTGGTGTGGAGAAGCAGGTCAAGAAGGCACCCGCCAAAGCAACCGATACAGCCAAGAAAGGAGACAACTAAATGGGCCAAAAAGTAAACCCAGTCAGTTTCCGCCTCCAAGTCCACAAAAACTGGAGCTCGCGTTGGTTTGGCCAAAACAAGCGCGACTTTGCGGCTTGGTTGGCAGAAGACATCAAAATCCGTGAGCTGATTGAAGCTCGCTATGCAAGCCGGCCAACGATCGACCGGATCGAGATTGAGCGCAGCCCAAACCAGATTACCATCACGATTCACACTGCCAAGGCTGGTGTGGTGATTGGCCGCGGTGGGGCTGGCGTGACAGAGCTCAAGCGACAAATCGAGAAGATCACCAGCTTGCCAGTCCGTATCAATATTGAAGAGGTTCGTCGGCCAGAGCTCAGCGCCAAGCTGGTGTCGGAGAACATCGCTCGCCAGCTCGAGCGCCGGGCCAACTTCCGCCGCGCCGTCAAGATGGCTGCCCAAAACACCATGAACAGTGGTGCAAAGGGTATCCGCATCGAGGTCGCCGGCCGGCTTAACAACGCCGAGATGGCACGCCGCGAGAAGGTCATCGAGGGCTCGGTGCCACTGCACACCTTGCGGGCCGATATCGACTTCCACACCGCACGGGCCAACTGCCCTGGCGTTGGTATTGTTGGCGTCAAGGTCTGGATCTATAAGGGTGAAAGGAGTGCGAAGTAATGTTGCTACCAAAGAAAACAAAATTTCGCAAAGTCCGCATCGGCAAGAACCGAGGCAACGCCACACGGGGCAACTATATTGCCTTTGGTGACTATGGCCTGCAGAGCTTGAGCAACGAGCGCATCACAAGCCGCCAGATCGAGGCAGCTCGCCAGGCAATGACCCGCTACGTCAAGCGTGGTGGTAAGATCTGGATCCGTATCTTCCCACACACCCCAGTGAGTCGCAAGCCACTGGGTCTGAAGATGGGTGGCGGTAAGGGTAACCCTGAGTTCTTTGTTGCGAAGGTCAAGAATGGCACCGTGATGTTTGAAATGAAGGGTGTGCCAGAGGATGTCGCCCGCGAGGCAATGCGCCTGGCGAGCCACAAGCTGCCCGTCAAGACACGCTTTATTAAGAAAGAGGAGGCCTAGCGATGGCAGAGAATGCAGCCCCTGCAACAGAGGTAAAGAGCCTCGAGACACTCCAGCAAGAGCTGGCCGCCAAGCGCGCCGATCTGCTTGAGGCCCAGCGTGGCCACCGGGCAGGTGAGCTCGCCAATCCGCGGATCCTTGGCGTGTATCGTCGAGAGATTGCGCAGATACTAACGGAAATTAATCAGCGGAAAGGAACAAACTAATGGCCAAGACATTGACCGGCGTTGTTTCCTCGGCCGCGGGCAACAAGACCATCACGGTGACCGTGACCAGCCGCGAAACACACCCTATTTACGGCAAGCAATACACCGTCACCCGTAAGTATGCTGCTCACGACGAGACAAACGATGCCAATGTTGGTGATACGGTGCGGGTCATTGAGACACGCCCGATCAGCAAGCGCAAAGCATTTCGGCTCGATGCCGTGCTCAAGCGCTCGCAGGGCTCGATTGAGCTCAAAAACGATGACGCAGGCGAAGAGGAGGCAGCATGATCCAGCAAGAATCTCGCCTTAAGGTAACAGACAACAGCGGTGCAAAGTCCATCTTGTGCATCCGCGTGCTGGGTGGTACTCGGCGTCGCTACGCTCGGGTGGGTGATGTGATTGTCGCCAGCGTCAAAGACGCCAGCCCAACCGGCAACGTCAAGAAGAAGTCTATCGTTAAGGCAGTGGT
>CALHVV010000041.1 GCA_938036915.1 uncultured Candidatus Saccharibacteria bacterium
GTGACATCCTCCAGGTCGGCGAGCCAGCCTCGCTAACTTACTACGCATGGCGTGCTCCTGAAGAACTAGAAGATGGTCGTTACTACTCCGCAGAAGAAGTAGATGAACTGGATGAGGGCGAGGACCCGCTTGAGGTTGATTTGGGGATTGAGATGGCGTCGAGGCGACCGAATCTATAAATACACCTCATGATCTATCTTGTGTTGTGACCACCACTGTGTCGACTAGCTGATAGACAACAGTCAAGCTCTATTGGCTTTAGCTCTCGCCCTTAATCTTCTCCACCAGCTTGGCTAGTGGCTTGGTGGATTCTTCGCGAGCACGGGCGTTGTGCTCGAGGTAGTCGTCTAGCAGAACTTTGCAGCAGCCAGCGATCGGGATGGAGATAAGACCACCGATGATGCCGAAGATGTAAAGGCCGATGGTGATGGCAACAAGGACAACTAGTGGCGTGAGATCAATTTTGCGCGACTGAATGGTGGGTGAGATGAAGTTATTCTCGATCTGCTGGTAGATAATGAAAAATGCCGCAAAGATGAGGCCACCTGGCAAGGCATTAAAGGCAAGCAAGAGGGAGATCATTACCCCAGCGATCGTGGCACCAAACATAGGGATAAGTGCCAAGACGAAGGTGACGGCAATGGTAACGAGCGCAAGGTTGCTCGGAATAGCTGAGAAAAAGAGGCTCAGCACAAAGACCGCCGCCCCAGCAAACAGCGCGCCAATGCCCGAGATCGTAAGCTGCCCCGTCACATAGCCTGCTACCACAGCATGCATGCGATGGGCGACCTTCTTGTGGCGTTCCATTGTAGATTGGTCGCGGTAGAGCCCCCAAAAGCGCTCTGCCCAGGCCGGCCCTTCCGTCAGCATCAAGAAGGTGAGGACGAGCACCAAGAACCCTGAGCCGACTGCAGAGAAGACGGAGCTAATGCCGGCAAGGAGGTTGCCGCTAAGGCCACGCGTCCAGGATTCAACGCTGCTGCGAGCACTCTCTACTACTTGATCTACCTGCGCTTGGATATGATACTGCTCGGCAAAAGCACCAAAGCTATGCCACTGCTCGCCCGCTGTATGGACCATCCCCGGCAGGGCGTCGACAAACTTGCTCGTCTGCTGGACGATGGGTGGTACCACGAGCACAAGAACCACCCCAAGTAGCGCCACAATGCTAATGAAGGCAAGTGCGGTGCTGAGTGTGCGGCTGCGATTTGGCAAGCGCTCGACGATGGCATTGACCGGCCCATTGAGTGCCAGCGCGAGGAACCCCGCCGTACCAATCATAATCAAGGCAGTCTGCGCCAGATAAATCGCGAGAATCGCAAATGCAAAACCAATTACTACCAGCCAAAACCGCACAAAGGTCTTCGTGTCTATCTCTATCCGTACTCTCATGCTCTTTAGTATATCACGATTTGCTGATGGATTAGCGGCAAGGATGCAACGGTGAGACGATGCTGACCCTCTGTGTATTTTTACTCGAGTAAGAAACGATCTAGATGATGCTGACGGTGTATAACGTTTGTCCTATATGCTTGCACACCATCAAACAAGATTCATGGGGAAGTATAGCACGCTTTGGCTGTGCTTTGATATTACTCTACAATCACTGTCATCCGTACCATCAAGCATAGCAAGACAAGTCCTGTGCCAGCCAACACCGAGACAGCGATGGTCATGCGGTTGGGGTAGTAGTCGACGATCTTGGGTTGCTCAGCTTGGTGCAATGAGGGGTGAGCGACTGGTGTACCGGTGCGCTTCGATGATTTTTTAGCTGCTGCCCTAGTTTTGG
>CALHVV010000042.1 GCA_938036915.1 uncultured Candidatus Saccharibacteria bacterium
CTCCCAGATAAACACAGCTCGCCCGACCTAGATATCATCTGTCTCTCACAAAGGACAGGTGCGTTTGTGTATGAGTTTCGGGCGGCGTAGCTGTGTATATCACTATACAGTGATAAGATTCAGAGCCTAGAAATTTTGTTACTTGATACCTTTAAATTACTTTATCATCACCTTAGTCTTGTTGCTTCTAAGAACGCTGCTCTTTTTCATCTTCCTATGTGAGACATTCAAGAAGATCATCAAGCCGCTTCTACCCTTCCGGGGTCTCCAACACACAACACATTCTCTCATCCTAATATTAGCGAGCAATAAATAGCGCACACACTTAGGTATACAGCTGCGGACACCTGCTGGGATGTTGCAAAGGTAGGGAGATTTGTACGCATATATTGACTATCCATTATTTTTATGGTAAATATACAGATATGAGTGAGAAGCTAGCACCCACCTTAATTATCGATGGTGATCCCATTCAACAGATCAACACCGTTGACTACCTTAAAAAGAAATATATTCCCACCAGCGAAACAGCCGCAAAACGCGATTTTCGTAATGAACGACTCATCCGTAAGCTTGGTAGTCTTATAACAGGTGATTTGCTCTTGTTACCGCCAGAGTTGTCTGGTATTGCCGCCACAGTGAATAACCAGAATTTACACAACTACAGCCTCAACCAGGTACCCGGCCTAGAGCGTGGCCGCCAGCATAGCCGTGCCGAGGTTGCTTTTGGCCAGCTCCACATGGCACAGTTAGAAGCTGGTACCATTACCGAACTTGTAGCTGTTAAGTACATACACCCCATTACAGCTAGTCGCGAGTTCTTAGCAGCCAAGGCCGTAAATGAGCGCTTTGGCGAACACAAAACCTACACACCGCTTGGCTTTATTCGGGCAGAAGACGCCCCGCGTGGGGCGCAGCGCGTTGGCGTGTTAAGCCGTTACGAGCATAACGTTAACACGCTCGATAACTACCTATGGAACCCCAACACCCCAGCAGAAACCCGCCGAGCTATGTACCAAGTAGCGGGCCGTGCCATGGCAGAGCTCCACAACCATGGCTTTATTCATGGCGACGCCCAGGCCAAAAATTTTGCACTTGATTCGCACGGCACCATCCGCCACCTGGATACCGAGACGTATACCGATATCCGCTACAGCCACGATGCCACCATCGATCGCCTTGGTGACGTAAGCAACATGTTCAATCGTAAAACGTTAACACTTGCTCCATCCCTAGCGGATATTGATGCGTTCGTTAATGGCTACCTGCAAACGCAAGCAGCCGGCCCAAGTACGCACGACAACCTAGACCAGCTAGATATAGAAGACACTATTGCAATGGCGCGCGGCGATGATATTGCTGATTTTATATAACAACCACTCTAGTAGTTACAAAGCCTCCCCATACACGGGGAGGCTTTTATCATAGATAGCGAAACAACTTGCTATTCCTAGATGGCAAATAAATCATTCAACGCCTCACTCACCGTTGGGTGAGTAAAGATCTGGTCGCGCAGTACGGTATAGGGCAAACCAGCATCCATCGCTGTCTTGATAATATTAATCACCTCTGGAGCCTGCTGGCAAAAGAGCGTCGCGCCAAGAATATGGCCTGTCGATGGCTGGACCACTGCTTTGAGTAGCCCCGTTGTTTTATTATCAACATGCATGCGCGGTACCGCCATAGCTGGCAACTCTTTAACCTTCACATCGTCGCCATACTGGGCGCGAGCTACTGCTTCGGTTAGGCCAACGCGCGCCAGTGGTGTCTGCATAAATATCACATGAGGCAATACTGCACGCTGAGCCCGCGTATAGCTCCCATCACCAAGGAGCTGGCTCTTGACAATACGGAAGTCGTCGAGCGATACATAGGTATACTGTGGCCCACCATTGACATCGCCGAGCGCCCAAATGTGCGGCTGAGTGGTTTGCAAATGATCATTAACGACAACAGCGCCGCGCTCGTCAGTCTTCACCCCAGCAGCGGCAAGACCAAGCTGACTAGTATTAGGCCGGCGACCAGCGGCCACAAGCACGGCATCATATACTTGTTCATCACCGCCACGTATCACAGCAACGCCGTGGTCTGTATCGCGCACCTGCTGTATGTCTGATGCAAGCACGAGTGTTATACCCTGCGCCTCCAGAGCCTGAGCAACTGCTTGGGCAACAGATGGCTCGTCGTGCGGAAGCAGCTGCGCTCGGCGATGGTAGAGCGTGACCTCCACGCCAAGGGCTGCATAGGTTGAGGCAAACTCCAGGCCAATTGGCCCAGCGCCAATTACCGCTAGCCGCTGTGGCTTCAGCTGCCGGTTGAGCACCTCTGTACTGGTATAGACATGGGCCGTTTGCTCAATGCCAGCAATCGCCGGCATCACCGGCACTGCACCGGTATTAATGAATAACCGTTCTGCCTGCAGCTCAATGCGCTGCTCACCCGCCTGGACACTCACCGTGTGCGCATCAACAAACGACGCGGTGCCATCGATAACCATCACGCCCGGGTTATCCGCGAGCATGTGGTAGTTCTTGTTATTGAGCTTGGTTACGACCGCTGTTTTGCGCGCAAACGCTTCGTCGATCGACTGGCCAGCCGCTGCCGCACTCACCAGCGTCTTGGTCGGAATACACGCAATATTAATACACGTCCCGCCATACATCTGCGGCGACTGCTCCACCAGCGCTACCCGCTGACCTGCCCCAGCCAGCGCTACCGCCAGCGTCTTGCCCGCCTTACCAAAACCAATAATCAGTGCATCGAATTGTGTGTGCATTATACTTCTCCTTCCGTAAGATTATCGCACAGATGAGAGCTAATGTAAATGTGTTACAATAGTGATTCGCTCTTCTCTCCATACTAGTGAAGAGCAGAATAAGCACGCCGCCTACTTACAACACGCTTTGTGCTCAAACATACAACACTCAGCGCCGCCGTGCCAGCACTGGCTGCACCCGGTCAATCCGGTTCGTCCAGACATACCCGCCAAACTGTGGCGGTATCTGCGCCACACTCTCCGCTGTATCAAACCCAGCTGACCACTGTCCATCGCCTTCGACCAACATTACTCGCGTGTTTACTGCTGCCATAC
>CALHVV010000043.1 GCA_938036915.1 uncultured Candidatus Saccharibacteria bacterium
CGGCAAGATAATCGAGCGCCTCTGGTGTGACATGCTCTGTCTTACCCAAGGTAGTGATGGCGCGCTGGAGAATAGCGTGAATTTCGTCCTTGCTTAGTGGCTGCAAGACGAGTACGCGCATCCGGCTCAGTAGTGGTGTAATAACCTCAAAGCTTGGATTCTCAGTCGTTGCACCGATCAACGTAATCAGCCCCGACTCGACATGAGGCAAAAAGGCGTCTTGTTGCGCCTTATTAAAGCGGTGGATTTCATCAACAAAGAGTATGGTACGCAGGCCAAGATTCCAATTTTGCCGGGCATGCTGGATGACTCGCTCGACGTCCTTCTTGCCACTGGTAACGGCACTGAGCTCAATAAACTCGGCCTCCACCTCGCGAGCAATAATCCGCGCCAGCGTCGTCTTGCCTGTACCCGGTGGCCCCCAAAAGATGAGGCTCACGGGCTGCTTCTTCGTGACAATTTGGCGCAAAATCTCGGCATCGCCCAGTAAGTGTGTCTGGCCTATCACAGCATCAAGCGACTGTGGGCGCAGCCGCTCGGCCAGCGGTTGGCGTGATGACGATGACGAATCTGGCTCTGGCATAGCTACGTCTAGTATACCGGAAATAGGCTGGTGCGTCGAAGGGCTGTCGGTTTCGGTACTCGAACTATAGCTGATTTCCTAGTTACCTATTGCGAGGTAGCAAGACGACCCCATCTCGCTATTTTGCCACAATGTGGTATGATAAAAGCAATAAGCTAGTCCAAAGGAGGAATATGGAATATATCATTATCGGCATCATCGTGGCGACGATTGTCTTCATGCTGAGCGGGATTCGGGTGGTGAATCAATACCAGCGCGGTGTGGTGCTAACGCTTGGGCGCTTCTCAGGTCAGCGCGCGCCAGGCCTACGTGTAGTGGTGCCAATCTTTCAGACGATTATGATGGTCGATGTTCGCTCGACGCCGATCGATGTGCCAAAGCAAGAAGTCATTACGAAAGATAACGTGACAGTTGGTGTGGACGCCGTGGTGTACTTTCGTGTCATTAATGCGCCAAAGGCCGTCCTCGAGACGACGAACTACATCTACGCTACCAGCCAGTTTGCTCAGGCAGCGCTGCGTGATGTGACGGGTAACATTGACATGGACGACCTGCTTGCCAAGCGAGAAGAGCTCAGCCAGCAGATCAAAGAGATTGTCGATGCTGAGACTGACAAGTGGGGGATTGACGTTGAGAACGTGAAGATTCAGAACATCGAGTTGCCAGGCGATATGAAGCGCGCTATGGCTAAGCAAGCCGAAGCCGAGCGTGAGCGCCGAGCCAACATCATCAATGCTGATGGTGAAAAAGCCGCCGCAGAGACCCTTGCAGAAGCCGCTCAGATTCTTGCTAACACCCCAGGGGCAATCAACCTGCGTACGCTCACGACACTCGAGCGCATTAGTGCCGAGCCAAGCCAGAAGACGATGATCCTCTTCCCAGCAGAATTGACAGAGGTACTACGAGGTATTAAGCGGTCATGATCGACTTTCGTCAGAATCGAGCGCGTTGCATTGATGCGCTTGCGGGTGGGCTGGCAGTATTGACTGCGTATGACGAAGTGCAGGGCAGTGGCGATGAGCCAGCGCCGTTTCAGCAGGAGTCGAACTTTTGGTGGCTCAGTGGAATTGAGCGACCAGGTTGGAAATTGATTATCGATGGACGACGGAGCCGCACAACACTCGTGCGGCCTCATCTCGATGCGGTGCAGCAGACTTTCGTTGGTGAGCTCAGTAGTGAGGAGGCCAAGCGGATCAGTGGTGCTGATGCAGTGATTGACGCTCACGATTTTGAGGCAGAGCTGCGCCAGCTTGCCAAGCGCCATACGGTTGTATACGAAGTAAACGACCGCACCGACTACGGTTTTATGCTCAATCCCGCCTCGCGCGACCTGAGCAAAGTGCTACAGCGGATCTTTCCTTCAGTACAATCGTGTCTCCGTCAGCTGCGTGAACTGCGGGCTATCAAGCAGCCGGAGGAGATTGCTGCGCTGCGCCAGGCAATTGCGCTGACTATCGAGGCCTTTGAGGTAGCTAAGCAGCGTTTGCCAGACTGCCAGCATGAGTATGAGTGCGAGGCGGAGTTTGACTACCTATTCCGGCACCACAATGCTCGCCATGCGTATAGCCCAATTGTTGCTGGTGGTGCTAACGCCTGCACTTTGCACTATAGCCATAATGCGGGGCCGCTTGCTGCTGAGAATATGGTGCTGATCGATGTCGGAGCGCGGGTCAATGGATACTGTGCGGATATCACCCGCACCTATGGCATTGAGCCGACGCAGCGCCAGCAGGATGTCCACGCTGCGGTGGTGCAAGCGCAGCAACACATCATAGAGCTGCTCGAGCCAAAACTCCCCGTGGCTGACTATATCCAGCAGAGCGACGACATTATGCGCGACGCCTTACAGCAGCTTGGCCTTCTACGTGATCGCCACGATCAAGCTACCTTCCGGCGTTACTATCCGCATGCCACCAGCCACGGGCTTGGCGTCGATACACACGACAGCCTGGGCGCGCCGCGGGTACTGCGCGCTGGTATGGTGCTTACCGTCGAGCCAGGAATTTACATCCCAGAAGAGGGCATTGGTGTCCGAATTGAAGATGACATTCTCATTACGCCGAGCGGCCACGATAATCTCAGCGCCAGCTTATCGACAAAATGGTAAAAAACCGCTATACTAGAGCAAATGAAACGACAATTTTTTGCCTTTATTATCCGCTGGGTGCTAAATTCACTTGGGCTGTGGATTGCCGTACGTATCTTTGGTACAGGCTATATCGGTGTCCAACCCGATATGAGTATTGCAGTGTTTTTACTGGCTGGACTCATCTTCTCAGTCGTCAATGCAGTCTTTAAGCCGATTGCCATCATCCTATCGCTTCCCGCTATTCTCGTCACGCTCGGTCTCTTTACCATCGTTGTCAACGGCTTTATGGTTTATATTTCGTTGATACTAGCGCCAGGCCTCAAGATGACGTTTCTTCACTCCATCTTGACAGGCCTGATCATGAGTCTGGTAAACTATATAGTAAGCAGCGCGCTCGAGCTAAATTATGGGCGCACGCAGGAGGAACAACATGAATCTTGATAGTATTCTACAAACAATAATGATTGGCTCGGCCATCTTGATGGTCCTGGCTATTTTGCTTCAGCAGCGCGGGGCGACGCTTGGTGCAGGCTTTGGTGCCTCGGGTGAGCTCTATACCACGCGGCGCGGCCTAGACAAGAACCTCTTTGAGGCGACGATCTTCTTGGCTGTTACCTTTGTTGGGTCTATTTTGGCGGCACTCTTGTTGCCGTCTGCGGGGTAGGGCATGGCGAATCGGCAGGAGAAGCACCTCCAGCGCCGTGAGACCTCGTCGGCAGTTGTATCCCAGGAGGATGAATCGCTGTGGGCAGCCAAAGCAGCGAAATCGGTGCCATCTCGCCGCAAGAAACCACGCCGCGACCTCAAGCAGCTCGAAGATAGCGCGACGCGCCACGTTGGCAAGTTCTTTAGTAGTCGCTTCGAGAGTTTGCGCCGAGCCCGGCGGCGGGTTGTGCTGTGGCTTATCCTCATTGCAGTGATTTTGCTTGGTATTATTGCTCAGATCTTTATCCGCCGCGACGCGACGACGGCAACTGGTGGGACCGGCGGGACGTATATTGAGGGGGCGCTCGGCCCGATAGAGACGCTTAATCCACTCTTTGCGACCACTAGTGCTGAGCTTTCGGCCAGCCAACTCATGTTCTCATTACGACGCCAAAGGTTCGCTCCACACAGATGTTGCAACGAGTCTTGCCTATAACGAAGCGAGCAAAACCTACACCGCCCAATTGCGTGATGACGTCCGCTGGCACGATGGGCACAAGCTCACCGCCAAGGATGTTGTCTTCACGATCAACCTCATCAAGAACCCGGCGGTGCGCTCGCCCTTGCGCGTCAACTGGGTCGACGTCCAGGCCAAGGCGGTCAACGATACCACTGTGCAGTTCGTGCTGCCTGCTACGTATGCTGCCTTCCCTCATGCATTGACTTTCCCGATTTTGCCCGAGCATACGCTAGGCTCAGCAACGCCAAGCTCAATGCGCCAGGCGCCGTTTAATCACTCGCCAGTTGGTAGTGGACCGTTTAAGTTCCAGATTTTGCAATCGACCAACAATGCTCGCCGGCCAAAGACGGTACATGTTGTTGCCTTTGATGGCTATTATGGTGGCCGACCCAAGCTTGATCGCTTCGAGCTCCAAGCGTATAGCACGCAGCAAGATATTGTCTCGGCTTTGCAAGCTGGTGAGTTGAGTGGCGCAACCGACCTCTCCGTTGTGATGCGCAAAGATATTCCACGCAACCAATACACGACAACCACTGTACCAACCGACCGCGGGGTGTATTTGCTCATGAACAATACCAACCCCATCCTCAAAGATCGCGCGGTGCGTAAAGCCCTTCAACTAGGCACCAACACCGCTGCGATTCGCACCTCGCTAGGTGAGGGTGTGCAGCGCCTCGATGGGCCATTTATCCCCAGTCAGCTTGGCGGTATCAATACACCATCTGCAGATAAGCATGACAAAACAAAGGCTGCTGCGATGCTGGATGAAGCCGGCTGGAAGCTCACCGATGGCAGCAAAGTCCGCAGCAAAGATGGCCAAAAGCTGGAGATTATGATCACCACTACGAAGGGCGCAGAGTACGAAGCGGTCCTCGCCAAGGTAATGGAGCAGTGGCAGCAGCTTGGCGTCGCGGTGACGCAGCAAGTGATCGACCGCTCGGCAACGTCATCCACCTTTGTCCAAGGGACATTACAGGGACGAAGCTACGATGTTTTGCTCTATGAGCTGGCAATTGGTGCCGACCCCGATGTCTATGCCTATTGGCACTCATCTCAGACTGGCTACCAGGGCTATAACTTCGTCAATTACACGAGTCGCACCACAGATGCCGCGCTGGCCAGTGCCCGGACGCGTCTCGAACCCAAGTTGCGTGCTGCCAAGTACAAAGCGTTTGCCGAGCAGTGGTACAGCGACGTGCCAGCGATTGGTCTCTATCGGTCGGCTAGTGTGTATGCGACAGGCCCTGGCGTCCAGGCTATCCAGCAGGGCGATACCCTTGTTTCCGGTGCGGACCGCTACGCAGACGTCCTCCGTTGGACAGTGACAACGCGAGATGTTTACAAAACCCCCTAACATGCGGTATAATCAACAGTGTCGCGAGATATGCGGACGTGGCGGAATTGGTAGACGCGTCAGCTTGAGGGGCTGGTGAGCATTGCGCTCGTGGAAGTTCAAGTCTTCTCGTCCGCACCAGATATGATGCCTCGCGACACATCAGCACCACCAAGATAGGTGGTGTTTTGCTTTTGTAAATAACAATAAGGGGAGATCTTGTATTAAGATACTTGTATGAGCACCTTGCTTGGATGCTTTGACGCTTGCATTAACTGGACATTTCTCCAGATGAAGCGTAAGAGCCATAGAGTGCCTGAACCATAAAAGTGTGATAATTAATCGGCGAACTGCTTGTGTTTTGTAAAAGGGTGATGCATAATAAAGACAAGCTGGTACGCAAAAAGGGGTACCGTTGCGTCCAAACACAAACATCGTGCCAAAACAAACATTGTGCCCCAGGGTGGGCGCGTAGCAGCTACCGGCAAATCACCTCTAGCCAAAGAGGTGATTTTTTGCTATAGTCTATAGCAGACGGGGCATTAGCTCATTTGGCTAGAGCGCTTCGCTGGCAGCGAAGAGGTGACCAGTTCGAATCTGGTATGCTCCACCATGGATCTTTAGCTCAGTTGGCTAGAGCGCACGATTCACATTCGTGAGGTCGCAGGTTCGAATCCTGCAAGATCCACCATTTTGAGATTATTCCCTTCTGGTGTTGAGCCATAATCAGCATTAGTTAAGGCCTGAGGTAAGCGAGGATACATCTCGCTTATTTTTTTTATTAATAATAACGAAGTAGGGAGCTATCATGTCAAAACTATCAGATCTATGGGAGAATGATCCAAATGTAACACCAGATTCTCAATGGTGGAATCACTTAGTGGATCAGTCGCTCACGGTAGCGACAAACGACGCATATCATCGATGTGTCGTTGAATTAAACGATGCTTTTGTCTATTCGGCAATAGCCGCCGAAGAGCAGAGAGTAGGATATCGGTTAGCAGCCCCTCATTATTTTGAGGCACTTATTCATGCAGAGATGATGACTGAAGCGTTTGAGAAAGTAGCCCCCAATCACATTCCTAGAAACCCTAAATCCTTCGACTACGAATCACTTCGTGATGCTATAAAAAACGTCACGACGGCACTCGAGTCTAGAATCGAGTCGCAATTTGCTCAAGACAAAATCTGCAAGAACATGGATTACCTGTTTAGCGATTGGCTAGTCAAGTTAACTGATAACGTCTCGAAGTATTCAGCCGCCTGGTTTGATGAGGATTACGAATGGGAGCACCATGATAACTATGCAACAAGCTTCGACGAGGGGCAAAGCGTTCTCGCATTCCTCGCAAGGTCCATAGAACGTGGTGCTATCCGCGACAAAGACTTCATCAGTAAAATCTCAACATATAACGACAGAATGTCTGAATTCGAAGAACGTCTCCGCCCACTCTTGCCAAAATTACGGGATCTTGAATTCGATAGTTTTCAACAAGACAACTTGGCTCCGGAGTGGCGGTGGTGGAGGCACTAGATATTACCAGCTCTCAGCTATATCGTCATTACAAAAAATAGCGACGGGAATATTGCTCGTCGCTATAATAACACCTGGTGGAGATAGAGGGATTCAAACCCTCGACCTCAGCAATGCGAATGCTGCGCTCTATCAACTGAGCTATATCCCCACGACTCCCTCTATTCAAGCACAAACGAGCGGGAGAATCAACCAGTAGCATTCCCGCCTGTTTCTGATAAAATAAGGATATGTTCAAAAAGTTTATCCAAAAGCGGCTCGAGACGTATGTGAGCCGGTATTTTCAAGCCCACCCAGAGGTTAAGTTGATCGTCGTGGTGGGGAGCGTGGGCAAGACGAGCACTAAACGAGCGGTGGCTACCTTGCTGTCGCAGCGCTATCGTGTGCGTATGCTAGATAATAACCACAATACCAATCTCTCGGCGCCATGTGGCATCCTTGGTGTGACGTACCCCAGTAAGGTGCACAGTATTGGCGCTTGGCTTAAGGTGTTTGCAGCGGCTCGGCGGCGGGTTACTCAGCCAGCTGACGTCGATGTGATTGTCCAGGAGCTTGGCACTGATCGGCCAGGAGAGATTGCCGACTTTGGCCGCTACCTCCGGCCCGACCTCGCCTTGGTGACGGCAGTAACGCCAGAGCATATGGAGTTCTTTGGCTCGATTGAGGCGGTGGCGCAAGAGGAGCTCTCCGTGACGCAGTATGCGCGCCGAGCACTGATTAATCGCGATGATATTGAGGGGCGCTTTGCCGACCTGATCGCTACTCCACACTTTAGTACGTATGGCACGACTGGCCTTGCTGAGTATCGCTTCGAACAGCAGAACTTTGATGCTGAGGTAGGCTATCGTGGGGGGATGATTGCTCCACCAAACATTGCTCAGCCATTTGCGGCGGCCATTAACGTGGTGGGTGAGCATAGCCTACGGCCAATCGTTGGTGCCGTTGCGGCGGCCTTGCTTTATGGCTGCACACCAGATGAGGTAGTGAAGGGTCTTGCACTGATCAAGCCTGTCCCCGGGCGGATGAACCCGCTGCAAGGACTTGGCGATACGACAATTATCGACGATACATACAACTCCAGCCCAGCTGCTGCGCTGGCTGCTCTGCAGACGCTCTATAGCTTTGCGCAGGCACCGCAGCGGATCGCTATCCTTGGTGACATGAATGAGCTCGGTGCCTCGAGCCAGGCTGAGCACGAGAAGCTGGGCATGGCCTGCGACTCGCATTTGCTTGATTGGGTAGTGACGGTTGGCGGCGAGACAGAGAAATATCTTGCGCCCGCTGCCCGCCGGCGTGGCTGCCAGGTGAAGGTATGTCGCAATGCGATCGAGGCAGGGCAGTTCGTCCGTTCGGTAGCGCGGCCTGGTGCAGTGATTCTTGCCAAGGGTTCGCAAGGTGGGATATTCCTTGAGGAGGCCGTTAAAATCCTCTGTGTCCTGAGCGAAGATACCGAGCTGGTGCGTCAATCACTCGCTTGGCAGGCTATCAAAGCGCCGTATTTTTCGGAGTACGAGAACTTCTTTGACGGGCCAAGCCAGTAGCGTTAATACGCAATTTATGGTATATTCTTACGTGTGAGACTAGTGTATTAAGCGGAGAACTATCTATGCCAACAGAGAAAAAACCAAAAGCAACCAAGCGCAGCACAACGCGCAAGACGTCGCCAAAAAATGAGCCAGAACAAACCCCGGCCAAGGTTAATGAGCCAGCAACCCCAGCTGCAGAGCCAGCTCCAGTAGCCGAGCCCGCTACTCAACCGATATCAGAGCAGTCAGCCACTCCGGCCATGCAGCCAGCTCAGCCTCAGCCTCAATATCAGCCACGCATGGCTCCAGGAGCTTTGAACGCTCAGCCAGCCAAGAAGTCCCATCTTGGGCTTATTCTTGGCCTCGTCGGTGGTGGTGTAGCTTTTCTAGCACTTATTGCTGGTGTGCTATTGTACTTTTTCTGGTATCAGAATCCACACAAGGTAGTCACAGATGGCGTGGCAAATCTAGTCACTGCACGGCAAGCGTCGTATAGTATGGGCGGTGATATTACACCAAGCAGCACTAGCACTTCAGGCCCATCGAAGGTTACCTACAGAGTGAATCTGCAATATGCCAACCAAGTTGCTGGTGGTAATGGTGAGGTAACGATGGACCTCCCGCAGGTTGGCCAGATTACTGTCAAGGCCGAGATCTATGCGGATCGCGAAGCAACCTACTTCCGCGTCAATGGCATCAAGAAAGTGTATGAAAAATATATTGATACCATGATCGACCAGTCGATGAAGCGCTACAATACCTCTAGCATGACCGATGGGGAGAAAGATACTGCGCGGAGTAAGATGCGCGAGCAGTATACCAAGCAAGCACTGCCTATCATCGAAAAAATCGATGGCAAATGGGTCAAGATGACACAAGATGATATGCGCAAAATGAGCCCAAATCGTACGACGACTCAGCAATGTACAGACGCAATTAATGCTATGTACGACACTAAGGCTCGCAATGAGATCGCTGCAGTACTTCGCAAGCATGGCGATGTCTTTACAGTAGAGAAACTCAATAAGCCAGCGCTCGATAACGGTGCAGTGGGCTACAAGGTGACGGTAGCGAGCCCGTCGAGCCACGAAGCTCGTTCGCTGAGCCGCGACCTTGGCAACACCCGTGTTGGGGAGCTGCTTCGCCGCTGCAGTGATGCAACATCAACCCGTGTGACAACACGCCAAAATGGCCGGACCATCAAGACCGAGCGACGCTCTGCTATCTCAGGGCCAGACTTGAGCCAGACGGATCTTGAGCTCTGGGTGTCGCCGTTCTCGCACGATGTGAAGCGCATCGTCATGAAGCCGACCAGCCAGTCGTCTCAGCAGCCAGTGACGATCAACGTCAACGATACAAAGGTTGACTTGCGCAAGCCAAGCGACAGCATCCCGTATAGTGAGCTCATGCAGGGCAGTGGCAGCAGCAAAGATAACGACAGCGATACGTCATCAACAGCTACTGGCGAAGCGTAGGCAAAACGCCGCACATGAATCCAACCCCGCTTTCGAGAAAAGAAGCGGGGTTGTCTTTGCCCTCGCCTACTATGGTAGAATATGAAAGACATGAAACGATACAATCCTGCAGAAATCGAGCCAAAATGGCAACAGCACTGGGCAGAAGACCAGCGCTACCGGGCGGATGACGCCTCTCCTAAACCAAAGTATTATGTGACCGGCATGTTCCCATACCCAAGCGGAGCAGGGATGCATGCAGGGCACTTTATGGAGCATTCCATTGTCGATGCAGTGGCGCGCTTCCGGCGCAGCCTTGGTCACGAGGTGCTTTACCCGATGGGCTGGGATAGCTTTGGTCTCCCTGCGGAGAATTACGCCATCAAGACAGGCAAAACGCCGCAAGAGACGACCGCGACCAATATTGCTAACTTTACTACTCAGCTTCGCCGCGTTGGCGCGAGTATCGATTGGAGTCGCGAGATCAACACGAGCGATCCAGAGTACTATCGCTGGACGCAGTGGATCTTTACGCAGCTCTTTGAACGGGGCCTGGCATACCAAAAGGACTCACTCCAGTGGTGGTGTCCGAAAGACAAGACCGTGCTGGCGAATGAGCAGGTGATCAATGGCCGGTGCTGGCGCTGCGAAGAAGTGGTGGTGAAGAAGCCAATGAAGCAATGGTTCTTCAAGATTACTGAGTACGCCGACCAGCTCCTGGCCGATATCCCCGCGCTGGACTGGCCAGACAAGATCAAGCAAGCCCAGACCAACTGGATTGGCCGCAGCGAGGGAGCAGAGGTCCGCTTCGCCCTTGATAAGCCCGCGGCAGCTACGGAAAGTGACGCCGCCGATATCACCGTCTTTTCGACGCGCCCCGATACGCTCTTTGGTGCGACCTTCTTGGTGCTTGCCCCCGAACATCCTCTCGCGCAGCATCTCGCGCGCGGTGATGCCCAAGAGACAGTCTTGGCCTATATTGCCGAGGCAGTCAAAAAATCGGAGATTGAGCGCACTAATGACACGAAGGATAAGACAGGAGTCTTTACTGGAAGTTATGCCATAAATCCAGCGACGGGCGAGCGAATACCCATCTGGGTGGCTGATTATGTCCTTGGTGGCTATGGCACTGGTGCAGTGATGGCTGTCCCGGCTCATGATGAGCGCGATGCCGCCTTTGCCGAGAAATACGAGCTGCCCATCGTCACCGTCATTGAGCGGCCCGACGACGACCCAGACACTGACCAGTGCTACCATGGCGAAGGCGTGCTTGTTAATTCTGGCGCATTTGATGGTATGCGCAGTGAGGATGCTCGTGAGCAGATCGTGGCCTGGCTCGAACAGGAAGGTCGTGGCCACGCCAAGGTAACCTACAAGATGCGTGACTGGTTGATTAGCCGCCAACGCTACTGGGGCGCACCCATCCCGATCATTCACTGCCTTGAGCATGGTGCTGTGCCAGTGCCAGCGGCAGATCTACCCGTCGTCTTGCCAGCAGTGCAAGACTTCCAGCCGCGTGGTGATGGCAAATCCGTCCTTGCCGCCCAAGAAGAATGGGTGGCGACGACCTGCCCGACCTGTGGCGGCCCAGCTCAGCGCGAAACCGACACGATGGATGGCTATGCTTGCAGTAGCTGGTATCTTCTGCGCTACACTGATCCACACAATGCTATGCAGGCCTGGGACCCAGCGCTGGCTAACCACTGGGCACCGCTTGATATGTATGTTGGTGGTGACCATGCGACGGCTCACTTGCTCTATGTGCGCTTCTGGACGCACGTCTTCCGCGATCTTGGTCTCACGAGCTTTGCCGAACCAGTGCGAAAGCTCGTCTATCATGGCCTCATTCAAGCCGAGGATGGCCGCAAGATGAGCAAAAGCCTTGGCAATGTTGTCGACCCGCTGGAGGTGATCGATGCGGGGTATGGGGCAGATGCACTGCGTACCTTTGAGCTCTTCCTCGGGCCGATCGACGAGAATTCAAGCTGGAGTAGTCGAGGAATTGCTGGCGTCTATCGTTTCTTGAATCGCCTCTGGACATTGGTACAAGAGTTTGATGATTGGCAGCAGCAGGGTGGAGCGCCTGGGCAGGTCGACGTTGCACAGCTTGAGTCGATTATCCATGCCACAACGAAAAAGGTCACAAGTGATATCTACCGCCTGAGCTTCAACACAGCCATTGCTGGGCTCATGGAGTGCGTCAACGACCTCTACAAGCTCAAGACAACTGGCTTTACTGAGCAGTGGCAGCCAGCGCTCAAGACGCTGATCCAGCTGGTGCAGCCCTTTGCGCCGCACATGGCCGCTGAGCTATGGCAGCAACTTGGCTATGGCGACCAGCTCGATTTTGCAACCTGGCCAGAGTGGAACGAAGCAAAGATCGTCCGCGATACGATAACCATCGTTGTGCAAGTCAATGGCAAAGTCCGCGCCAAGCTCACCACCACGCCAGACGCCAGCGAAGCCGACATCACTGCCCAAGCCCTGGTAGACGACCGCGTTGCAAAATACCTCACTGGGCCACTCAAGAAGGTTATCTACATCAAGCGCAAGCTCGTCAGTATCGTTGTCTAGAAAAGCCGGTTTCACTACCTTGCCGTAACAAAATGGGGCGTCTCGCGGGGCGCCCCATTTTGGGTTGTGTGTCTACAGCCTCATCGTGTCTAGTGGATGTTGATAAGACTACAAAATGGCAACGTAATCGCTTGAATGGGTTAAAGGGTAAAAGATGATTGATCTAATGAATGGGGACGCAAATAGTCACAATTTTTAAACGGAGTTCATCGTCAAACTGTAAGTGTATCCAGTTGCCACTCTCGTGATTATAACGAACCCAAGCTGAGCGCACCCACGTTGCGTTTTGATTTGCTTCATTAGCGGGAGTACCAAGATGGCGAATAATCTCATCACGCGTTGCAGTATTGGAGAAGTCTGCAAACAGTGGATTGGTGTACGGCTTGTACTCTGAGACAGATGACCTTCCCTTTTGGGGATATAGGGTAACTGCTTCGAGCGTATTGTCGTTCCAGCGAAATTCTATCCCAGCATCGTGCAGTAACCAGAATGATTCGCTCGAGTCGTAGCCAGTAAACTCCTTGTCAATCTCCCGGATTACAGGAGTGCAGCCCAACTTGTCGATGATGTGCCGCACTTCAGTCTTAACTGATTCGTCGCTTCTTCCGACGAGTTTGATGTACTGGTTGACACTGCCTGTTATTGTTGTCGACATATTTGCTCCTTACTGAGATTAATAGTATGTACAATATCATACAATATATGACATATATCTGTCATATCAAAGCCATAACCTAGACGTCGTAGCGAGTGTGCTCTGGATGGGGTAGGAGAGCGCAATAGCCCGCTTGGCAATTGGCCGCAAATATATTTTTCTATACAAAACAGCGCAAACACTAGAGAATTTTGCGCTTTTAGCGTATAATAGCTACAAGTTTTACGTCAGCCTAAAGAGAAGGAGATTTTTACTATGGCTCAACCAAAAAAACAGAGTAGCCCACGCAAAACCGGCCTGCGCCGCAGCCACCTACGCCTCAAGCTAGCTCGCATGGTTAATAAGACCTCACCAGTCAAGGTCAAGACAACCAAGCGCGAGACTGGCGCTGCCAAAGCAGCTCGCTAGCTTTTCGTCGATAGCAAAGAATTTTAACAAAAGAAAGAACCAACCAAATGGCTTCGAACCGTCATCTTGGGCGTATAGTTGCACTCCAAACATTGTACGAATATGAATTCCGCCAGCAGGCGAATGATCCGCAGGCCGTGCCACAAGAGATTCTGGCGCGCAATCTTGAGCGTTATGAATCGATCATTGGCGATCGAGCCTTTGTCGATACGCTCGTTGCCGGGGTAATCGAGACGCAGGCCGCGCTCGACGCCCACTTGCAGCCAATTGCGCCAGAGTGGCCACTTGATCAGATTGCTCGTGTCGACCGCAATATCTTGCGACTTGGCCTCTACGAGTTGCTGCACTGCCGCGCAACTGTTCCACCCAAGGTGGCGATTAACGAAGCAGTGGAGCTTGCTAAAGCGTTTGGTTCCGATAATTCAAGCAAGTTTATCAACGGTGTACTCGGCACCGCCTATCGCAACTTGCCTGGGGAGACACCAGACGATGCCAACACCGTCACACTTTGACCGACACTTCAATCGGTTTAAAAAATATTTTGGCCGTCGCAAGCCGTCTATTCAGGAAATTGTTCGTGAACCGACGGCTGGCGGCATTGTATTCCGCTACAATAGCGACAACAAACTCGAAATCCTCCTAATCCAGGACGCCAAGGATCGCTGGACGATCCCCAAAGGGCATATTGAGAAAGGGGAGACTGCAGTGCAAACGGCTCGCCGCGAGATCGGCGAAGAAGCGGGGCTGCACGACCTTGATATGCTGGGCTGGCTGGGCAAGATTCACTTTCGCTACCGCCGGATGGATAAGCTTGTCCTGATGACGACGCAGATTTATCTTGCCCGCGTCCGCACCAGTGGTAACGAGATTCAAAAAGAAGAATGGATGAATGGCATCAAGTGGTTTCCCTTTAGCAAGGCACTTGACCTCATCGAGTACGAAGATATTGCCAAGCTTATGCTCAAAGCCAAGAAACGCATCCGAGAGGAGCGTCTATAACGACAGAAACGAAAGGAGTTACTATGTCTGGCATGCCAACTGGCCCGTATCAAGCGTGGGCACAGCAAGCGCTCGGGTTTGAATATCACGATATTCAGCTTTTAGTCACTGCGCTTACCCACCGTAGCTATGTCAATGAGCACAAAAAATCCGTTACTAAGCACAACGAGCGCCTCGAATTCTTGGGCGATGCCGTGCTAGAGCTTGCGGTAACTGACTATCTCTACCAACACTATGCCGAGCCAGAGGGCATCCTGACGAGCTGGCGCGCAGCGCTGGTCAATACTGAGAGTAATGCCGACTCGGGTGAAGCGCTCGGTTATGGCTCACTCATCCGGATGAGCCGAGGTGAGAAGCATGGCAGTAAGCGAGCGCACCGGCAGATTCTGGCTAATGCATATGAAGCCGTGATTGGTTCAATCTATTTGGAGCGAGGCTACGAGGCGGCAGCCGAGTTTATTGCCAAGCATACCATTAGCAAGCTTGATGCCATCCTAGCCGATGGCTCGTGGCGCGACCCCAAGAGTCATTTACAAGAGGTGAGCCAACGGATCGACAGTGCTACGCCAGTGTATCGTGTCTTGGCGGAGGACGGCCCTGACCACGACAAAACCTTCACGCTTGGTGTCTTTGTCAATGATCGGCTGATGGGCCGCGGCACTGGCCCTAGCAAGCAGACCGCCCAGCAAAAGGCCGCTCGCGCCGCCCTGGCAGCCTACCAGCAGCAAGAGGCTCAGACAGAGAAGACAGAAGAGCCAGCCAAGAGCTCAGACAAGTTTTGACCTGCAGATAAGCAACAAATTGACATCGCCAGCCAAACAGTGTAGACTTGTACAGAACGAACTAACGCAAATATAAGTCAAGAAAAGGAAGTTTTATTTATGCTCGCAATTCGTTTGCAACGTCTTGGCCGCAAAGCCTACCCAGTGTACCGGCTCGCCGTACAAGAGGCTCAGCGTCACCCATCAAGCGGCCGTGTGGTGGCCTATGTTGGCAATTACAACCCACACACCAAAGAGGCTCATATCAATACCGAGCTTGCCCAGAAGTATCTTGATAATGGTGCCCAGCCGACACCACGGGTGGTCAAGCTGCTGGCTGCTGCTGGTGTATCGCTACCAAAGTGGGTCAAGCAGCCCGCTGGCGACAAGCACAAGGCAGTCCGCAACCCAGAGAAGCTTCGCAAGCATCAGCCGAAGGAAGAGGCAGAGGCTTAAAGCGACTCTCTCACATAAGCATAGCAACTGCTCCGCGTATCGTGGAGCAGTTTTGTAATTATTAGTATTGTTATAATCTGAATCGCAAAAATATCGATTCGCTTGGTCTCTACCTACCGCTGCTTTTCTCAATAATATTGCAAAGGCTGATATTCCTTACTACCACCCCCCACCAGAGCCAGAAATCGGTCATCTCAATCAATATATTACTCTATCTGAATATAGTGCTGGGAAGAGGTGACGCAAGAGAAGAGAAGGCTTAGTGTATAGCCTGCGCGTCGTATGTTGGTAGAATCCAGCCGGTATGCTACAATGAAAGCACAATCACAATAAATCTGAATGACAGCATAAGGAGGGAAAGAAGAAAGCTATGGCGACAATTGATCAACAGTTTGTCGAATATGTCGTAAAGTCGCTGGTGGAACATCCAGACGACGTGGTGGTCGATCGGGTGATCGACGAGAAGGGTGTGCTACTGACACTCACCGTCAACCCGGAGGATCTCGGCCGTGTGATTGGCCGGCGGGGCAGTACGGCGCAGAGTTTACGTACCTTGCTGCGCGCGCTTGGCACAAAGAACAGTGCTCGCTACAACCTTAAGGTGGTGAACAATGATGAGCCACACACCGCAGCATCCCAGTCTGTGGATAACTTGACCACTGATACAGTGGATAACGATGATGAGAGCGAATCGGATTTTGCAAAAAAGTCTCGCCAAGAGCTTGCAGAACTCGACGACCTTGATATATAATACAACCAGTTCAGAAACGAACTGCGAGAAAAAATAAAAGCTCTTTGCGAGCAAACCAACAAGGTTTGAGAGCCTTATTTGTGCAAGAAAACTGCTGTGGAGGCAGTTTTTTTGTTGGATGTTATTGAGCAACCTATTTATAATGCTACTACCTCATTGTCAGTTATCGTAATAGTTGTATCTCAAAATGGCGGGATACTACTTCACAATTGAAGTGAGTATATACATCAACCAGAGTGTATACGAAGCAGTGTCACGGTTAACCAAAGGAAGTATATATATATGCATAACTGTAGTCTTATGCTACAATGCCTCGTATTATGAAAGATATCGTTACTACTCAACAGGCTCAGCCATTCCGTCTCGTTGGCGTTCGCTTGGTCGCTATGGCCATCTTAGCGGCTATCACATATGCTGTACTCAAATTTACCGGTATCAGTAGTGATTTTCCACCACTTGATATGATTTATTTTCCATTTGTTAATATTATCTGTGGCATTGTTATTTGGCGTGAATTCCGGCGGTGTCATGTCTCGGTGTGGGAGTATCTTGGGTTTGAAAAGCGGCGCCTTGGGAAAGATATTGCTTGGGGTGTACTATGGCTCTTTGTTACTTATCTCCCGATGATAATTATGCTTATGGCAGCGATGTATCTCATGTTTGGTGCGGAAATGTTTTCGCATTTCGAGCAGGTATTTACCAAGTCTGCTCCGCAGCTGCCGTCAAGTTTTTTATCGGTTATAAGTATCTTTAGTGCAGTTGTATTTCTTGTTAATGCGCCAATTGAGGAGATCATTTATCGAGGTTGGTTGCAGTATGGTCTAGCGAAGCGCTTTGGTGCTGCATCGCCATTCTTATTCAGGGTGTGCTCTTTGGCTTGCAACACATGATGTTTGCTGGGGACGTTCGCGGTATGATTTCGTACGCCTTTATGTTCTTGGCGTGGGGTGTAACGGCAGGTATTATTGTTCATCGGTAGCAGCGTTTGGCGCCGATGGTAATTGCTCACTGGATTGTCAATATTGCACTTGGCGTGGGTCCAATGATTGCAATTGCATTCATGGCAGTCTAAGCCGAATGTCCTGTAAAAGTACGTACTTCATTGAGTTGTCATAATAACGGATTGGCATATTTCGTGAAAGCGAACAAGTCAAGGAGACATTATCGCAACCGGCTCAAAATATTCGTTAAGCCAGCAATACCGGCAATAAGTAAGAGTAAAACGCCGATGATCACAATCAGCAAACCATAATGGGGTTGGTACCTTGGTGGGTTGTAGCCGTGAGTATGGCGCGGATCGTGGTGGGTGGCTTCGGTATCAATCGAGATATTGGCAATCGCTGGCTCCACAAGGTGCTGAGACACCGCTGCTTCACCGTCGAACTGCTCGAGGGTAATATTCTCGTTGAGCGGCGTGATGGTTGTACGCCGGCTCGATAGCTCGAGGCGCTGCGCGGTAGTATTGCCTGTCTCTGATCCAAAGTCCATAGCATAACCAGTATAACAAATAAAAAACATAAGCGTAAAGACCTGAATCCCTTGCAGTATTTGTTAGACGCTGCTGCGGTAATTTGCTACACTAGGAGAGATGAAAAAATTCCAAGTGATTAGCCTGTTTCCGGAGATGTTTTCCGGCGTGTTTGAGGCTTCAATGCTGTGGAAGGCGCAGCAGCGAGGCCTGGTGGAGCTGACGACGATTGATCTGCGCCAATTTGGGCTCGGCCCACGCCGCACGGTCGACGACACACCGTATGGCGGTGGCGATGGTATGCTACTACGCGTTGAGCCGCTCTGGGAAGCAGTGCGCTATGCCAAAGAGTGCGACCCGACTGCCAAAGTGCTCATCATGACGCCGCGGGGCCAACGGTGGAATCAGGCGCTTGCGCAGCAGTATAGCCAGACCGACCATGGTTACATCTTCATCTGTGGGCGCTACGAGGGGTACGACGAGCGAATTATGCAGGTGGTTGACCAAGCGCTCCGAGTGGGTGACTATGTCCTGACTGGTGGTGAGCTGCCCGCGATGACGATTATCGACTCAATTGTGCGACTGATCCCTGGTGTCCTTGGTGGCGAGATGAGCGCAGCGATTGAGAGCTTTAGCGATGGTCAGACACTGGAGTTTCCGCAATATACACGCCCAGAGGTATGGCAGGGGATGGCGGTACCCGAGGTATTGCTCAGTGGTCACCACGGCAACATTGCGGCTTGGCGTGCAGAGCATTCGCTCCCAGTAGAGGACTAGCCCTGTACGCACAAAAGAAACACCCGAGCATGCCATAGGTACTCGGGCGTTCTGTTGTGGTGGATATATCGGAGAGCGATTGATACAAGTATGTATAAAAATGTTTATGTTTGTAACGTTCGCTCCCTCTATAGTAGCGAAGATGCGGCAGATGTGCAAGGAAATACGTGTAAAACAGGGTAATATCTGATATGATAGGGTTATGAAGCAGCGTATGATTAGATTTTGGCTTGGGTTATTTCAGGCGATTTTTCCAGAGCATTTGCGGCGTGATCCTGCGTATTGGCGGCGTCTTGCGCTTGGTATCGTCGTAACGTTCTTGATCATCACGCAGCTCTTTACTTTTGAGAAGTTTGTCGATATCACCAGCGGGTGGCATGTGGCTGGTGGGGGCATAATGGCTGCTCTCTTGGCTGGCTTATTGCCGCTGCTTGAGCTCGGTAGTTTGCCATTTTTGCTCTCGATGGATATGTCGCGAGGGTCACGCCGTATTTCGCAGGCATGTTTGCTTGTCGTGAGCGCAGTGTGGTTTGGTGTGGCACTGTGGTGTTTTCTCGCTGTGCCGATGAGTGAATCGGGTCTCTTTGGAGCGACCTTACCACTACTCAATGGCTGGTGGACGGTAGCATTCACGGGCTTACTTGGCGTGGCAGTGGTGCTTGTGGTGCGCGAAGCAAATGGCTCAAAATCCACTCGTGATTGATGAACGATCAGCCTAGGGTGCCTCAATAGTAAAAACCGCTATTAATTTTACCGCATCTCCTCCACACTCTCCGAGGAGTATCACTGTAGTTGGTGTTTTCGAGAGTATTAGACTTCAGTGCTGGGTCGAAATACTGCAGTCCGATCAACTTTGATTTATCAGAAAAATAAAAAACTTGAAGAGCTAATGCTCAAAATAGGCAAAACCCGAGTGGGGGTGTGATCGAACAGACACCCCAGATAAAGTCGCGATAAAAACAAATTACCAGCCGACAAAAGGCTGGTAATAATGATAGCTTGGCTGGGCCGGAGGGATTCGAACCCCCGAATGCCAGGACCAAAACCTGGTGCCTTACCACTTGGCGACGGCCCATCATCGCATAGCGCCTCTGTATTGTACCATGCTTACGAAGGTGGATCAATAGCGTGTAGTGTATGGTCTACAGAGGTCTATGCTCTGTAGTTGATCGGCTCAGTAATTAGTGACGCCGGTACGTAGCTGCTGGATAAAAATAACAACAAATTGCCCCGACCACAGTCACATGCTTCGTATAACAGAGGTCGTGTCAGCATACCCGTTGTGAATATCACGCTTGACCCACAGTATATAGAGTAGTATAGTGCAAAGTAAGCGCTATATATGGTGTCTATGACACTAGTAACCGATGCTCGCACAACCATAAAAAACAAGGATAAACACTCATGCCGTGGCGCGCATGCCATCACGGCAGGTAAAGGGAGGGATATGTATCACACAATTACCAAACGCGATGGGCGCATCGTGGCATTTGACGGCACAAAAATCATGGCAGCAATCGAACGAGCTGGTCTGGAGACGGGTGAGTTTGCTGAAAAAGAAGCCTACCAATTAGCTCAGGCGGCGATTGCCCAGGCGCAGCAGACTATAGCGGGTGATACACTCACCGTGGAGCAAATGCAGGATGCGGTAGAGGATACCTTGCTTCGCTCGCCATATAAAAAGACCGCCAAGGCGTACATTATTTATCGCGATCAGCATCAAAAGCTGCGCGAGATTGCTGCTAGTGCGCATGTTGACCTGATTGACCAATATTTGCTCAAGCTCGACTGGCGGGTTAATGAGAATTCCAACATGGGCTACAGTCTCCAGGGCCTTAATAACTACATCTCAAGTGAGGTGAGCAAAACCTACTGGCTAAACAAAATCTACAGCCCAGAGATTGGTCGTCTTCATCGGTCGGGTGACCTCCACATTCACGATCTTAACCTTGTGCGCGTGTATTGTGTGGGCTGGGACCTCATGGATCTGCTCCGGCAGGGCTTCACTGGTGTGCCAAACAAGATTTCGTGTAAGCCAGCCCGACATTTTCGCACGGCACTCGGCCAGGTCATGAACTATTTCTACACACTGCAGGGCGAGGCAGCTGGTGCTCAAGCCTTTAGCAATTTCGATACCTTGCTCGCGCCGTTTATTCGAGCAGATGGACTAGCGTACGATGAGGTAAAGCAGGTGCTGCAAGAATTCATCTTTAATGTTAATGTGCCGACGCGTGTTGGCTTCCAGACGCCATTTACGAACATCACGCTTGACCTCGAATGTCCTAAGCATATGGCAGGCACACCTGTGATCATTGGCGGAGAGATGCAAGAGAGTAACTACGGCGACTACCAGGATGAGATGAATACCTTCAATCGGGCACTGCTTGAGGTGATGACGGAGGGTGATGCTAATGGGCGGGTCTTTACTTTTCCGATTCCGACGTATAATATCACGGCTGATTTCGACTGGGATAATCCTGTGATTGACAACCTGTGGGAAGCCAGTGCAAAATACGGCATTCCATACTTTAGCAACTTTGTGAATAGTGATATGAGCCCAGAAGACGCGCGTAGTATGTGCTGCCGCCTGAGGATTGATAATCGTCAACTGGAGTATCGTGGTGGTGGGCTATTTGGGAGTAACCCAATGACGGGGTCGGTTGGTGTGGTGACGATTAACTTGCCTCGCTTGGCACTGAAGTCGAGTGACGAAGCAGCGTTTCGGGCTGGTCTCGTCCACCTTATGGAGCACGCGCGTGATAGTCTCGAAGTTAAGCGCAAAACACTCGAGCGCTTGACCGATGCCAACCTCTACCCCTATACCAAGTTTTATCTACGCGATATCAAGCGGCGCTTTGGTGAATACTGGAAGAATCATTTCTCGACGATTGGCCTGATTGGCATGAATGAGGCAGCGCTTAATCTCCTTGGCGCAGACATCGGTCAGGCTGCGGGGCGGGAATTTGCTGAGCGGACGCTCGATCTGATGCGCGAGACGCTCGTGAAATTCCAAGAAGAAACTGGCAATAATTATAATCTTGAGGCAACACCAGCCGAGGGCACGACCTACCGCCTGGCGCAGATCGACCAGCGCGACTACCCAGAAGTAGCGCATTTTGCCAACGGTATCGGCAAGGCGGTGCCAGCGCCGTTCTACACCAACAGCACACACCTGCCGGTCAATTACACCGACGATCTCTTCGAGCTACTTGATCTCCAAGACGAATTACAGACCAAATATACTGGTGGCACTGTCATTCACTTCTTCCTTGGTGAGCGAATGGATGACCCTACAACACTCAAAGGGCTCGTGCGAACAATCTGTCACAATTATCGTTTGCCATACTTTACGATCAGTCCGAGCTTTAGTGTTTGCAAGAATCATGGCTATCTGCGTGGGGAACATGAGGCGTGCCCACAGTGCCAGGAGCCGTGTGAGATATATTCGCGGGTAGTGGGCTATTTGCGGCCGGTGCAGCAGTGGAATAAGGGCAAGCAAGCAGAGTTTGCGCTGCGCTACCACTACGACAAAGCAGCTGATACAATCGATGCTTAAATAATAGGAAGAAGGGAGGATGGTGATGGTTCAGATCGGTGGTATCCAAAAGTTTAGCACAGTCGACTACCCAGGCCACACCTGTGCGGCAGTCTTCTTGATTGGCTGCAATATGCGCTGCGGTTACTGCCATAATCCAGAACTCGTCTTACCTGAGCAGTATATTGGCTGTATCCCTGAGGCGGAGATTCTTGATTTTCTTGCGCGGCGGGTTGGCTTGCTTGATGGCGTCGCGATTAGTGGTGGTGAACCGACGATGAGTGAGGATTTGCCTGACTTCATTCGGGCTATCAAGCAGCTCGGTTTCCTCGTCAAGCTCGATACCAATGGGACCCACCCAGCAATGCTGCGCCAGATGCTGGATGAGCAACTGCTCGACTTCGTGGCAATGGATATTAAGGGACCACTGGAGAAGTACGTAGAAATTGCCGCGCGGCCAATTGACACTGATGCGATTATGGAAAGTATCGACCTCATCCGAAGCCGGGTCGATCACGAGTTTCGCACAACGATTGTGCGGGGGCAGCTTGAGCCAGCAGACTTCGATGCGGTCGGGCAGATGGTGCACGGCGCACAGCGCTTTGCCCTGCAGCATTTTATTGCAAGCGATACGCTGGTGAGTAGCCGCTTTTGCGATGAAACGAGCTTTACCGACGAGGAGATGGTCCAGGCTCAGCACATTATGCAACGCTATGTAACAGAATGCGTGGTGCACTGATGCAGTACTATACAGGGACAATCCAGCAAGTGATTCAGCACACGCACGATGTAGCAACGCTGGTGTTTGATGCCAAAGGCGACGCATCATTTCGCTATACGGCCGGACAATACATTACCGTTATCAAGCCAGAGTCGCACACGCCTGAGGGTAAGGCATATAGCCTATCGAGTTGGCCCGGCGAAACACATCTGAGCATTACTGTGAAGGATATTGGCGGTGAGTATTCCCACTACCTATGCAGCCGGCAGGTGGGCGACCAACTAACTTTTTCGGCGGCGTATGGGTACTTTAATCCACTGACAGATCGCCCACTCGTGGGAATTGCAGCAGGAGTCGGTATTAGTCCGGTGTGGAGTATTATCAAGAGCGAATACGCGCGTGATCCACATCGGAATATTCAGCTCATGTATAGCAATCGGACCGTCGACAATATCGTCTTTGCGGCTGACCTTGCTGCATATGAGGCGCGTTACCCACGGCTGTCGCTTCACCACTTCGTGACACGCCAGGCAACAGTCTCGCCTAAGATACACCAGGGGCGAATTAATCTCGATACGTGTATCAACCCAGCGGCACACTACCTGGTGTGTGGTTCAGTTGCATTTACGCGAGCGATGTGGCAGGGGCTCACTGCGCGGGGTATTGCGAGTAAATGTATTGCAACAGAGGTGTTTTTCGAATGAGTGAGCAGCTTGCCAAAACACCAACCAAGCGCTCGCCGGAGGAAATTGCAGCCTGGCAAGAAAATGCGCGGCGGATTGCGCAGGAGCGGATTGGCCAAGCGGCCTGTAATGCATGCCCACTTGCCCGCATCTGCAGTGTTAAGAATCCCGAAGCCTGCAATCCGAACCAAATTGCTCAACAAGCTGGTGGAGAATACACTGGTGGCGATAGCGCAGAGGTGTCATACAAAAAAGTCCTTGACGACGACCGTATTAATGTTGTGATTGCCAATGTCAAGAAGAAGGAGCAAACCAAGCCAAAACCACAGCGACTTCCTGAAGTACAAAGACCCCCAGCTAATACGATCAATATGCCGCCAGCTAACGTTATCAAAACTTCACCAGCACGTCCGAAGATGGAACAATCGACCAAGCCAACAGTCATCCAGCAGATCATCAATGCGGTTGGAAAGTTGCTTGATGTCCCGAAAGCAAATCAGCAGCCTGCTCGACAGATACAAAAGTGATCTTAGATGTGGATTAAATCCATCACACAAAACCCCGAGCAGTGGTATAATAGGGGTATGAATGCAATTGTTCGCTTGGTTGCTGACGGGCTTATGATCCCGATTGTCGCTGTAGCTCTTTTTGCACTGTTTTTTCGTGCACCTCAAGCCCAGCGCTACCAACGTTACACGCGCGTATTTATGGCAGGCCTGACGTCCTATTGGTGCGCGAAGGTTATTGGTGCGCTCTGGCAACCCGAGACGCTCCGGCCATTTGAAAAGCTCGGCACCGACCCGGGTGCGCTCTATCTCAATAACCCTGGCTTTCCATCCGATCATGCACTCTTTGCAATGTTTCTTACTCTGGCAGTGTGGTATGTGACGCGCCGGCGGTTGCTCTCCCTCGCGCTGTTCGTTATGACAGTACTGGTGTGCCTTGGCCGCGTGGCAGCACTGGTACATACACCGCTCGATGTTGCTGGTGGGGTGGCCGTTGCGCTACTGGGCGCTGTATGGTACGTGCCACATCACAAAAAATTCTGGCGCAGACTAGCAAAATCGGCAAAAACATAATATAATAGCTCCCAGTAAGGAATTGGAGCTAGATAATATGGACGAACAGATATACGCACGCACCGCTGACCCAGATGAGGTGGCCGAAGCGGCGCGCCAAGCTAAAAAAGCAAAAACTGCTAAAACGGCGACCATCACCAAGACGGTGCTTGACGATGGGCTCGACCACAGCCGAGCAATCGACAACCCCTTTGCTCAGGGCGGTGTGCTCGATACATCCGAAGACACCGAGCATTTTGTGAACTTATCGTGGCCAGATATGGGGCAGATTATGATAGGTGCGGCCGTTACTGGCGTGGTGACGAGTGCAGTGTTGCTGCTCGTTGCCAACCTTGGGGTGTTTGGTGCGGTTTGTGGCCTTGGTAGCGCCAATCCAGCAAGCTGTGGCACACCCACATTCTATACAGTCTTGAGCGCAATGGTTGTGGCAGTGATTGTCGGACTTATATTTTTGGTGCAGCGCCGGGTGTATCGTCCCGCTCTTGTTATGCTTGCAACGGCAGTCGGTCTCTGGCCAGTGCTTACGTGGCTGGCAGCATCGTCATGGTATGTCGTGGTGCCAGTTATCACGATTTTGATGGCACTGAGCATTGGCGTGTTTTCGTGGATCTCGCGCCTGCGCAACCTAGCAGTCACACTTGGTGCAATGATGGCGATCATTGTATTGATATATCTTGCGACGCTGTAGATATCTCCAAACTCCACAATAGGTGCTTGGTGGTCGTTTGCCATGCTCAAATGAAGCGATTTTCATTCCCTCTCTCTTTGATGCAGCTCCCTTATCTGAATTTTATGTTCTAGCCGACTCTTACGCCACTTCCTTTGACGAATATACAATAGAAGGTCAATTCTTTCTGAGAATATCAGATTTCTCGCGCTAGCGCTGAAAAACTCATTACGACACTTCTACTCTTTGTGCTAAATGAGAAAGACACACTCATAAGGAGCTAACACGCCCCGCTCAATAAAAACAACATGAGTAGCTATTTCTGGGGAAATGCTATACTAGAGATATGGAACTTTCTCTTGTGCTTGGAATTATTCTTATTGTTGTCCTCGTTGGCTGCGGTGCAGTGCTGAGTCTGCTGCTGGCGAAGCTTAATGAGCTCAAAGATCAGCAGTCGGTGACGCTTCTCAAGAGCGACGTGACGGAGTTGTCGCGCACGATAGCCGCTATGCAGCAGTCGGTCGGGGATAAGCTCGAGCGCTCGGGCGCTGCTATGCAAACGTCAGTCCAGAAGCAGCTCTCGGAGAGTGCTAAGCTGGTGGCCGATGTGACGCAGCGCCTCACGAAGCTGGATGAGACTAATCGACGCGTCGTCGATGTAGCAGATGAGCTTAAGACACTGCAAAACGTTCTGCAAAACCCCAAGCAGCGCGGTGTCTTTGGTGAATATTATCTGCAGAGCGTGCTTGAGAATGTGTTGCCACCGGCTCAGTATCAGATGCAATATCGCTTTGCTGATGGTGAGGCGGTCGATGCGGTTATCTTTCTTGACAAGGGACGCGTACTGCCGATCGATAGTAAATTTAGCCTCGAGAACTACAACCGGATGATCAATGCCACAAATAAAGACGAGCGCCAGCAGCTACTCGGCCGCGTTAAGCTTGACCTTAAGCAGCGCATCGATGAAACGAGCAAATATATTCGCCCAAATGAAGACACAATGGACTTTGCCTTTATGTTTATACCCAGCGAGTCGCTGTATTATGATCTGCTTATCAACAATGTAGGGCAAGGTGGCTCAAGCCGCGATCTTATTGAGTATGCCTTTCGCGATCGACGGGTGATTATCGTTAGTCCAACCAGTTTCTTGGCCTATTTGCAGACGGTGCTGCAGGGGCTACGCAGCCTCCAGATTGAAGAGCAAGCCAAGGATATTCAGCTACGGGTTGGCCAGCTTGCGACGCACATCAAGAAGTTTGATGAATTGCTGGGCAAAATGGGCAAGAGCCTCGCCACAACAGTCGGCCACTACAATACAACTTATCGCGAGCTCGGCAAGATGGATAAAGACGTCGTACGTATCACTGGCGGTGAACGCCAGAGCGAGCCGCAGTTGCTCGAACGGCCGCAGCGTGGCGATGAGTAGCTGCTAGATCGATCTGAGGAGCTTTAACTCAACACAAGCACGGTACGGGGTGACAACATAGAGCCCTAGACACATCTCATGAGTTAGAGTTAGATCTGTGGCGATGTGAAGGCTGACTTCGAAGTGAAATTACTTGATATCCGTAGCGGTCAATCTCTTCTGGTGGCCAGAAATCGATCTCCTTAGTTCGTAACACAGTACCAACAGTATGACGAACAGTTCGACCGGTCGGCACACCGTCATGAGTGACCTCTACCTGCTCGAGAGTATCACCCGGCTCAATCGTAATATCGGCGATACGCATATCAAACGTTTTTTCGCCTGAAAGTACTTGTTCGAATAGTTCCGGGTATGATTTTTTTCTCACGACCTTCATATAGTGTCGCTATTGTAAATCTTCGTGTGAGATTTGTCAAACAGAGATAGCAATAATCGTAGCAAAAACCACAACATATTTTTTTGAA